>NZ_CP033073.1:7756671-8085191 GCF_003675325.1 Streptomyces dangxiongensis
AGTACAACGACGGTGCCGGAGCCGTCGCCCGGCTCCTCTCCGAGTCGCCGGGCCTGCGCGGAACCGTCCAGACCTCCACCGAGGACGTCCTCACCGACCTGGTGGCGGCCCGCCTCTACCTGCGGGGCGACAGCGCCCTGCTCGACCGTCAGGTCCGCGGGGCCACCGTGGGGCCGCACGTCCCGCTCGCCCGCTGCGTCGCCGCGGGACTGCGCAGGCTGCCCTCCTACCGGGGCGCCACCGTCCTGCGCGCCGCCCTCGGCGGCGCCGAGTGGGACTGGTACCGGCGCCGCACCCTCGTCACCGAATGGGCGTTCTGCTGGGCGCTGACCGCCGCCGCGCCCGAGCTGCCCGGCGACGCCGACGTCCTGATCTGGTCGATGACCGCACGCCGTACCGCCCTGCTCGACCCGGACCAGCCGGCCCGCGTGCTCTTCCTGCCCGGCACGACCTTCAAGGTGCTGGCGGTCCGCGACGGCGACCGGCGGTCCGTGCTGCTGCGCGAACTGTCCGCGTCGGAGATCTCCGCAGACGGCCGGGTCGACACCGCACGCACGGCACTGGACGACATGGCCCTGTCCGGGCTCCAGCAGGCGGACCGGACCTGGCAGGCCGCCGAACCCGGGGCGGCCCCGAACCTGTCGCCCGAGCAGGCCGCCCGGTTCACCGCCCCGCCGGGACTCATCCTCCCCGCACCACCGAACCCCACCGAGACCCCCGCCCCACCCGGAAAGAGGACAACACCATGAGCCGGCAGATGCTGCTGGTCTCCCAGGACGGCTCCGCGCCCTACCGCACCATCGGTCAGGCCCTGGCGGACGCCTCCGACGGCGCCCTCATCACGATCTCCGCGGGCACCTACCGCGAGGCCCTCGTCATCGACCGGGTCGTCACCCTGGCGGCCGGCTCCGAGCCGGGCGGGGTCCGCGTCGACGGCGGCACCGCCAGCGCGGTGGTGATCGCCGCCGAGGCGGCCCAGCTCAACGGGCTCACCCTGGAGGGCGGCGGCGAACAGACACCGGTGGTCGAAGTGCGCCACGGCGAGGCGTCCCTCCAGCAGTGCACGGTCTCCGGAGACGCCTGGGCCGGGATCCTCGCCTGGCAGCGGGGAACCCTCATCGCCCGCGGGTGCCGGGTGACGGGAGCCGGCGGGGCGGGCATCGTGGTGACGTCTCCCGGTGCCAACGTGGTGGAACAGACCACGGTGGCCCAGACCTTGTCCTCCGCGATCGTGGTCGCCGAACGCGGACGGCTGACCGTGCGTGACTGCCGCCTGGCGGAGTCCGGCGGCAACGGCGTCTGCGTCAACGGAAACGCCCGTGCCGTCGTGGAGACCACCGAGATCACCGCCAGCGCCCAGCCCGCCCTGGTCGCCGAGCAGAACGGCAGCGCCGAGCTACGCGGGGTCACCGTGACCGCCAGCGCGGGACTCGACGCCTACCTCACCAGCCGTGGCGAGGTCGTCCTCACCGACTGCGTGTTCACCGGCTCCGGCGCCGAGTCCGTCCTCGTCGGCGGGAGCTCCGCCCCGGCACTGTGCGGCTGCTCGATGACGGGAGCCGCCCGCACCGGCGTGCGGATCACCGAGTCGGCGAAGCCGTACCTGGAGGACTGCCAGGTGGCCGGTTCACCCGTCGGCATCCGGGTGGACGGCGGCAGCCGCGCCGTGCTGCGGTCGGTCCGGGTGAGCGACGCGAGCGGTGACGGGCTGCTGGTCGCCGACGGCGCCGCCGTCGAGGGCGAGCGGCTGTCGGTCTCCGGCGGGACCGGCGTACGCCTGGCCGGCGGAGCCGAGCTGGCGCTGCGCGACACGGAGGTGGCGGCCGGGTCCGGGCCGGCCGTCGACGTCCGCGAGGGCGCGACCGCCCGGCTCACCGGCGTGCGCCTCGGCGCCGCGGGCGCGCCGGGCCTGGCCGTCGCCGGGGCCACCGCCGTCGCCGAGGCGTGTGTCCTGCGGGACTGCGGAGTGCTCGTCGGAGCCGACGCGCGGGTGGAGCTGAAGGACACCGAGCTGGTCTCGTCGGACGCGGACGGCGTCCGGGTCGCGGGCGGCGGCGACCTCACGGCCGTCGGCTGCCGCGTCCACGGCGCCCACGGGCACGGGGTGCACATCCAGGCCGGCGGTCGCGCCGATCTCACCCACTGCGTGGTCTTCGACAACACCGGGGACGGCATCCGCACCAACACCGAGGAGCCGGTGCGCATCCAGGACTGCGAGATACGGGACAACGGCGGCCAGGCGCTCCACCGGCTGCGCTCCAGCTCCCGGTTCGACGCCGCGAACGTGACCGGGGCGGAGGGCGGCGGGGCCGCGGTACCGGAGGGCGGACACCGGTGGTCGGACACCGGGAACACCCCCTCCGGCCAGGACGGGCGGTCCACCGCGCGCCACACCGGCACCGGCCCGCTGACCGAGATGGACGCGCTCGTCGGCCTGGAGAGCGTGAAACAGGAGGTCACCGCCCTCATCAACCTCAACAAGATGGCCCGGCGCCGCGAGGAGATGGGCCTGCCCATGCCGCCGATGAGCCGGCACCTGGTGTTCGCCGGCCCGCCCGGCACCGGCAAGACCACGGTGGCCCGCCTCTACGGCGCCGTCCTCGCCGAACTCGGCATCCTGACCCAGGGACACATGGTGGAGGTGTCCCGCGCCGACCTGGTCGCCCAGATCATCGGCGGTACGGCCATCAAGACCACTGAGGTCTTCAACAGGGCCCTGGGCGGTGTGCTCTTCATCGACGAGGCGTACACCCTGACCAACCAGTCCAAGGGCACCGGCCCGGACTTCGGTCAGGAGGCCGTCGAGACCCTCATGAAGCTGATGGAGGACCACCGCGACGAGGTGGTGGTCATCGCCGCCGGCTACTCGGAGCACATGGACCAGTTCCTGGCCTCCAACCCCGGCATGGCCTCGCGCTTCTCCCGCACGGTGGAGTTCCCCAACTACACGGTCGAGGAACTGGTCACCATCGTGCGGGGCCTGTGCGCCAAGCACTACTACGAACTCACCGACGGCGCCCGGGACGCGGTGAGCCGCTACTTCGAACACGTCCCGAAGGGGCCCACGTTCGGCAACGGCCGGGTGGCCCGCCAGGTCTTCGAGTCGATGATCAACAGACAGGCGTCGCGGCTCGCCGTCTCCGCGCCGGGCAGCGACTCCGAGCTGAGCCGCCTGACCGAGGCCGACGTCGAGACGGTGCCCGAGGCCCCCGCGCGCCCGGACGAGAACGCCGCGGCGAGGGGTGCACCGTCGGGCCAGGCACCGCCCGACGCCCCGGCCGGCCGGGGCGTCGCCCGTATCGCCGGGCTCGTCGGCCTCGGTGACGTACGCCGTGCGCTGCAGGACCGTCTCGCCGCGCTCGTGGCGCTGCGCCACGCCGGCGAGCCACCGGCCGGCCGGGCCAACCTGGTGTTCGCCGGCCCTGAGGGCAGCGGCCGTGACGCGGTGGCGGTCCTGTACGCCCGCGCGCTCGCCGAACTCGGCCTGCTGCCCACCGGTACGGTGCACCGGGTGCTGATGTCCGCATGGCCGGCCCGCTGGCCCGGCCAGGCGGAGGCCAATGTGCTGACCGCGTTCGGCGAGGCGGCGGGCGGCGTACTGGTGCTGGAACTCGACGAGTTCTTCGGAACCCGCGCGCTCCCCGAGCGCACCGCGCTGGTCGCCGCGGTGCGGGAGGCGGCCGCTGTCCAGGACGACGTGGTGCTGGTCCTCTGCGGCGAGCCCCGGCCGCTGGCCGGTTTCCTGGCCACGGCACCGGGAACCGACCTGGCCGGCTCCTTCGCGGGGCGGCTAGACTTCGCGCCGTACTCGCCCGGGGAACTGGCGCTGCTGGCCGTACGACGGCTGACGGCGACCGGGCTGGAGGCCGGGGACGGGATGCTCGAGGCTCTGACCGAGCACTTCACCCGCACTCCCGCCGCGCGGGGCGCCCTCGACGCGCACGCCTTCGCAGACCGGCTGGCCGATCTGGCGGTGTCGCGCGTACTGGGCGGCGCCGACGTGTCCGACCTGCTCGACTCGCTCGACGAGGACGCCCTGGACAACGTGCCGGAGACGACGACGGTCCTCACCTAGCGGCCGGGCAGGCCCTCCGTACCAGGCGCCGCTGCGCCGGAGCGCACGGGCAGAGAGCCTGTCACACCGGGCAGGACAGGCACCTGCCGCTGTGCTTCGGCCCGGTTGGCGAACAGGATGGAAACACGCGGGCAACGAGGTTCGCGACACTTTCGAGGTGACTGGAGGGATCGGTATGGCATCGTCCACCGAGGCCGTAGACCTACTCGGAATGCAGCAGTCTGCACAGGTCCACCTGCAGACTTTGGAAAGCCACAGGGTGTCCTACCAGCGTATGAGGGAGCTGGCCACCAGGGCGGAGCAGGGGTGGAAGGGCGACGCCGGCGCCGCGTTCCAGAGGGCCCTCGAAGGGTGGATGGCGAACTACAACAAGATCGGTTCGGTCCTCGACGAGATGCACCAGCGCATCATCGGGACGGGGAACGCCCAGACCCAGGCGCACCAGGCGACCACGCAGACGGCCGGCACGCTGGCCAACGCGACCGTCGAGCCCGTCAAGCTCATGGGCTTCTGACGCACGTCGCACCGGCTTTCGCGCAGTGCCGGGAACACGCCCACAGGGACACTGTGCGCCACTCATCGAGGAGATACACATGGCCGAGACCTACGAGGTCGACTGGCAGGCCTTCAACGAGACGCTGACTCAGTTGAGCACTGTACAGTCGGAGATCAACGAGCTCAACCAGCAGTTCGCCAGCGGCAACACCAAGGCGCTCACCGGCTGGATCAGTGACGTCAAGGAACTGTTCGACCAGCACAAGGTCAACTGGAACCAGACCGTCGCCGAGATGCAGGACCAGGCGGCGAAGGCCCAGCAGGCGGCGGCACAGTGCCGGGAGGAGTACCTGCAGGCCCACAACTACGGCGTCAAGACCTGGGGCGGCTGATCGTGGCGGCCATACCGGTCCGCCCCGACACCCCCGGCGGGAAGGACCCCGCTCCGGACCCCGGACCGCCCCAGGCGTGGGACCCCACGACGGTCCACAAGCCGGACACGGTCAACAACCCCGACAGCGGCGGCGTCCCGGGCCCGCCGCCCGTGCCCAAGAACGGTGGGGGCGGCTCGGGCAAGGAAGCCGTGAACACGGCGTCCATGGACCAGTTCGCCAAGAACATCGCCGAACTGGTGCCTCACGTCATCGAGGCACGCAACCGGATGTCGTCCGGCTCGGCCTCGGTCGTGCACCCGGGCGCCTTCTACGACGCCTACCAGTTGCGGTCCAACACCTCGGGCGCCAACGGTGGCGGCGGCCTCCAGCAGCGCTACTACAACGTCCTCGCCGACCTCGCCGAGGGCCTGCAGGACATCAGCGACGGGATGCGGTCGGTCAGCAACAAGTACACGACGGCCGCCCAGCTCGCCAAGTTGAAGACCAGCGACCTCCAGCAGGCGCTGAGCGACGCGCAGGCGGACTTCCAGCGCCTGGGAACCGACAGCGGCGCGACCGCCGGTTCCACCGGCACCTCGGGTTCCGGAACCGGCAGCGGTTCCGGAACCGGCAAGACCACGTAACCGTGGTACCCGCCGCTGTGGGCGGCACCGGACACCGGTGCCGCCCACAGCGGCTCAGGCATGGACGTAATCAGCGCTCGGTCCTTCCGCCGCCGTCGTGCTCGCGTGCCGGAGGCCGAGGCCCCAGACGAGAGCGCAGGCTTATGCCGGACTACAACCAGGGCGGATTCCACCAGGACGACAGCGGTATCTATGTCGACCCCACGGTCCAGGGCTCCCCGTCCGACTACGAAAGCTGGGACTGGAAGCAGATCATGGCCGCCATCACGGGCGGTTCCGCCCTGGTGCCCGGCCAGGGTGGGGAAGCCCGCGCGTCGTCCGTGTCCTCCCCGCAGACCCTGGTGAAGGCGGCGAACGACTTCCAGTTCGTCCAGGAAGTCATGGCGATGGTCGCCAAGAGCCTGGCCGACCAGGCCAAAGCCCTGGCCGGCGGCAAGGGCGCGCCCTGGCAGGGTGGTGCGGCGGACGCCTTCATGGACGCGATGACCACGTTCTCCAAACAGGTCGCCTCGAACGCCGAGGCGCTGGGCGGCGGTTCCACCGGCAGTTCCGTCGCCCAGAACCTCGTCTGGAGCGCCAACGCGCTCACCGTCGCCCAGGTCAACATCCACGCCATCGACGCCTGGTACGCCAACCAGGCCGCACGGCTCGGCGTCAAGCCCATGGCCAACGGCCTCATGCCGATCAGCCAGAAGCCCGAGCTGGTGCAGATGATGACGGACGACATGCGGGCCGAGCTGAAGAAACTCGCCTCGAACTACGCCCAGGTGAGCCAGAACCTCGGCCGCGTGCAGCCCAAGCCGGTCGCCTCACCGATCAAGGACCCCGGCAGCACCGGCGGTGGCAACGGCGGCAACGGCACCCACATCCCCAACACCTTCAATCCCGACACGGGTACGGGGGGCGGCAGCGGCGGCCCCGACCTGAGCACCGCGGGAGGCGGTCCGGGCGGTGGCGCGTCCGCACCCGACCTGAGCTCGCTGAACACGGGTGGCGGTGGAGAAGGCGGTACGGGCTCGCCGGTGCCGTTCACCGGCGGCGCCGCCCTGCCCGACCTGGCGACGACCGGCGGGGGAGGGGCCGGGGACCCCGGAGGCAGCGCGGGTACGATCTCGCCCTTCCCCGGCGGCACCTCGCTCGGCGACCCCGGAACCGGAAGCGGCGGGGCGGGCGTGCCCGACCTGACCCTCCCCGGCACCGGCACCGGCACCGGCACCGGCACCGGCACGGGCACGGGCGGTACGGGTGGTACGGCCGGTGCCGTGGACCCGTTCACCGGCGGTGCCGCGATGCCCGGCCTGCCCACCGGGACCGGTGGCACGGGCACGGGTGGCGGTACCGGAACGGTCGAGCCGTTCCCCGGCTCGACCGGCACCGGCCTGAACGACATCCTCGATCCGTCCACCGGCTCCGGGACGGGCGCCGGCACCGTTCCGGCCAGTGCCGTCCCCCTGCCCGGGTTCGGCTCCGTGGCCACGCCGACGACGGGCGGCACCGCTTCCTCGACGGCGGGCCAGGGCCTGGCCGAACCCGTCACGGCCTGGACCGGCGGTGCCCCGACGCCGGAGCCGGGAACCGGCGGCACGGGTGTTCCCGACGTCGGAACGATCGGCACGCCGGATGTGGGCACCGTCGGCGGTACCGGTGCGGCGGCGCTGCCGAGCGACCTCGTGAGCGGCGCCCCCGGTCTCGGCACGCCCTCCGCGATGCCGTCCTCCGACCTCGTCTCCGCACCGGCCCTGCCCGAGACGTCGGCGGCGGGTTCGGCCGTTGGGGCGGGGATGCCGATGATGCCGATGATGCCGGGTATGGGGGCGTCGGGTGCCGGGGGGCAGGGGGTTGCGGGTGCTGAGCGGCCGGATGCGTCGGGTCTGTTGGGTGGTGAGGTGAAGCCGTGGTCCGGTGGTGCGGAATTGGGTGCGTTGCCGGAGGCGGAGCCGGTGGGGGGTGCGGTGGCCGGTGGTGCGGGTCTGTCGGGGTTGGGTGGTGGTCCGGCGGTGGAGCCGGTCACGGGTCTCGCCGAGGCTCCGCAGGTGGCGTCGTCCTCGGTGCCGGGTGGGGGTGAGGCGGCGGGTTCGGCCGGTGGGGCGGGGATGCCGATGATGCCGATGATGCCGGGTATGGGGGCGTCGGGTGCCGGGGGGCAGGGGGCTGCGGGTGCTGAGCGGCCGGATGCGTCGGGTCTGTTGGGTGGTGAGGTGAAGCCGTGGTCCGGTGGAGCCGGGTCGGCCGGGGTACCGGAAGCGGAGCCCGTGGCGGGTGCGGTGGCCGGTGGTGCCGGTCTGTCCGGGCTGGACGCGGGCGACGAGGCCGCTCGGGCCCCGGAGGCGGCATCGTCCGGGGTGCCGGGTGCGGGCGGGACCGCCGCTGCGGCTGCCGGGATGCCGTACATGCCGATGATGCCGGGCATGGGGGCGGCGGGCGCCGGGGCCGCGAGTGCGTCGGGAGGCGAACGGCCCGACTCCTCGGGATGGCTGGAGGCGGCGACCGCTCCCTGGACCGGCGACGGCGAAGCGGGCGCGGAGGCGGGAACGGACCCGGTGGCCGGGGCGCCGGCCGGCGGTTCCGCACTGTCGGGTACCGCCTCCGCCACGTCGGCCGCGGCCGTACCGGTGCTGCCCCTGCCGGCGGCCCCGCCGGCACGCAGGGGCACGGACGGCGCGCGCTCTGAAGGCGATGAGGATGTGGGGCACAGCACCGAGTCGTCCGCGCTGCTGAGTGGCCCGGCGGTTGCGTGGTCACCCGACGAGGACGCGGAGACGGTGACGCCGCCGGCCACCGCCGCACCGGCACAGGGGCGGCCCGCCGTCGTCCCCACCGGTGTTCCGGCTCCATCGGCCGCGCAGGGACCCGCGGAGACCACCACGGAACCGACGGCGGAGGCCGCCCCGCTGCCCGACCTGCCCGACGACCGGGTCCCCGTGCTGGCACAGCCCGAGGCAGCGGACGACACCTCCACCTGGGACGTGGCGGCGGCCGGCTTCGGCATGCTGATGCTCGCGTTCGCCGGCCAGGGCGCGGCCGACGGCGACCACCAGGAGAGCACCTCCCGGTACGCGGTCGCCCCGCCGGCCGTCTGGGAGGCGGAGGGGACGAGCGCCGTCCGTGCGGCCGAGCGCACGGTGGACCCGGGCGCCGAGCCCGAGCTGACCACGTGGCGGCCGGCCGCGCGGGCCGCCACCACGGCCCGGAGCGGCACGGCCCCGGACATCGCCTCCGACGTCGAGATCCGCTGCGGGAACGGGGACGGCGAGCCACCGGAGGAGCCGGAGCCCACGGCGAGCGGGTCCGGAGCGGACGGCGAGCAGGAGGACGACGACGCCGACGACAAGGGCATGGTCGACCTGCTGACGCAGGACGCCTCCACCTGGGGCACCCGTCCCGTCGTACCGGACTCCATCGGTTAGGCGCCGCCCACCCGCCTACCCCGCGCCCGTGCCGGACGGCCCGCCGCCGTCCGGCACGGGCGGACCACCCACGTCACCCGCACACCGGCCGCCTCGGCCGTCCAGGAGAACGCACCCATGAACGACGACAGCGGCACGCCCGCCACACCGGCCGTGCCGGAACCGCCCGAGGACATCCGGGAGGCCGCACGCCAGGCCCCCGACCACTGGTTCGGGATGGTCGACCCGGCCTGGGACGAGGCGGAGGGGCCACCGCCGGACTGGGCCGTCATCGGCCGGTGGCGCTCGGACGCGACCGGAGAGATCGTCGAGTGGCAGGAGAACGACACCTACCGCCCCTCGCCCGCCGCGCTGGGCTGGGCTCCGCCCACCGACCCGGCGGACCACGCGGTGCAACGGGCCGCCACCGGCTACGGCCGCCCCGAGGACGTCGTACGCGCCCTCGTCGGCGGTGAACTCGCGGTGCACGTCCGCCCGGACGGCCAGGTCGCCACCGCCGTGACACCGGAGGGCACCGCGGTGGTGCCCGCCTTCACCGCCCAGCCCCAGGTGGACGCTGCCGGGCGGCTGGCGTACCAGGTCATGCCGTGCCGGGACGTCCTCGGACTGCTCCCGCCCGGCCATCTGCTCTACCTCAACCCGGCCGGAGCCGTCTCCCTCACCGTGGAGACCCAACCGCTCCTCGACGCCCTGTCGATGGCCGAGGACACGGTCTGACCCGCGGCCTGCCCCGGGCGGCCGGGGCAGGCCGCGTCTGTTCGGACAACGTCGGTGTTCGTGCGGGCACGCCTCCCGGGCTGCGGTTCTTTCCCGCCCGCGATCGTGTTCTCGTGTTCGGACAGAGGCTCCGACAGCCTCACGCGTCCCCGGTCCGCGCCGGGTACGACCGTCCAAGCGTCCGACCGCATGAGGAGCGAGCACGTGTCCACGCCGTTCGACGAGCAGATCGAGGAACTGCGGACGGGCTACCAGGCCCGGCTGGCGCAGATCGGTGAACTGCAGCGCCGTATGAGCGAGGTGACGGGCACCGCCACGGCCAAGGCGCAGGCCATGAAGGTCACGGTGGGCCCGCAGGGCGAGCTGCTGTCCGTGGAGTTCCCCACCGGCGCCTACCGCAGCATGGCCCCCAAGGAGCTGTCGGACCTGATCGTCGCCACCGTCCAGGAGGCCAGGGGGAAGGCCACCGCCGCCCTCGCCGAAATCATGACCCCGCACCTGCCCGAAGGCCTCGACGCGGCACGACTGCTGCGCGGCACGGCCGATGTGGCGCGGCTGATGCCGTCGGAGCCGGCCATGCCGGACGGGGTGCGGGAGTACGTGGACCAGGGGCGCGTGGGGCGGCGGGCCGGTGAAGGGCCCCGGATCGCACACGACTGATCCGTTCCGCCGACCGGCTCCCGCCCGCGACCCCGTCCCCGGGGGCCGCGCCCGCACTCCGGCCCCCGGCCGATCCCCCCGACCGAATCCCTGACCCGTCCGCTGCCAGGAAAGGAGCCCCGCCGTGCCCGAGAAGTTCGTCGTCAACCCCGAGGGAATCCAGCGGGCGAGCGTGCCGCTGGTGGCACTGGCCGAGCGCCTGGGCGGAGCCTTCAAGGAGGCCGCGGCACGCCTGTCCGCGGACGGCTCCCGAGCCTGGGGGAACGACAAGCCCGGCCAGCGGTTCGCCAGCGGATACGTCCCGACCGCCGAGGACATCATCAAGGCCGGCAGCGGCGTGGGCGAGGTGCTCGGCACCTCCGCCGAGAACCTGCGGGCCATGGCCAAGGTCCTCACGGACGCCAACGAGGCGGCGAAGACCACCACGGGCCGGCTCAACGGGCAGATCGGCGGCGGCGGTCAGGGCCGGGGCGGCAGCGGCGGCGGGCGCGGCGGCCGGGCGTGAGTCCCGTCCCCGAGCCCCTTAGGTGGGCCGCGCTCATCACCGGTACGCAACTGCCGGAGGCCGACCCCGCCCTGCTGCGGCAGCAGGGCGAGGTCTGGGGCGACCTGGCCCGCCAGGTCGAGGGCATGATGAGCGAGGTCAACGCCGTCCGCACCACGGTGCTGTCCAACGTCAACGGCCAGCCGGCCGAGGCGTTCGACGGGTACATGCGGGCGCTGGGCACGACACTGCCCGAGCTGGCGAAGGCGGCCGACGGACTGCGCCTCAAGGCCGACGACTTCGCCCTCGAGGTCGAGCACGCCACCTACATGGTCGAGGCGATGCTCGCCTGGATGCTCGTCGAACTGGCCTTCCTGGCCAACACGTTGTTCGGGCTGGCGGCCGTACCCGCGTTGATCACCGGCGTACGGCAGGTGATCCAGGCCATCCTGCGGCGGCTGGTCATGTCGGCGGCCATCGGCGCGGGCACCATGACGGGCCTGGAGACCCTCCTCCAGGGCATCGAGATCCTCAAGGGCACCCGCAAGCACCTGGACCCCAACGCCATCAAGAACATGGCCCTCGGCGGGGCGATCGGCGGCGCGGCCTTCGGCGCGATCTCCGGCGTGGCCTCCCACTTCGTGCCCAAGTTCGCCAACTCGCTCATCGGGCGCACCGCGATCGGCGGTGCGTCCGGCGTGGTCGGCGGTGCGGCCGTCAACGCGGCGCTCGGTGCCGAGCAGGACCTGGGACTCGCCTTCCTGGCCGGCGCGGCCGGTGCCATGCTCGGCGCCCCGGGCACGGGGGGCCGCCGGCCGGACGCCACGCCGACGGAGGGGCTCGCCGACGCGGTCAAGTCGCTGTCCACCAAGGCGCCGTTCAGCCCGCCCGACGGCGTGAACAGCTCCAAGCCGCCCGCGTTCGGCGGCGCCGACGGGCTGGGCGGCACGAAGGACCTCGCGACGGCGAACCCGGGCCCCGTCACCCGGAACACGGTGACGCCGGGCCCGGACACGGTCACCGGCACGCCCGGTGCCGTACGGACCGTCACGCCGTCCCCCGGCACCGGCGAGCACACCCCCGGCCGACCGCCGGCCGAGTCCGTGCCGTCGGCCCCCGAGACCGCCGTCCCCGCGCCCCCGACCGCCGTCCCTGCGGGTGCGGGGACGGCTCGCGCCACCGGCACCGAGGCGCCGGACATCACGCGGACGGGGCGTCCGGCGGCGTCCGGCGGCGTCACGGACCCCACCGTGACCGGTGCCGTACCGCCGGCCACCCGGGAAGTCGCGGGCCTGCCCGGCTTCGAGAACGAGCCGGCCACGGCCGCGGGCGGCACCGGACCCCGCGCGGGGCTGACGGATCCGGCGACTCCCGGGCAGGTGCGGGAGGTCGGTGATCGGGCGCCGTCGGCGACGAGCCTGACCGAAGCCCCGACGACGGCTCCGTCCGCGGCCCGCACCACGGAGAGCCCTGCGGCCATCGCCGACGGCGCGGTCCCGGACCGGGGTGCGGAGGCCGGCGGGGCCGGGGAACTGCCTGGGCGCGTGGTTGTGGGCTCCGGTGGGGAGGCTGCCGGGGTTCGTGGTGCGGAAGCCGCTCCGGGCGCGGGTGTGGTGCGGTCCGAGGATCCTGGGGCCGCCGGCGGGACCGTGGCGCAGGGGCGGGGTGCGGGTGCCGGTCAGGCCGGGGGACTCCCGGGGCGTGCCACCGCCGGCGTCCCTGGGGAGGCGCGGGGTACCGGAGGGGAGACCGCCGGGAGCGGTGCGGGAGCGACGTCCGGCCTGCGACCCGGTGCCACCGATGCGGCGTCGGCGGCTGCCGGCCGGCCGGAGGTCATGACGCGCGGCGCCGAGCCGCCAGCGTCCGCCGCCGGAGACGCCGCACCCGCCAGGCCGTCCGCCACCGAACAGCCCGGCCCCACCGGTACGACCCGCGCCGGTGATGACGGCGCCGGGGCTCCCGCTGTCCGCACCGAGGCGGCGCCGGGTGCCGGTGCCGGGGTGCGGCCGGGTGAGGGGCCGGACGTCCGTGCCGGTGCCGAGCCGGGGTCGGTTCGTGAGGTGCCGGGAGCCGGCGGCACGGGTGCGCGGGCCGGTGCCGGTGACGAGGGTGTCGGGGGTCCCGCTGTCCGCACAGAGGCGGCGCCGGGTGCCGGTGCGGGAGCGCGACCGGGTACGGCGGGCGACGGGCCCGCCCCCGGCGTACGCGCAGCCGGCGAACCGGCGGTGACGTCCCAGGGCACCGGCCCGCGGCCGGATGCCGTGGTCCGTGAGGGCGGGAGTGCGCGGCCGGGTGCTGTGGTCCGTGGTGGGGACACGCGGTCCGGTGGTGTGGCGGAGCCGGCCGCGCCGGACGTTCGTACCGAGAGCGCGGCCGGTGACGGGGCCGGGCGGCCGGGGGGTGAGCGGACCGAGGCGCGGGCGCCGCTGTCCGCGACGGCCGGCCGCGACGGCGAACCCGGCGGTCAGGGCCCGGCGTCCGCCGACCGCGCGGCGGAGCAGCGGACGGCGGACGCCGAGAACCCGTCGTCGCCGGCTCGCGACGGCGACGGTGGCGGCGGTGACCCGTCGCCCTACTCCGGCACCGGCGAGCACGACGCGAACATCGTGCCGGGCGGTGACACGGGGCGCCACGAGTCGTACGTGTTCCACGGCGACGACCAGGTGCGCGCCCAGCGGTGGAGCCAGGAGCAGGAGCGCCTGGCCGACGTGCACCGGCGCCGGTTCGGGGAGGAGCAGGAGCGGTTCCAGCAGCAGCTTGAGGCCGACCGCCGGGTGGAGGAAGCGTTCGGCGGACGCCTGACGGACCCGAACCCCGTCTTCCGGGGACCCGACGACGTCGACGCGATCCGCCTCCGGATCGCCGACATGGAACGCCGGCGTGTCCTGGAGGAGCGCGAGACGCTCACCGAGGGCGCCGACCGGCTCACGACGGAGCAGGACCCCGCCGCCCAGGAGGCCGGTCCCGAGCGCGGTGAGATCACGCGGGAACTCGTCGAGCAGGTGCGTGACCACTGGATGCAGGAGGTGAAGTCCCGGTTCGACGAGCAGTGGCAGGAGTCCTTCGGCGAGTACCTGCGGGGCGAGATCACCCGCTACGAGTTCAACGAGACGTTCGACCGGCTGTCCGCCCACCTGCACGACGAGTTCGAGCTGTCCGCCGCGGCCCACCTCGCCCGGCGGGCGGCGAACGAGGTCTTCGACAACGACTCCGGCCCAGGGCGGCAGGCCCTGTCGCAGGAGGAACTGCTGCTGGTCCGCGAGGACTTCGCCGATGCCGCCGCCGGCGAGGTGTACCGCGCGGCCGAGGGCATGTGGCGTGACGGCGAGCGCGTCGACTCCTTCGACTGGTCCCAGCTCTACCGCGCCCACGACAGCGCGCTGCGGGACCTCACCCGGGGCCTGCGTACCCGGATGGAGCTGGCGGCCGAGGCCGCCGGCACGTTCGACTCCCTCAGCAGGCGGGTGGGCGTCGACACGGAGGCGTCGTGGGTGCGTGAGGCCCGTACGGACTTCCGTACCGAGTTCGAGGTGACGACCCGGACACTGCCCGGCGGGGACGGCACACCGACCCGCTGGATGGACCACGAGCAGTGGCGGGCACAGCGCCACACCCTGAGCGGCCGACTGGAGACCTTCCGCGACCGGTGGGAGGCGCGGCTGCGTGCCCGGGTCACCGAGGAGGAACTGAAGGCACGGACCGGGCGAGAGGTCGAGTCGCGGCGCGCGGAGTGGCAGCGGTCCACGCGGCACGACCCGACGGAGGCCGCCGGGGTCGACACCGAAGCGGTGATCGCCTCCCACCGCGCGGATCTGACGGCCGAGGGCGAACGGTTCCTCGATGGCAGGCACCCAGGCGCACTGACCCGCGCGCAGTG
Organism: Streptomyces dangxiongensis; assembly: GCF_003675325.1. Taxonomy (NCBI): domain Bacteria; kingdom Bacillati; phylum Actinomycetota; class Actinomycetes; order Kitasatosporales; family Streptomycetaceae; genus Streptomyces; species Streptomyces dangxiongensis. The sequence continues at coordinate 7,771,405 of NZ_CP033073.1, forward strand.
GGACGACTACGCCACCCGGCTGCGCGCCGCGCAGGACAGGCTGGTCGGCGAGCTGCCGACGCGCCTGGACTACCAGGTCGGCCTGGACCGGGCCCTGTCCGAGGCCGACCTGCTGTTCGAGCGTCTGGGGGCGGAGGGGCCCGTCGCCCAGCGCGCCCACGAAGGGCTGCGGGAGGACGTCACCCGGGTCTTCCGTGAACTCGCGGGCCGCGGTGAGGACGGCGCCTGGGGGCTGGACCGGGTCGCGGAGGGTGAGAACCTCTTCTTCGGCGAGTACCTGCCGACGGTGGAACGGTCCCTGCCGGACCGGCTGCGGTTCGAGTGGGGCATGGAGCGCGCGCTGCGGGACGGCGGTGCGGTCTTCCACCGGCTGTCCGAGCCGAGGCTCGACGAGCTGACCGAGCGCCCGGCCCGCAGCCACACCGTCACCGAGGAGACCTTCGACCGGCTGGCGGAGGACTTCAGGGGTGACTGGGCCGGCCGCTACCAGGACATCTACGGGTCCTCCGGACGCGATCTGCGCGGCTGGCTGGAGCGCGAGAAGGAGCGCGGCGACGCGTTCGGCACCACGGTGCGCGAGCAGTGGGAGGCGGACAGTGCCGCACTCCGGGCGCCGGGGGACGCCGCGCGCGAGCGCGCGCGGGCGCAGGCGGACGCCGCCGCGCGCGAGCGCGCCCAGGCGGAGAACTTGCGCTGGCGGCAGCAGGTGGCCGACAACTTCCAGGGCATGCTGGGCAAGGGCGCGGTCCTGGAGGACCTGGCCCGCCAGGTGGAGATCCCGAGGGGCGAGATACGCTCGGCCCGGGCGACCACCGAGTACGAGCGAGGCCTGTCGGAGCTGAAGTCGTGGTTCTCCCAGGAGTGGGACGCCGCCGCCCGTACGCCCTCGCCCGAGGGTGGGAAAGCGGACCGCGCCGCCCTGGCGGACCAGGCACGCCAGCGCTGGCAGGAGCTGAGCGAGCGGACCCGGGCACAGGACGAAGCGGTCCAGGAGTGGCAGCGCGACCCGCGGTGGTCGCTGGATCTGGCACGGATGGAGATCACCCGGGTCACCCGTTCGCCGTTCGACGAGCCGGCGGCCGGCGACGGCACGGCCCGGACGGCCCGGGGCGGCGACGGGGACGGGCAGCTCCAGACCCAGGAACTCGTCGCCCGCGAGGAACGGCCGGCGGCACCGCAGTTGCGCGCCGCCGCTCCGCCCCGTCCGGCGGCCTCCCGGACCGACGCACCCCCGGCCCCGGCACCCGCCCCCGAGGCCGTGGCGGGGCTGCGCGACACCGTCGAGGCCCGCGACCGGGCGTACGGGGAGTTCGAGACACGGCTGACGGGGTTCCCCGAGCTGCGCACCTCCCGGGCGATGGGTCAGGTCGCCGCGGCCCGGGAGGCGTTCGCCGACGCCTGGACCGGGGACCGTGCGGCCACGGGCCCCGCCGAGCTGACTCCCGCGCGCGGCGCGGCCCTCGCGGACCTGACCACGCGGCTGGCCTCCGTCCGCGAGCAACTGACCGCTCACGCGGACGCGGCGGAGGTCTTCCACCGTGACATCGCCTCGATCGTGTCCGACGCGCGGCACGGCGTGCGGCACGGCGAGGCCTTCGCGCACGCGCAGCCGGCGGTCGCGCTGGCGGAGGAGTTCCAGCAGGAGGCCGCCGGGCAACCGCCGGGCCGCCTGGCGAGCCTGGTCCAGGAGTTCGGGCAGCGGTACGCCGAGGCCCACGCCGTCTGGGCCGCCGACCAGCAGGCCCGCGCCGCCTTCGACACCGCCCTCGGCGGCGCGGGCGGGCGCGCCGACCTGACCGACGGCCGGGCGCAGTGGAACGGCCCTGCACGCCGCTGGTACTCCGGACAACTGGCTCAGCTCCGGCAGCAGTACGTCGCCGACCGCGCCGAGGCACTGGCCGTCGTGGACGAGGCCGAACGTCGGGAGCGGCTGCGGCGGCTCGACGAGGACGTGCGCCAGGCCGCGCTGTACGAGCAGCGGCGGGCGCAGACGGTGGTGGCCCACAACCGCCGCTTCGCCGACCACACGGCCCGCTTCACCGCCGATGCCGCCTGGGACCGCGAGCTGACGGCCTGGTACGACGAGCGGCGCCGGGCACTCGCCGCACCGCTGACCGACCGGCTCCACCTGTACACCCCGCGGACGCGCGAGCAGGCTCTGGCACGGTTCGACGCGCAGGCGACCGCGCTGCGCGAGGTCGCCCAGGCCCGGCACGAGACGTACCAGCACTTCGCCCGGCAGCTCGACGGCCGAACCCAGGACACGGTGACGCTGTCCCACCCCGCCACGGTCGACTGGACCCGGCGCCACATCGCCGCACTGCGCGACGCGTACCTCGAGACCGCCCAGGCCGCCCGGGACGCCGCCCTGCCGGCGGAGTTCCTCGCACCGCACCCGCCGGCCGCCACCGGGGACGACTGGCGGGTCCCGGCGTGGCACGAAGCGCAGCGGGAGCTGCACCGCCAGTACGCCGGCCTGCTGGCACAGGACCGTACCGGGGACTCCGCGACCGCGTCCGCCGCCGGCGGCGGGGAATCCGCCGGGGCCGCGACGGCGGCGGAGGAGGAGAGCGCCTTCGACGAGGCGTTCCGCCGGTGGGCGCGGGACGAGGCCCCGGGAGTGTCCGAGGACCGGCTGGCCGCGGTCAGGGAGCGGGTCCGGGAGAACCCGGGCCGGTTCAGCGAGCTGCCCGTCGATCGAACGGCGGAGGACCGGCTGCGGGACGCCTTCTCCCTGCGGGCGGCCCGCGAGCTGGCCGTGGTCCGTGGCGAGGAGGCGTTCGACCGTGCCTTCCGGCGCTGGGGCCTGCGGCTGACCGATGCCTGGCGCAACCGGCTGACCGCCGACACGCCGGCGCCGTTCGAGCTGGTCCTGGACATGGCCGAGTCGGTGCGCGAGCTGGCCGCCGGCGACTTCCGCGACCGGTGGGAGACGCAGCTCCAGGACACCCTCGTCTCCGGCACCGACGTCCGCACCGGCGACGGCGACGCGGTGCGGCAGTCGGCCAGGCAGCTGCGCGCGCTCGTCGCCGGCCTGGACGGGGAGTTCGACCGGTACGCGCTGCTCTTCGGACAGCTCACCCGGCTCGACACGGTCTTCGAGCAACTGGCGGGAGGAGCCTTCCGCGACCGGCTCGACCGGGGCGGGCGCGACCTGCTCGCCGCCTTCGAAGCCGAGCACACAGAGCTGTCCGAGGCAGGCCGGACCCGGATCCTCGAAGACACCCGCCGGATGCTGAGGGAGGCGTTCGACCGGATCTTCCCCACCGCGGCGTCCGTGGCCGGGCTGACCGCCGGCGGCGGGGCGCTGCCGGGCGTCTGGCAGGACCAGGTGAGTGCGGTCCTCGACGAGCTGCCCGGCAGGCTGGCCCTCCAGGCGGCCCGCGAGGCGCAGATCCTCCGCGCCCGGCAGGACGTGACCGACGCCGTGGACTCATGGGCCGAATCCGGACCCGGGGCGGGCCGGGCATTCCTCGACCGTTTCCCGGTCTCCTTCGACCAGATGCGTCCCACGCTCTACCGCACCCTGGACGTCTCCGTGGCCGCCGCGGTCGACGACCACTTCGAGCAGGTCTTCGGACACGAGGGCGTCACCACCGGCCTGACGGACGTCCGGGACCGGCTGGAGCGCTGGCGCACCGCGTACGGCGAGCTGACCGGCCGGGACCGGCTGCACACCTGGCTCACCGTGCAACACGCCCGGGACACCGTGGTCACCACCTCCGGACGGCTCTTCGAGGAACAGCTCGACCGGTGGCGCGCGGCTCACGGCCACCGGACGCTCACCGAGGCCGACATCGCCCGCGCCCGGGCCGGCCTGGACGAGCGGCTGCTCTCCGCCTTCGACGCGCTGTTCACCGGCCGCCCGGTCGCTCCGGACGAGCCGGCCGGCGCGGTCCGGCAGTGGGACGCCCTGCTCGCCGAGCAGGCCCGTGCACTGCCCGCGCACCTCGCCTTCGAGTCCTGGGCCGACGCCGCACTGCACGACGCCGCGCGGTCCTTCCACACCCTGCGCCCGGACGACGACACCGCCCGGCAGCGGTGGGAGGAACGCGCCGAGGACTTCCGCGCCGACTTCCTGGCCGCGTACGAACTGCTGTGGGCGCCCCAGGCGCTGTCCGCGTCCTGGGCCGACCACGAGGCGGCTTCCACCGACGCGTTCGGCGCGGGTCTGGAGGCCGCGCACCTGCGCGCCACCCGCGGCGACGACAAGGGCAAGGGGCGGGCCGACGGGGAGAGGCCGGCCGAGTCGCTGCCGCCGGAGCTGCGCGGACTGGACCACGGCCGGCTGGCCGCACTGATCGGCAGGGCAGGCCGGCTCGTGCCGCCGAAGCCGGCCATCAGCGGGGAGGCCGGGACCGAGGCGCTGCGTGAGGCCCACCGCCGACGCGTGCTGGAGGTCGCCGTCGTCCTGCACACCCAGGACGCGCAGGCGGCCCGGCGCCGGGCCGCCGAACTGGGCGCCGATCCCGCGCCGACGGGGATCCGCGCGGGTGCTCCGCTCGCGGGCACGACGGAGCAGGGGGCCGGCTCTTCGTCGTCCTCGCGGGGTCTCTCCGGTCTCTTCATGCCGCGTGTCGGACGCGACGAGCAGCAACCGGGCGGCGCGCCGCAGGAGCAGGCGGACGACCTGATGGCGGACCTCTTCGGCGACAGCCCCGCCGGGCAGGAGCCGGAGGAGTCCGAGGAGGCCGGGGACGAGCACGTATGCGGAGCCGGTGGCCCAGCTCCGGCTGCGGCTGGAGCGGGAGTTCGGCGGGCGGTTCCGGGCCCTGTTCACCGAGGCGTCCGGGATGCTCGGGCCGGTCCCGCTGACCGGGGACGACCCGGAGCCGTTGCGGGACGCGCAACACCGTGCCGTGCTACGGATCACGCAGACGCTGGGGCGGACCGGGAACGTGGCGCAGGCGATGGCCCTCGCCGGTCACCTGGCCGGGGAGACGGCCGGCATCAGGTCCAAGTCCCCGGGGCTGCCTGCCGGCGCTGCCTTCGGCGACGCGGAGCCGGCTCCCTCGGTGCTCGCGCTCCAGCAGGCGCTGGAGCGCGGGTTCGACGTCCGCCGTGGTGCCGGACTGGGCAGCGACCCCTCGGCGGCGGCCATGGCCAGGATCCTCGGGCCGGACGTCTACGGGCAGCGGCAGGCGCCCCCGGCCCCGGAGTTCCTGCGCGGCTACGACTTCTCCCAGCTTAAGGCGGCCCAGCGCGCCGCGTTCTTCGCCGCCGTGGATCTGACCCGGCCCGCCCCGCGCGCGGAGGAGCTGCGACCCTCCACGCTGCCCCGCCAGCCGCACACCGTGGTCGAGTCGGGCCGGCGGTCGATGAGCCGTGCAACGGTGCCCGGTCTGTCGAAGGCCACCCGGATCGCCAAGCTCGTCCACGCCATCTGGCTCGGCGGACCGCTGCGGGACGAAGGGGCCACGAGCGGCTTCCGCTGGAACCTCGAAAGACTGGCGTCCTCCCAGTTGGACTTCACCGTCATCCTGTGGACCGACGTGTCCCGCGCCGAGTTCGACGCCGCCGAGGCCGCCGCGAAGACGCCGGCCGGCACGGGGCGGGCGGGCCGCCGGCTGGCCGACGCGCTCGACATGCTCCACTGGGCCCGGGCCGCGCGGGTGCGACTGGTCGACGTCGACGAGGTCTTCACCGCGACGTCACCCATGATGCTGGAGGGCGTCTACAAGGCGGAGACCGCCCGGGCGATGGGCGCCGCCTACGCGGCCGCGAGCGACATACTGCGCGTCGAGATCCTCGCCCGGTTCGGCGGTGTGTACAACGACCCGGACGACGCGGTCTCCGGTGACCTGACCGGTGAGGTCAGGAGAGTCGTCGACTCCACTCACGGCTTCGGCATGGCGCGCCACGGAGGTCGGTCGTCCAACGCGGTCCTGATCGCACCCGCCGGGCACGCCTTCCTGGACCCCTATCGGGACGTGATCCGGGGGAACTACACGCGGACCCCGGCCGAGAACGTCCTGCGGTCCATGCGGTTGCAGAACGAGGAGACACTTCCGGACGACCGGTCCGCCCGGCGCCCGCTCGCCCCCGACGTCCTGAACCACACGCGGCAGACGGTGCGGGACGAGGTGCTGATGCGCACCGGCCCCAGCCCCACGGTCTGGCGGACACTGGCCCGCCGTATCGGGCTGCCGGACATGCTGGACGGGCTGGTCACCGTCTCGTCCGAGGTGTTCACCCTCGCGTCCGCACAGTCGTGGCTTCCGCCCCATCCCACCGAGGGCCCGGCGGCGACTCCGGTCACCGCGCCGGCGTACGACCCCGTCGCGGAACTCGGGGTCGCCCGTGATGTGGTGGTCACCCTGATCCAGGGCCTGCACCGGCAGCCCGGCAACCTCAACCTGGCCCAGGTCGCGCCGGTCGTCCGCAGCAGCCCCCGTCCCGACGAGCTGTGGGACGCGGTCGTCGGCTTCGTGGCCTCCCGCCCGGAGATCCGCGACCTGGTACGGTCCGTCACCTTCAGCACGCTGGGCGGGAACCCGCTCCAGCCGGTCGACACGGTCGTCCTTCCCGAGTGGTCGCGGCGCCTGGTGCAGACCATGCCGGGCGCGCCCCGGGACGGCCTCCGCAGCCATGTGCTGCCGGCCCGGCTCCTCGACCCGGCCGAGGTCGGCGGCGCCCTGCTCGACGGGCGGAAGGACGGCACCGCGCTGCCGGGCGGCGCGCCGTCGCGCCGTGCGCGGGGACCGCTGCCGGACATGTCACCGATGGCGGGGCCGTCGGGGCTGCGGTCGACCGGGCGCACGGCCGAAGCCGGTTCGTCGTCACGCGCGTCGTTCATGCCGCGCCTCGAGGGACGTGTGCCGGCGTCCGCCGACGCTCTGCTGAAGGAGTTGTTCGGCCGTACTCCGGGGCCGGAGCGACAGCGGACTGCGACGGACAGCGCCGCCGCACCGATCGACGTGGACGCCGGTGAAGCCGGTGAAGCCGTACAGCCCCAGGAGTGGCGGGCCAGGCCCTGGGCGTCCGAGGCACGGCCCCAGCCTTTCGCGCACCCCTTCGGGAGGCAGTGGCCGACGCGCGACCAGCGGGACGAGCTTTTCGAGTATCTCGGGCGGCTCGGCGCCGGCGCGGGGTCGGAGAGGGTCACGTTCGGGACGGTCGCCGACCATGTGCACGACACCCTGGGGCTGCGGCTGGACCGCGAGCAGATGGAACGGCTGCAATGGGAGCACCAGCAGGCCGCCGCGTTGTCCCCGCGCCGCACCTCGGCCGCACACCCACAGGTGCCGGAAGCGGAGTACCTGGCCGCGGCCGGCGACTTCTTCCGGCGGCACGGTCATCTGGAAGTGCCGAGCGAGCTGAAGGTCACCACACGGGCTGGTGAGATCGCGCTCGGGAAGCACATCGCGAACCTCCGTCTACGCGGCCGGCGGACGCTGTCCCAGGAGATGGTCGACCGCTGGGAGTCGGTCGGTATGCGGTGGTCGACGGCTGACGCGCTGAAGGCCGCCGCCGGCCCGGACGTGCCCGGACCGGACACCGCGCGGTACACGAGTGCCGGCCCGGGCGCGGCCGGACCGGACACCGGCCAGACGGAGGCCGACCCCTTCGCGGAAGAGTGGCCGACGGCCGTCGACCCGATCGCGGACTTCCTCGCGACGGCCGACTCGTCCTGGCTGTGGCCGGGGCAGGCGGACGACTCCGTGGCACTGGAGGAGTGGCTGGCCTCGTTCGCGAACGGCACCTACGGAGCGGGTACCGCCGGGCTGTCGCAGGACCCGCCGGCGGCGGAGCGGACGGAGACCGACGCCGCCGCCGAGCCGGTGGAGGAGATGGAACTGCGGCTTCGCCGGGAGTTCGGCGACGTGCGCTTCGAGCAGTTGGCGGTCGACGCGTCCGGCATGCTGCCGTCGGCCACGCTGATGGAGGGCGGCCCCGGGACCGAGCAGTTGAGGAACGCACAGCACCGGGCGACGCTGCGGATCATCGAGGAGTACGGCCGGACGGGCAACCACGTGTGGGCCCAGACCCTGGCCGACGAACTGGCCGGGCAGACGCGTGGCATCAGGCCCCTCACGCAGGGGACGCCGGGCGGCGCCCCGCCGGCGACGTCGGGCGCCGCGTCCCGCGCCGCCCAGCTCCCGGCGCGCACGCGCCGGCTGCTCGCCGAGGCCGCCGGCCAGGCGCTGCAGGGCCGTGCTGCCGCGGAGATCGGGCCCGACGCCCTGACCGCCGCCCTGACCAAGGCGGCCTCCCGGAGCTGGCACGAGGACTGGCCGGCCGCCGACCTCGCCCGCATGGTCGCGGCCGACCAGCGGTGGACGGAACCCCAGCACGCCCGGCTGCTCGACGCACTGGCGCAACCGGCTCATCTCCACGTGGTCAGGACGATCGTCCGGCAGCCGGCGCTCGGCGCGCTGCTCCGTGTACGCCCGCAGCATCTGGAGGTGCTGTCCCAGGCCGGCACGCTGCTGGCCAGAATGAGCGGACTGCAGCCCTTCACCCTCAGGAGGTACGAGCGGAATCCCGAGTTCCTGGACGACCTGCTGGCGCCCTCCGCCGACGGCCGGCGGGAACTGGTGGAGGCGATCGAGAGCCTCTCACCGGCCGCCAACAAGCTCCTGGGTGCGGTCGGACTGGCCACGCGACTCAAGGGCCGCATCGCCCACATCCTCGCCTTCTCGGGCGCCGGGCCGGTGGGCGAGGTCGTCACGTACCTTCCCGACCTCGCCGCGGCGGTGTCGGCCGTCTCCGTGGAGAGCGCGCGGGCGCTCTCCAGCGAGTGGACCCTGGTCCGGTCCCTCTTCGACAACGCCCGGCGCGACGAACCGGTCGCCATCGACTATCCGGCCCTGATCGACAACCGGAGGCTGCGCACCCGGCTGCAGGCCCACGCCGACCAGACATCTCTTCTGATCCGCGCTCCGAAGCTGCTGTCGGCTGTCACGCGGAACCTCGACCTGCTGGACGTCCTCGCACGCAGCCCGCGGCTGGTCGACATCCTCACGGACATCCCCGGCTTCGCGGACCGCCTGGCCGCCGAGCCGAGGTTGCTGACGGAGGCGGTGGACAATCCGGCGGTCGCCGACTGGCTGTCCCGTGATCCGGCGCGTTTCGACGCCGTGCCGGACGCCCGCCTGCTGGAGACCCTGCGGGACGCGTCCGCGCCCGCACCGGCCGCCGCGGCGGGCCAGCGGTCGCAGGACACCCAAGGACGCATGCTCGCGCGCGTCCGGGCCGCCCATCCCGGCCTGGACGTCGCCCTGACCGTCGAACCGGGCCTGTCGGCGGTCCTGCGGCAGGACACCGACCTCATGTGGGCACTGCTGGACCATCCCGGCCTGCTGTCGGACCCGCACGAGTACCGGCGGCTGCTGGACCCCGGAGCCGCGGAACTGCGTCCGCTGGTGCGGGAGGGATCCCCGTTGGTCGCCCCGCACCTGCTGCGGGCCGCCCTGCGCCACAGGTCTCTGCGGGAATGGTTCCTCCACGACTCGAACCTCCTCCGGGCCGAGCCGGACAATCCGCGCCGGGGACTCGCGAGGGCCGCCGAGGCCGATCCGCGCGTGGGGGAGATGGCCTTCTCCAACCCCGGGGCGGCCGAGCTCATCGCCAGCAGGGCTGTTGCTCCCCCCTTCGGTGACCTTCTCGACGCCTGGGCGGTACGACGCACCGACGAACGGCCCTTCACCCACCTCGGGGTGGCGGGATTCGAGGACATGCTGAGGCGCCCGGGGGACATCGCGCGGCTGTTGGACGTGTTGTTCCGCAACGACAGCGCCCTGCTCCGGCTGGCCGGCCATGACCGGCGCGTACTGGACGCCATCGACTCCGAAGCGGTGGCGAACCTCCACGCCCACCCGGCAGTGGTGACGGAGCTGGCCTCCCGGCCGCTCCTCCAGCTCACCACCGCCCACTGGAACGAGTTCTTCCGCTCCCCGGAGCTGCTCGCGGGGCTGAGCCGCAACCCGAACCTGCTGAGTCTGCTGGCCTCGGCGCCGGAGGTGCTCCGCGAGGCGATCGCGCGTCCCGGCCTCGTCGCGGCTCTGGACGACCCCGCGTTCCAGGGCGAGTTGTCGGCCGTCGCCGCGCAACGGAAGGCGCAGAACGCGAAGAAGAAGAAGAACAAGGCCTGGGTGAAGGACCTCGAACGGGTCGTGACGACGTACGGCGGGGACGCCGTGCTGTCACCCGAAGGCGTTCGTCTGACGGCGGACCACGTCTTCTGGGGCGGCCTGTGGGACCGGTCGCGGGACGAGGCCAGGAACCTGATCACGGACGTCATGTCGGGCCGGGGCCCGGAGTACCGGGAGCGGCTCCTGGCCGTCGACGACAGGATCCGCCGGAACGACCACCTGCTGGCCGCCGCCCGGCGCAGCCTCGCCATAGGTTCCCGCCTGTTCCTCAACAACGAGCTGGCCGAGACGCTCCAGGCGAGGCCCCGCCTTCTCGAACGCATCGAGGACACCACCTCCTCGATCCTGGTCGCGCTCCACGAGAACCCCGACCTCACCGCGGCACTGCGGACCAACGACTACCTCTACCGGTACGTCATGCAGGACCCGACCGCCGCCAGCGTCCTGACCTCCTTCCCGGAATTCACCCGCCGGCTGACCGACAACCCCGACCTGGCCCGCTTCTTCGTCCTGGAGCACCGGCGGTACAACCAGGTGCGGAGGGACATCAACCTCGACAACCTGATGGGGAAGGCGCCGGACGTCACACGCGTCCTCGCGGACGGCGGGCCGGTCGCGGATCTGCTGCTGAGGACTCCGGACCTGACCGCCCAACTGGCCCGCCACCTCACGGGCCGGACCGAGGACACCGTGGTCATCCGGGCCGTGGTGAGCGGCCTCCCGGCCGCCGAGACCGCCGCGCAGTTCCCGAAGGTGACGGAGATGCTGCGCCGGTTCCCCGCCCTGACCCGGGCGGTCGCCGACCGTGCGGAGGCGTTCACCGACGCGGCCCACTTCAGCCGGTTCATGTCCCGTGGAGACCTGCTGCGGGCGTTCGACCGGCATCCGGCGCAGGCGGACCGGGTGCTGAGCTCCCCCGAACTGGTGGAGACGGCGATCCGGACCCCTGCCGTGGTGTCCGCCCTGGCGGCCGACGACGGCCTGGCGCCGCTGCTCGAACGCCGCCCCCTGGGCGAGGCGGTGCACCGTCTGCTGCGCGAGCAGCCGGACCTGGCGACGCACCTCGCGACGGCCCCGGACGGGGGCGGTCGCGCGCTCCGCACGGCGCTCGGCGCGGTACGCGGCCTGGCCGAGGCCATGGTCGCCGACCCTCGCATCGGGCAGGATGTGCGCGACGCGCCGTGGCTGGGCGGGGCGCTGCTGCGCAGCCACCGCCTGGTCGAGCACGCGGTACGGGACAGCGCGCTGTGGCGGGCGGCACGGACGTCGGGGCCGCTCGCCGACGCCCTGACGCCCCAGGCGGTGCGCCGAGTCGCCCACCGCGAGGCGCTGCTGAGCCGGTTCACCGAACGACCCGGTGACCTGACGGGCATCGACCCGCTGGACCTCCGGCGGCTGCTGACCGACACCGGACTGACGCAGTTCCTGGACGACGACGCCGCGTTCGCCGAACGGTTCTTCCGCACGCCGGCGTGGCGCACCCGCGCACTCCAGGTCCCGCACTTCGCCGACGAACTGCGCAGGCTGGCACGGGACCCCGAGGGCTTCGGGCGACTCGTCGCGGACACCACCGGAGAGCACCTGCTCACCGCCCTGGCCCCCACCACCGCCCCCGGCCGGGACACGGCGGTCGCGCGGGCACCTCGGGTGCGGGACACCGTCACCCCGGCCCGTCCCGACGAGGGCGCGGCCAGGACGGCGGAGCCGAAGCCGGGCTCGGTGTGGGCCGAGGCGCTGGCCTCCGTGCCCGAGGCGGCGGAACTGCTGCTGAGCCGGGCGGCCACGGAGGTCGCCGGCGAGCTCGGCCGGCATCCGGAGCTGCTGCCCCTGCTGCTCGGCGCGCCCGCCGTGCTCGAAGACCTGGCCCGGGACCCCGCCGCCTGGCGGGACTACGTCTTCGACGCGTTCCTGGCCACCGGCGAGGGCCCGTCCGGCGACTTCGAGGCCGACTTCCACGCCTGGCTGGACCGTCTGGGCGCGGTCGTGGAGGGTGACCTGCACGGCCGGGTCCGCGGCATGGCGCGGGCGGTGTGGGACCGGGAACGGGCACGTCGGGACGGACTGCGGGCGCAGGAGGCCGCCCGCGTCGCGGATCGGCTGGCCGCCTTCCAGCCCCACCGGCCCGACACCTGGCACTACAGCGGCCGGCTCGTCTACGCCCGGCACGTCCGCGAGGAGCGGCTGTCGCCGGCACAGTTGCGGGACCTGGGCAGGGTCGCCGCCGGGCAGCTCCTGCCGCGGGAGAGCGAGGTGCGGGCCCACCAGGCGCTGCACGTCCACCTGGACGGCGGCAACGGCGGCGCGTCGTTCGCGCACGTCCTCGCCGACGACGGCCGGGTCGACACGCTGGTGTACGCCGTCAGCCCGGGGCGGCAGGGCAACAGTTACCTGTGGGACGGGCATGGAACGAGGTACGTCGACGGCCCGCTGGAGATAGGCGCGGTGCGCAACGAGCCCGCGCTGGTGTCCTCGAAGGCACGGGTGGAACAGGAGGCGGAGCGGGCCGCGACGCGGGCGGCCGAGGAACGCGGGAGCAAGGGCAAGGCCAGGGCCGAGGACACGAGGGGGACCCGGCCCGCCGGCGAGGTGTCCGCGGTGCCGGTCGATGCCGGGCTGGCACGGCTCGCGGACGCGCTGTCGGCGTACCACGCGGCCGTGGCCGGGCAGGACGCGGTGCGGCAGGTGCGGGACCGGCGGGCCCAGTCGCGTGAGCAGGCGAAGATGCTCGGCGCGCTGCGGGCCGCCCGGGAGACGCTGCGGGAGCTGGGGCTGGATCCCGAGACGCGGACGGACGCCGCGACGGACGTCGCGGCCGGGCTCGCGGCGCGGCTGGACGTACCCGTCCCCACCGCCACCGACTTGTTGAGCAGGGCGAGCGGGTACGTGCGCGCGCCGATGGTGATGGACTCCGAGGCGGCGCGGGAGGAGCACTACGGGCGGCTGGCCGAGGTCGCCCGTGCCCTGCACACGGAGGGCGAGGCGGCGGCCCAGCGGCTGGCCTCGCAACTGACCGGACCGAACACACGTCCCTTCCCGGCGGGTGCCGGCCCGCTCGCGGAGGCGGCGGACACCACCGACGAGGATGTGACGAACCAGGCCGGGCCGAGCACGGTCGTGGCCGAGCCCGTCATCGTGCCGGTGGACGACACGGCGGCGGCGGAGCTGGACTCGGTGGTCCTGGGCCCCCGGCCGAGGCAGCGGCAGAGCCTGGACGCCGCCCTGGACCAGCTCTCCGACGACCGGTCGGCGGACCCGCGGCCCGAGCGGCAGCCGGCTCCCCGGGCCGAAGCGGAACCGGCAGCCGTGGGACCGGCAGCCGTGGGACCGGCAGCCGTGGGACCGGGAGCCGTCACCCGGGAACCGAGCGACCATGTCCGCAGGTTCGGCTCGGCCTTCGACGGAGCCCAGGGCACCACCCACCTCGGCCTGGTGCCGCAGGAGACCGTTCAGTGGCTGCGCGACCAGGTGGCCCGGCAACTGGAGGGGGCCACCGGGCCCGACGAGGATCTCCGCCGGCGGATCGACGCGAGGCTGACCTCCTCCTACCTGGTCCACGAGTGGGCCGACGTCCGCAGCGAGACCGGGCTGCGCCTGCCGCTGGAACACCGTGGCATGCGCCGGACCGTCTTCGTACGGCTGCGGCTGGACGATCCCCGGTCCGCGCCCGAGCTGCTGGACGGGCTGGCCGAGGGCGTGCCCAACCGGGTGCAGCGCTGGGGCGCGGGTCACTCGGAGGCGGGGAACAGCTCCGGTACGGCCGATCTGCGGACCTTCCAGTTCAACTACAGCCATGTGTGGGACGTGCCGACCGCCGGCCCGCTCCGCCAGATCGTGGTGCAGCCGCAGGTCAACGTGGTCCGCAACCAGTTGTCGACGGCCGTGAGCGCCGCGGGCGGCGCGCAGTCGCTGTCCATCACCACCCTGCTCGGCGGGACGGTGCCGTTCGCGTACCGGATGCGCTGGCAGGTGCGGACCGACGCCGCGCAGGCGGCCGGTGACTGGACGGCCGAGCAGGAGAACGGCCGGATCACGGTCTGGTTCCCGGAATACCTTGCGCGGCCCGAACCGTCGGACGCCGACCGGGGTCCGGTGCCGCCGGACACGGCCGACGCCTCGGACGCCTCCGACGGCACCGTCGGGGTCCGGCCGGGCGTGGCCGAGCGCACGGCGGCCACGCTGCGGGCGGCGGTGCACGAGACCCCGCTGTACGCCGTCGAGACGGTGCTCGCCCCGGACCGCGTGCTGCACGCGGTCGAGGAGTCCTTCGCGGCGCACCTCGGCGGGGCGACCGAGGCGTCCCGGGAGGACCTGCGGCGGTTCTTCGGCGCCCGCAACCTGCGCGACGTGCTGCCCAGGATGCTCAGCGGATGGCACAGCTCACCGGTGCTGCTGACCGGTGACGGCTCCGTGCTGGGCCACTTCCGGGTGCACGCGCACCTCACCGAGCACGAGGAGACCGTCGGCCCGGCGGCTCCGGAGGCGGACCTCCTGCAGATGGTGGTCCGCACGGTACGCGTCACCGGACAGTCGACCGTCACCAACGCGGCGGGCGCCGACCTCAGTGTCTCGCTCGGCTTCTCCGCCCCGCAGCCCGGCGGCGTGACCGATCCGGTCGGCGGCTCGGTGTCGCTGAACGCCGGAGCACGCCACCAGGTGGCGTACGGCCTGGGCGCCGGCGGCGAGGTCACCAGGTCCCAGGCGCTGGAGTGGGGCGGACCGCTCTTCCGGGTACGGGGCCAGGTGGGCCTCGTGGTGGAGCTGGTCCGCCCCGGCGGAGACCGTGCGTTCCGGGCGCCGGATCGTGGCGGCCCGCTGGACACCCGCGTCGGGCTGGGCGCGTACCCGGTGGTGTTCCAGGTGCCGTCCCGCGCCGCGCTGGAGGGCATCACGGACGCCGCCCCGCGCCGGCTCCCGCCCGAGGTGGCGGAGTTGCGCTCGCTGGGCATCTCGACCACGACCCTGCGCGTCGACGGCACCGAGCCGCTGTTCGCCCTGGCCGAGCGCTGGCTGCGCGAACACGGCTTCCTGCCCTCGGCGACCCGCGGCGGCTGGACCGGCGAGGCCGCCCGGGGGGCCCGCCGACTGGCCAACGCCCGAGCCCTGGACCACGCCCGCTCCGGCGAGGCGCTGCGCGCCGTCGCGGACGAACTCGTCGACGGCGGCCACACGGTCTGGTTCGAGCTGCCGACCCTGGCCGACACCCAGCGGGTCGCGCTCCGGCTGTCCGCCGAACGCCGGGGCGACGGGCCGGTGGAGGCCGTCCGGGCGTTGCCCGGCGTCCAGGTGAACAACTGGTCCGGGTTCGCCCGTCCCGGCCAGGAACAGCGCACGGTGGCCCCCTTGGCCTGGTCGGTGACCGGGTCCGGCCAGGTCAGCAACCCCCTGGAGCGCCACGGCGACCTGCCCCTGCAGGGCCTCGGGCCCGACTACTCCTACAGCCGGCAGACCGCCACCACCACCGGCACCGGTTCCCTGGTGGGCCAGGAGAAGTACGTGGTGTCCTCGGCGGACGAGGGCCTCCAGCTCTTCGACGTCCCGGTGCGCCTGCGGCTGGAACTGACCTGGAGCCACGGCCCGGCGCCCCGGCCGGTCGTCACGGACGGCACCCTGGGCGTCGCGGTGCCGACGTACCGCACAGAGGCGGCACCCGAGGCGACGGGGGCGGCACCCGAGCTTCCCGAGACGGCCGCGCCCGGGACGACCGGGACGGCACCCGAGACGGTCGCGCCCACGCCCCGGTCCGACGCCGCGGACCCCGTCCTGGTGACGGACGAGGAGCTGGAGCGGCTGCGGGCCGCCGCCGACTCCGGCGAGCTGCCCCGGCTCCCCGAGACGGCCTTCGTGGACCGGGTGTCGGGCGGCGGCGCCCTGGCCGAGGCGGTGAGCCGGCTGCTGGGAACGGTGCGGCCCGCGCCGCGCACCGAGGACCCGCTCGACCTGTCGACGGGCCTTCCCGACGACCAGGAGGCGACCGAACGCCTCGTCCGGTCCTGGGCGTCGGACGGTGCGCCTGGGCCGCTGGGGCGTGCCGTCCGCGCCGCGGACGGAGCCTGGCGGTGGACGGCGCGCTCCGCGGTGGGCGGTTCGCTCACCGACCTGGACAGCATGGCGCAGCAGGTGCTGCGCTCCGCGCTCTCCTCGCAGCAGCTCACCGGCAACGCCCTCGCGGTGTTCGGCGACGGGTTCGTCCTGGAAGGTGTCGGCAGCTTCGGACTGGCCTCGGGCACCGACGTGTCGGTCACGGTGAGGGGCTACCTGACCGACGCGCATCTGCGCGACGCACCGCCCCCGATGAGCCTGGAGACCTGGCTGTACTCGGCGGACACCTCCTCGGTCACCCGGTCGGTGGGCAGCGGGCGGCAGACGGGCATGACCGTCAGCGGTGCCTACGGGCCGACGGTCGGGCTCTTCCCCAGCGGGCGGTACGCGTACTCCTCGGGCACCTCGGCCGGTGTGACGGTCGCGGACAATGCCGCGAACGCTCGGGTCACCGCCGACAACAACGCCCGGCTGAACCGGTTCACGGCCACCGCCACGTTCGAGGTGACGGTCCGTACGGGGCGCCGGAACGTGGTGTCCGGGACGCTGGCCGCCGGACCCCGCACGGAGCGGACCATCGGCATCCGCGTGCCGGACGCCGTGGAGTTCCTGCTGCCGAACAGCGAGCTGGCACGGCATTTCCCGCTCACGGCCGTGCTCGGCCTCGCCGCGCCCGTGCCGGCGGCCGACCTGGTCCTGCCGTCGTGGTACCGGGCGACCGGCCAGATCGGGCAGGGGGCCGTCATGGAGACCGTCCTGGAGGGCCCGCGCGGCGGCTTCCGGCAACAGATCTCGCGCGCCGTGGAGCAGGCGGCACCGGGGACGACCGTTCCGGGGGACGCCGCCTACCTGCCCGGTGTGGCCACCTGGATCGCCGACCGCACCTCGCCGGTGGCGCTGCGCGCACTGGTCGCCGCGGGTCCCGAGGGACGCGTGAGCGTCCACTTCGTGCACCGTGGCTGGCTCGGACCGTGGCTGGTGGAGGTGGCGCTGGCGGCGATTCCGGCGCCGGGCGCCGAGCTCGACGCGCTGCGTGGGCGTTCCGCCCCGGACACCTCGGAGCTGACCCGCTCCTCGGCCCACGGCAGCGGGCGCGACGGCAACCTGCCGGTGCCCGGCGCCGTGGGACAGAGCGTCTCCCACTCCCGGGGCCACGAGCTGGACGCCATCCCCGTTCTCCAGTACCAGGGCCGGCGGGTGCAGACCACGCTCGGGCTGTCCGCCGAACGCGCGGTGGGCGCCTCGGTGTCCTCCTCCCGCGAGGCGCGTTCCTGGCAGCGGTCGGGCCGGCTGGCGGAGTTCCAGGTTCCGTACCGGTTCCTGGCCTCCGTGCGCAGCATCCCGCTGACCGGGGCCCGCGCCACCCGGCTCGCCGACGCGGTGGCCGGCGGTGTCGCCGTCGCGGACCTCCACGCCTCCGTCGACGCGCGGGTGACCCTCCGCTTCGACCGCACCGACCTGCCTGCCGCGCCGGACACCGCGGCACCGTTGACCAGGCCCGAACCCACCGTCCTCACCCACGACCCCGCCGAGTGGCGGGTGGCGCCCGAGGACGCGGTCGCGGTCGACGTGGACGGCCTGCCGCTCGCCGTACGCCCCGCCCTGACCGGCGAACACTGGATCCCCGTCCGGCCGTTCGCCGTCTACGCCTTCGACGCCGCGCAGCAACTGGCACAGGCCCTGCGGTCGGTCGACCCGGCACTCGCCGGCGTGGACCGGATGCACACCTCGCTGTCGTACGAGGCCCTGATGATCCGGCTCGCCCGGCTGGTGCGGCCGGGCGGCGACGACGCGGGTGAACTGCTCGATTCCAGCGCCGTGGGCCGTCTCATGGGACGCGCGGGCACCAGTGACGCGACGTCCGTACGGCTCAGGCTGTACCCGCAGGAGGTCCTGGCCGAGGGGCCCACCGCCCTGGACGACGTCCGGGTGGCCTCCGACACGTCCGCCGCGAGCGCCTCCACCACGGTCACCCCGGCGGTCAGCACCCGGTTCACCACACCGCTGACGGCGGACCAGACCGACCGCGTCCGCCTCACGCTGCCGAACGCGCAGAACCGCGCGAGTCAGGGCCAGTCCTCCGCGGCCAACGCCTATCGGCGCGACTACCTCAAGTTCGGCGTCTCGGCCCCGGCCGGGGCGGACGGTCCCACGCCCGGCCACCTGATCCGCTCGCTGGCCGTACTGCGGGTCGAGGGACCGGCCGGCACCCGCTGGGTGGTGGGCACCACGGTGCTGCGCACCGTGGACCTTCCGCCGGGCCTGACGGCGGCCCGCCCGCCCGAGAGCACCGAGCAGCCGACACGGGCGGACGCGGAACAGGGCGCACAGCCGGAACCCGGACAGGCGCCCGACACGCACCCTGAGCCGGCGCGGGTGCGTCCGGAAGCGGCGGAGGTGGAGCCGGCCCGGGTCGGGGAGTCCGCCGGGGGCGCGGAGACGGCGACGGCACCGGGCCCGTCGTCGGTCTCGTCGTCCGTTCGGGTGCCGGGCTCGGTGCGTCCGGATACGGCGGAGGAGGAGCCGGCTCAGACACAGGCCCGGCTGGAGGAGACCCGGGCACTGCGGGACCTGGGCCTGGACCTCCGGGCGTACGGGGAGAGCGAGCCCGTCATCACGCTGGACGCGACCGGACAGGCGGCCGGCCGAGGGGTGTCCACGGTGCCGGGCGGCGGTCAGGACGGCCACGGGGCGTTCGCCTCCTTCCCCGCGGTCGCCGGTCACCGGCTGCCGGCCCTCGACATGCGGCCGCTGTACGACGGCGCCGGCACCGTCGTGGGACTCGACCTGGGCGACCCGTACGAGGGCCGCCTGGACCAGGCACGGCTGTCGACGGCACCGGACGGCTTCGTGCTGAGGTTCACGTTTGACCCGGGCGTGCCGCCCGCCGCCCCCGCCGTCGTGGGCCGCCGGGGCGGCGAGCGGACACGTCTGTCGCTGGACGCGTTCGCGGAGCTGGCCGCCCAGAACCGGATCGGCGACCGCCCGTTGTGGCTGGTGACCGACGACGGCGCCCGGTACGGTCTGGACCTGGCCAGGACGGTGGCCGACCGGGCGGGCGTCACGGTGTGGACGCACAGCGGCCGGGTGGACCTGGTCGGCAACGCCTTCGGGGCCCTGGAGCTGCGGACCGTCCGGGACCCGGACGGCACCGTGCCCGAGGGGCACTGGATGCGTGTCGACCCCGGCCAGGCACTGCCGTCCGACGCCGACGAGGGCGCCGGAGCGGACGGCCACGTCCGCTCCGTGACCGGCGAACGGTTCCACTTCCGTTCGCTGCTGATGACGCCGTTCGCCGACCCGCGCACCGGCCGGGTCATCGGCCACATGTCGCTGAGCCCCCGCGAGCTGGTCCGGGCCGAGTCCGCCTTCCGTGCTCTTCCGGACACCACCACCTTCCGCGCCGGGCGGGTCACGGACGACGACACGGTCGTCACCGGCGCCAATCCGTGGGGGGACGGCGCCCCGAGGCACTACCTCGTCGCCCACGGCCCCGCCGGAGCGGCGACCGTCCGCCTGCACACCCGGGACGGCCGCTCGGTGGAGTTCACCGGCGAGCAGACGGGCGCCCTGCTGCGCCGCCAGACCGGCTTCGAGGCGTTCCGGCGTGGCGCGGTGCACCGCGTGGACAGCGCCGTGGTGACCGTCATCTGCTACGCGGGACGGCCGGGCCCGCTCACCGAGACGCCGTACATCCAGGGTCTGGCGGACAGCCTGCGGATGGCGGTGACCGGCCCGACCGGAGCCCTCGGCATCCGCTCCTCCGGCCGGGTCCACATCGAGCCGTTCCGGAACCGGGCGGGCTGGCTGACCGCGCTGCCCGGCATCACGGGCACCACGTTCCGGGGCGAGGAGATGGTCGACGTCACCGACGCCACCGACGGCGCCGGCACGGCTTCCGTGGCCGCCGGTGAGGACGTGCTGCGGCTGGCCGCCGAACCCGGCACCCCGGGGGCGGAACAGCTCGACGGCGCCATGATGGAGCCGCGCCCGGAGGCCGTGCCCACCCTGGGCGCGCTCCGGCCCACCGACGACACCGCATCCGTGACTGATGCCCCCCGGGCACCGCAGCAGGAGCCGGCCGCCGACGCCGCCGTCACCCGGCCCGCCGAAACCCCCGGACAGACCCCCGGCCACCGCGACGCGGACCTGGTCTTCGCGCCGCCCGCCTCTACCGCGTCCCCGGACTTCCGGCACGGCATCGGCGCCGAGACGTACGCGTTCGCCGGCGACCGGCTGCCGGCGGCGGTCCGCGAGGGCGTCCGGGCGCTGCTGCCGGACCGGTTGCGCGAGCGGGCCGGGGACGCCCTGGCCGAATACTTCGACACCGCCGGCCCCGACGACGTCCTGCGCCAGGCCATCGGCGACCGGGTCACCCTGGTGCTCGGGCTGCCCGGCGGCCCGGTCGCCGTCACCGTGCGGCTGCGGCTGGGCGACTGGACCCAGCTCACCGCCCCGGGCGGCGAACCGCTCGCCGAGGACGCCGGCACCGCGCAGCGGGACAGCCTCGACCGGAGCACCCGCCAGGTGCTGGACTGGCGGGAGACGACGTCGGCCAACCGCGCGGTCAACCACGGTCTCGACGCGGCCGCCACCCTGCCCTTCTCGCAGGCACTCGCGCTCGTACCGCACCTGGCACAGGCCGGCACCGCGCTGCGGACGATGCTCACCGGGTCCGGCAGGACCTCGGACTTCACCGTCTCGTCCACCTTCGGCACCACGCGGACCCTCACGCCGTCCGCCGACCGGGCCGTGGAGTTCCGGCACGACGTGGGTGTCGACCTCGTGGTGCAGCGTCGCGGCCAGGCCCCCCAGCGGTGGCAGACGGTGGTCGAGCGCTCTCTGACCGGCCGCTACCCCCGTGCGGCCGTACGGGAGCTGCCGCGCCCGGACGGAGTGCGGCACGCCACCTCCGCGCTGTGGCCGCAGTGGTCCGGCGCCACGGAGGCCGGCACCGCCGGGCTGCGCCGCGCCCTGGAGGCCGCCCGGGACGGCCGTGACCCGACGGCCGACGCGCACCATCGCGCGGACGCGGCCGGCCGGGTGCCCCGCCCCGCCGTCGTCGGCGAACCGGTCGCCCTTCCCCGCGCTTCGTGGCTGGACTCGGTCACCGGCGCGGCCGACTACCGGGCCGCGGTGTTCGCCGCGGTGGGCCCCGCCCTGGCCGACCCGTTCTCCCCGGCCTTCGCGTCGTTGGACGCCTTCGCCCGGGTACGGACCCTGATGGCCGGTCTGCATCAGGCCGCCGCCGGCGGATACCGGTCGGCGCCGGTGTACTCTGCCACCGGCCGGCCCGACGCGGTGCGTGTGCGCGCCTCCTTCCACAACCCGAGGGTCGTCGACGACCTCGACGAGCCGACCCGGATGGACGCCGAGGACGTCCGCGTCGGCGAGGTGGGCGCGCAGTCCACCCAGTGGGACGCCTCCACCACCGGCATCTCCGACGCCCTCTCGCTGATGGCGACCGCCGTCGGGGTCCCGCTGCCGCTGCCCTCCCTGTCCTTCGTACGGTCCGTCGGGTTCTCCCGCCCCGGCCAGCAGGCCGGCAGCGTGGAACTGCACAAGCTGAAGTACACCGACGAGCCCACCACCGTCGTCGAGTTCGACGTCCGGGTGGAGACCCGGGGGCTCGGCGGGCGCGGCGGCCCGGAGACCTGGCTCACCGCCCGGGTGCGCATGCTCACGGCCGACGCGGACCGCCTCGGACTGCGGCCCCTGGGCCCGGCCGTGTCGGCCGCGGGCCGGCCCGCCGCGGATCCCGACGTCCTGGCCAGGACGGCCCCCGGCCGCACCCTGCGGCTGCCCGCGCTGTTCCGCGACTGGCTGCCGCCCACCAGTCGCGTCAGCCGCCTGGACGGGACTGCCGTCGAGCGGGTGCGGCTGCGGACGCTGCGGCTCGTCCACGACCACTTCCCCGGTTTCCTGGCCGGCCGCGACCCGTGGCGGGACGTCCCCGTTCCCGATGCCGCCGAGCTGCCGGCTCGGCCGGTCGGTGACGTGCCGCTGGAGCACCACGTCCGCAACCAGCTTGCCCTGGACGAGGCCCTGAGCGAGACCGGCCTGACCCGCCGCCTGCACCTGATGGCCGGCCCGGGCCACACAGTGGTGCTGACCCGGACCGGTCCGGGCGGAGTGGACCGCATCAGGGTCACCGTCCGCGCCGCCCTCGACCCGGACGGCTTCACCTACGTCCGCTCCCAGCGGGGGCAGACGGACGTCTACTACGGGTCGTACTTCGACCTGACCAGTTCGGCGACCCGCCGGTGGAAGCTGGCCGCGGGTGTCGAGCTGCCGGTCACCGGCCTGCTCCCGGACGCGGACGGGTCCGGCGAGGCCGCCGGTGGCCGCCTCGCCCCCGGGGTCAGTTGGAGCCGCTCCGTCACCGAGGCCGGCGGGTTCCTGGCGGGCGGCGCCTCCGGCGGCGGATCGCTGTGGCTGTCCGAGTTCAGCGGACCGGTACGTCTCGACGTCACCGTCGAGCTGGTCGCCGGCCCGGGGCGGCCGGCACCCGCTCCGGTGGTGTCCGGCCCGCTGCCGGTCGAGGCCGACCTGCTCGTCACCGAGGACCTGGTCCTGGAGGACGACGGCAGCGGCCGTCCCGTCCCCACCCTGCACCTGGAGAGCAGGCTCGACGACGACGGCACGGCGTTCCGGGCACCGCGCTCCACCGGCGACCGTCCGGCCCCGACCTGGACTCCCGAGGACGGACGCCTGCCACAGGACACCCTGCACATGGTCCGCACCGACCACCTCCTGCCGCACATCACCGACCTGCTGCGGCGGACCGGCGTGCCCGCCCTCGACCCGCTCGACGAGACCGCGCTGCGCGCCGCAGTGACCGGACTGGGCCCCCGGGTACGGGACTTCACCGGAGCCCCGTACCCGCTGTGGACCCGGCCGATCGGCCGCAGCTCGCTCGGTCTCCGGCAGTGGGCGGAGGTGTCGGTGCAGGCCACGGCCGGCCCGCTGACCGCGATCGGGGAGAGCGACAACGCCTACCTCTACGACCACACCCTGGGCACCGCCCTGGTCCGGCACACGGAGACCGACGACAGCCTGTCCCTGTACGCGGCCCTCGGAACGTCCCTCGTCTTCACCCCCGGTGCGGCGGCGGAGGGAGACCCCGTCGACGTGCACGTCTCGGACACCAACCGCACGGGGCTGGAACACAGCTACGGACGCCGCGCCCAGGTGTCCGGGAACCGCGCGGCGAGCGGGCAGAGCGACCGGGTCGACATCACGTCCGGCGCGCACGTGTGGGCCGACGCGCCCGCCACGTTCCGCGTCACGGTGCGCCGCTGGTCGGAGCAGTCGGCCGGCTTCCTCGGCCGCTTCAGCTCCCGGCGCAACTCCCAGGAGGAGACCACCGGCGAGCCGGTGACGGCGCCCGGACTGGCGCTGATGCAGCGGGAACCGGCACGGGAGCGCGGTCTCGTGGCGGCACCGGAGTCAGACGCCGGGGGAGAGGCGCAGGCGGGGACGGCCTCGGCCCCGGACGCCGCGGTGACGCAGGCGACGGCACCGGACGCGCCGGCGGCGCTGGCGCCCGCCAACGTGCTGCGCGGCGACGGCTTCGACCACACGGCGCTGCTCGAAGTGCCCGACCTGCGGCCGTTCGTGCGCGACCTGCTGCCCGCACTCCGCCAGGTGCTCTCCCGGGAGCACGCCGCCGCGGTGGAGGCCGAACTGTGGAAGGCGGCGGCCCAGCAGGGCACCAAGGCGCTGCTGGAGACCATGCTGGTCGGCCTGCCGATCCTGGTGCCGCACCGGCACCAGTTGTGGACGACGATGGCCCGGGTCACCCTCACGGCCAGGCTCACCGACCCGCGGGCGCTGGGCCAGGAGCCCGGCGGGCACGTCGTGGAGGGCAGGAACCTGCGCACCGTCGAGCGCGCCGGTACCCCGGCCGACGGCGGCCGGCAGACCGCGTACACCGAGGACCGCTCCCTGGTCGACTCCGACGCACCGCAGCATGCCGCGTCGGGCTTCGCCCCCACGGTGGGCCACGCCTTCTCCCCGGGCGGGCAGGCGAGGACCGGTCAGCGGACGGGCGCCGCGCTTCTGCACGCCACCCGGCCCTGGACGACCGCGTTCGACGTGGAGGTCACCGCCCGGCTGGACGTGCACTGGGCCCTGAGCGCGGCCTCGCCCGGCGTCGGCATGGCCCTGCCGCTGATCGGTCGGCACCAGCACCACCTGCTCGGCACCCGGATGCTGCCCGGCGCGCTGCGCCTCGCCTACCGGCGGGAACTCACCCAGCCCCATCCGCGACCGGCCCCGCGTCCGCCGGCCCTGGTGGAGAAGGCCCGGGCCGCGTACGAACGCCACGGAGCGCGACTGACCCCGGACCTGCTCCGCGAGGCCTTCGTGGGCACCGTCGGCGGCCTGGGGGCACTGCGGGCGGCGGCCGAGGACCTGTTCACCGGCCGCGGGCCGGCCACCAGCCGCGGGCCGGCCACCGGAGCGTCCCTGGCCGCCAACTCCTGGCAGGGCGGTCTGTTCGTGCTGCGGTCCAAGATCGCGGCGATCTTCAGCCCGCCCTACATGGGCCACTGGTTCCTCGATCTCGCCGCGCAGGGCACCCTCCGCGAGCCCATCACCCTGCCGGGCACGAGCAGCGACCAGCGCGGCCACCTGGAGATCACCGCCGACATCCGCGGGCTGCGCGCGTCGGCGCCGCGCCCGGACGGCGGCAGCACGCTGCCCGACACGAGCGTCCGGGAAGAGCAGCACTCCCTCACGGGGTCCTCGGGCACCGTCGGTGCGGGAACCCGGACGGCGAGCGCGCTCGGCGCCACCGTCACCGGCGGGGAACCGCTCCAGCAGGACAACCGCCCGTTCTCCCGGGTGGAGGCGACGTCGATCACCTGGCACGTCGTCCACCGCCCGGTGGGCGGCACGACCCGAGCGGTCGACGTCACCGTCAGCGACGAGGCGGCCGTCTTCTACGTGCCCACCGAGAAGCTGGAGGCTCTGCTCACCGGGGCCGGCGACGTGGCTCAGGCGCCGCCCGCCGTGGACAAGGGCAAGGCGCGGCAGGAACCGGCGGAGCAGGACCCGGGGGAGCCGGCCGCCACCGTGCGCCTCACCCCGGAGGAGGAGGCCCTGGCCTGGCAGGAGGACACCGACGCGGCCCTCGAACTGTCCCGCGCGGAGTCGGCGCTGGCCACCCTGGCCGCCCACACCAGCACGGGCGGGCACGCGGCGGCCGTCGAGCGCGTGACGGCCGCCCGCCGGCGACTGGCGGAGGCGGCGGCGCTCACGGAGACCCTGCGACGCGAGTCCACCCTGGTGCCGCCCACTGAGGACGAACTGAGAGCGCATCCCCGGTTGCCCGGCGGCAGCCCCCTGGACCGCTTCCGCGAGCCGGCCGACGACCACGTCTCCCATCCGATCGTCTCCGGCGCCGGCACCACCGTCGGCCGCGCCTACTTCGGACCGGCCGACTGGGCGGGGCGCGCCGGGGACTGGGCCCAGTACGACCCGGCCACCACCGGTGTCTACATGCGCCAACGACAGCCGAACCGGCTCGACCAGGTCGCGGAGCCGGTGCCGTGGCGCGACCCGGGCCAGTACTTCCTCACCTCGCACTCCAACGAGGCCCAGCTCGCCACGGAGGACGCGGCGGGCAACCGAAGGCGCCTGTTCGGCGCGGAGCTGGCCGCCGTGCTGCGCCGGCGTCCGAGCCTGCGGGAACTGCGGGCGCAGAACCCGGGGGCCGGCGTGGTGATGGTCGCCTGCGACGCCGGGGCCCTCGACGACGGTCTCGCCCAGCAGACCGCGGACCACCTCGGCGCCACCGTCTACGCCCCGACCACCGTGGCGGGGATGTACCGCCCCACAGCGCCGGCCGAGGAGCCGGAGCGCCCCGCTCGGGAGCTGCCCGCCCGTCCGTACGCGAGCGGTCCGGACGGCCGCTACCGTGTGTTCCGGCCGCGCCCGCACGCCGCGGTCGGCATCATGTTCACGAGCGGCACCAAGGTGGCCGCCGCCGATCTGCCGGTCATCGACCGCCTGGCCGCCGAGACCGCGCCCGCCGCGCTGGCGGCCCGGGGGAATCCGCGGCAGAAGCCGGTGGTCACGGTCACCGGTTACGCCAAGGGACGCTTCCCGGACGGCAAGGGCGTCAACACCGGCCGGCAGCGCGCCGAGAGGGTCGCCGGGCTCTTCCGCGAGAGCCTGGCCCGCCACCTCGCCGCGCGGCAGCACGGCCAGGCGGAGCCGATCGGCACCGAAGCGGTCGTCGTGCTCACGCTCTCCCGGGGCCAGGACCTCCCGGCGGAGGACGTCGCCGCCGGCCAGGACCGGTCCGACCAGCTCAGCCGCGCGACGATCACCGTGCATGTGCCCCGGCCCCGGGTGCCCGGGCCGGAGCAGGACCCCGGGAGGGCCGCGGCCCCGCACCGGAGGGGCTTCTCCGCCCCCCGGCCGGAACTCCACAGCGGTGACGCCGACCCGCTGGACCGCTTCCACGCCCCGGAGGAGGACGTCAGCAGCTACCGGATCGTCTCCGACGCGGGCACGATCGTCGGGCGCGCCTTCCACAACGCGCGGGACTGGGATGCCCGAGCGAAGCACTGGGCCGCCTACGACCCGGCGTCCGACACCACGTACTCCCAGGCCGGGCGGTGGGAGGTCGTCGAGCGTCCGGCCCCCTGGGAGGGGAACAGGCACTACTTCCTGTCGGCCCACGGCCACGGCGGCATCCTCGCCGTCGAGGACACCACAGGCGGCGCGCGGTACCTGCACGGCGCGCAGGCGGCGGCGATGCTGCGGCGGCGCCCCAGCCTGCGGGAGCTGAGGGCGCAGCACCCGCAGGCCGGCGTCGTCATGATCGCCTGCGAGGCAGGCGCCTTCGACGACGGCCTCGCCCAGCAACTGGCGGACCACCTCGGCGTCACCGTCTACGGGCCGACCGCGTCGGTCGCCGTCATGCGCTCCCCCGGGGCGTCGGCCGCCCGCCCCTGGCTGGACACCGAGGACGGCGTCGCCGAGTACCGCACCTTCCGCCCCCGGCCCGAGGCCGCGACCACCGTGTCGTTCGCCGACGGTTCCAGCGAGCTGACCCCCGATGAGCTGGCCGTCGTCGAGGACCTGGCCGCCGACACCGTCCGGACCGTGCTGTCCGGCGTCGGCACCCCCAAGCTGAAGCCCGTCGTCACGGTCACCGGCTACGCGGCCGGCACCGGCACGGACATCCACGGGCACGGCATCGGCCAGGAGCGGGCCGAAAACGTCGCCGCGGCCTTCCGCAGCGCTCTGGCCGGCCACTTCACCGCCCTCGGCCAGGACGGGGCGGAGCGCGCGGCGGCCGTCGTGGTGCTCGCCCTCTCCCGGGGCCGGGACGTCCCGGACGACGACCTGACCGGTGCCCAGGACCCGGCCGCCCTGCTGCGGCGTGCCACGGTCACCGTCCACGTGCCCCGCCCCCCCGTCCAACCGCCGCAGCCCGCGGCGGACGAGGACGACGAGTTCGGCGGCTACGACAGGGACCTCGAGGACGGATACCGCGGCGTCGACCCCGGACTGCTCAACACGCTCCCCCCGGACACCGACGCGCCTCCTTCCCACCGGATCGTCTCCGACGCGGGCACCGTCGTCGGCCGGGCCTACTTCGGTGAGGCCGAATGGGCGGACCGCTCGCGTGTCTGGGCGCAGTACGACCCGGCCACGACCGACGTCTTCATGCGGCAGCGGCAGGCGTACGACGCGTTCGTCCAGCAGCCCGTGCCGTGGTCCGGGGCCGGCCAGTACTTCGTGTCGGCGCACGCCAACGAGGCCCACATCGCCGTCGAGGACGCGACGGGCCGACGGCGGCCCCTGTACGGCCCCGAGGTGGCCGCCATGCTGCGGCGGCGGCTCAGCCTGCGGGAGCTGAGGGCGCGGCACCCCGAGGCGGGCGTGGTGATGGTCGCCTGCGAGGCGGGCGCCGCCGACGACGGCCTCGCCCAGCAGATGGCCGACCACCTCGGGACGACGGTGTACGCACCCACCGGAGAGGTGGACCTCAGCGGAATCGCCGAGCACGGTTCGGCCCGGCCCTACGTGGCGAGCGCCTACGGCTCGGCCCCGGGCGACTACCGCACGTTCCGGCCCCGGTCCGCCGTGGCCGCCACCGTGGTTTTCGCGGGAGAGTCCAGCGAGGTGCCGGCGGACCAACTGCCGGTCATCGAGGGGCTGGCCGCCCGTGTCGCGCCGGATGCCGTACCGGGGCTCTCGCAGCCGCTGCTGCGACCGGTGGTCACCGTGACCGGCTACGCGGCGGGAACGGATGCCGACGGACTCGGCCCGGACACCGGCCGCCGCCGTGCCGAGACGGTCGCCGCGTTGCTGCGCGCGTCCCTCGCCCGGCACCTCGCCGCGCTCGGGCACGAGAACACGGGGGAAGCGCAGCCCGTCGTGGTCGTCGCCCTCTCGCGGGGCCAGGAGCTGTCCGAGGACGACCCGGCCACCGGGCAGGACCGGGCGGCCCTGCTGCAACGCGCCACGGTCACCGTCCACGTCCCCCGGGTGCCGGACCTCGGCGAGACCTTCGACGACGACGAGGACCTGGGCGAGATGACGTTCGGTCCGTCGGGCGGCGACGACCGCGCCGACAGTTCCGACGAGGACTCCTCCGGCGGCTTCCCGCGATCCTTCCGCCCTCTCGCCGAGAAGCCGGCGGAGCCGGCCGCCCCCCGGGCCGAGGCGCCCCCCGTCCAGCCCGGCGCGGTCGCCGAAACCCCCCAGCCGCGTCCGGAACACCCCTGGTACCTGGACCACGGCTCGCTCGGTCACGCCTCCGTGAGCGACACCGGCACCTTCCACGACGACGGCGCCCGCACCTGGGCCCGGCAGGTCGCCGCCGAACTGCCGGACCGGAAGGTCGCCGGTGACGTCGAGAACGCGCTGCACTCCATGCTGGCCACCACCGACCGGCACACCTGGGACGACCTCCTGGCCCACGGCGTCATGCTGGTCTCCCACGGCCGGCTGGTGTGGGTGCGCCCGCTGCTCGCCGACCTGCGGCCGGCCGAGGAGAGGG
Source organism: Streptomyces dangxiongensis (assembly GCF_003675325.1). NCBI lineage: Bacteria > Bacillati > Actinomycetota > Actinomycetes > Kitasatosporales > Streptomycetaceae > Streptomyces > Streptomyces dangxiongensis. The sequence goes on from NZ_CP033073.1 coordinate 7,800,562, forward strand.
AGGCGGCCGTGCGCGAGTACGACGTCCGGTTCGCGACGACCGCCGGAAGCACGGAACGCACCCGCGAGCGCACCCTCGGCGCGGACTCGGCCCTGCTGCTCGGCTTCAGCACCGCCTCCGCGGTGGCCTCGTCGATGATCCTCGGCATGCCGCAGTTCCGGGTCGATTCGGCCGCCGAGCGCTCCGAGACCCAGCGGCGCAACGTCATTTCCGGGCGGACGCTGTTCATCGGCGGCAACAGGCCGTTCCTGGCGGGGCTCCGGGTGGACGTCTTCGTCGACGGTGTCGCGCACCGGTCCGGCGCCGTCCACGACCGCGGCCTGCGGGTGGAGTTCCCGAACGAGTACACCGGCGCCGACGCACCGCGTCCCCCCATGGGCGACCCCGCCCCGGCCCTGCCGCCCGGCGAGGCTCGGCCGGGACGGAACCGGGTCGTGCTGAACGCCGCCGACCTGAGCCCGCTGGTGGCGGCCCTGCACCGCACCCTGCGCGGAGCCGGGCTGAACGCCGCCACGGCCGAACGGGTCATGACCCACGCACGGGACCTGCTCAACGAGCGGACCGCCCGCACGCGCGGCCGGTGGTGGCTGACCAATGGCGACATCTCCGGGGAGATCCACGTACCGGGCGCCGCCGGTCGGCGGTCGTTCCGCGGCCGTCTCAGGGTGCGGGCCCGGATCGAGGGCCTGGAGTACGCCGGGCTCACCGAGAACGTCCAGATCCGCGAGGACCTGGGGGGCGGCGCGGCACGCGGACTCGGCCGGGCGGCCGGCGGCAGCGCAGGCATCTCCTTCGGCTACAACGCGTACGGCTTCTCGATGCCGGTCACCGACGGCAACGCCGACCCGGCGGCCAAGGGCCTGCTGCCGATGTTCGGCGTCGGGTTCGACCGCGGCACGAGCAGCGGTCTGTCGGTCACCTCGCAGACCCTGGGCCACACCGTCCTCAACGTCCGCGAGACCCAGGCCCGGTACCGGGCCAAGCTGCGGATCACGGTCTCCGTCGAATCCCCGACCCACCCGCGCATCGGTGCGGTGTCCGAGGTGACCGAGGCGGAGATCGGGGTGCCGTGGCGCGACGGTCAGGGCGTGGCCGACCTGGAGCGGAGCGTGCTCGGCGCCGTCCTCCCCTCCACGGTCGCACCCGAGGCGTCCACGGACCGGTCCGACCCGGTGGAGACCTCCGCCCCCGTGCGGGAGCTGCTGCGGCTGTCCGGCACCGCGCCGGTACGGTCCATGGAACCCCCGCGGGGACTGGACCCGGTCGTCCGGCAGGGTCAGGAAGCGGCGGACGAGGAAGCGCCGGACGGGAAAGCGGCGGACGAATCGGACGCCGTCGAGCCGTTGGCGCTGGCCGCGCGGCGCGGCCTCGGCTTCGCCATGGCCATGGACATGGCGGGCGCGGAGGTCGTACAGGACCAGTTGAGCTGGGCGCTGAAGCAGATGGTCCCGCCCGCGGTCCGGCGCTTCGCCGACTGGACGGCGGTGGAGGCCCAACTCGGCCTGCACTTCGGCCGGCCCGCGCTGGAGGGCAGGCTGCCGCTCGAAGAGACCGTGCACATGGTGACCGTGGGCGGGGAGCGCTACCGGGCGTCGGTCAAGGCCATCCTGCGGGACCGGAAGCCCGGTGACAGCTACGCGATGACGGTCAACGCGCGGGCCGCCCGGACCGAGACGGTGACCGGTCAGCGGGGCGCCGAGTGGAGCGCCGTGGCCGGCGCGGGCGGTGGCGTACTGGTGCCGCTCGGCGGCTCCACCCGGCTGCGGATCGGCGGCCTGACGGTCCGCGGCGGTGTCGAACGGTCCCGGGAGGAGCAGTTCACCGCGGCCAACACCGTCTACCGCCGTACCGAGACCGAGGGCGAGGTCGACGAGCACGTCTACGACACGGTCTACGAACTGTCGTTGAGCCCGGAGCGCCCGGACCGGCGCCGGCGCGCCGAGCGGTGGTGGATCGAGCGGCCGTACCTCACGACCACGATCGTGGTGCCCCGGCAGAACGTGCCCGCCCAGCCGCGCGAGCCCGTCCCGCTCGCCGAGGTGGGCCGGACCACGTACCTGCGCGCCTGGCCCCATCCTGCCCACAGCGAGGTCGACTTCACGCAGGGCGGTACCGGCGGCGTGTACCCCGCCTTCCTCGTCATGCCGCAACTGACGCTCCTGGCGGCAACGGGCTACCGGCAGCTAACCGGACTGCCCGAGCGCTGGCTGGCCGACCCCGCACGCTGGCCGCAGCAACTGGCGGAACTGACCGATGCCGCCGCGCTCGCCGCGCGCCTCGGTGCCCTGACCGGACCGGACGGGCTCGTCACCGCGCTGCCCAAGCGGGACGGCTGGCGGTACGAGGCCCGGTTGAGGATGCGTGCCGTCGCGGCGCAGGACCTGGGCGAGACCGCCGGTGACACGGAGATCGAGCAGTACTCGCAGGCGACCGACCGGTACGCCCGCGCGGAGAAGACCGGGTGGCACGCGGGCCTGAACGCGAACGCCGGACCGCAGATCGGCGTCGGCGCCCTGGCGGGCGGCGGCTCGCACCACGGGGACGCGTCGGTCCTGGCCCGGCAGGAAGAGGAGGAGGGCCCCGCCCAGGAACACCACCGGCAGGGCGGAGCGGGCCTGCGGGCCGTCGCGCTGGCCCAGACCGGGGTCCAGTGGGCGTGGGGACGCGGCCGGGAACGGCTGCGGGGCATGGTGGAGATCAGCCGCGCCACCTACCGGGAGAAGACGCACGTCATCGAGGCCTCCCCGGTCTTCGAGGTGACGGTGGTGCGCTCCAAGGGCGGTAGACGCGAGGAATCCGTCCGCTACCTGCGCGTCGAGCACGGGCTGGAGATGCTGGTGCCCGCCCGCCGCGTGCCGGACCTGCTGCCGCCCCGCACCACGCCGGCCCCCGCCCCCGTCTCCGCCCCCGCCGGAACAGCCGAGGACGGCGCGCAGACCCCGCCGAGCGGCGTGGCCCAGGCCGGGCCTTCGCACTCCGGACAGAGGGACTCCGCCCCCGCCCGGCCCGGCCCGTCGACGTCCGGCCCGTCAGAAGCCGGTCCGTCGGAGGCCGGCCTTGCGCAGGTCGTCGGCCCGTCCACCTCCGTCCCGCCCAGGGCCGCCGCGCTGGCCCGCAGCCACCTGCTCGGCCTTCCCCTGCCCGGCGCCGTGCACGTGGAGCGGCTGCGTGCCGACGCCGTGCTGGAGACGATCGTGCGACGGCTGGAGGGACGCGGCGCGCTGAGCAGGAGCGGGTCGGCGCGCGACCACCTGCTGCGGGCACTGCGCGCCACCTTCTCCTCCGACGCCCTCCAGACCCAGTACACGGCCCTGACCGGCACCGGCGTCGCACGCTGGTTCCCGCTCAGCGGCCCCTTCGGCAGCACCCGGTACGTGTGGGTCATGGTGACCGCCGACCTGGAACCGGCACACGCTCACCAGTCGCGCCCGAAGGTCAAGCTCACCCTGCGCTCCGAAGGGGTCACCGAGGAGAAGAGCGGCGGTGAGCGCTCCTTCCACGCCGGCGCCGGCCTCAGCGCCCGCACCCGTATCGGTGACCACGACGGCCACGGCGGCACCGAGATCGAGGCCTCCTACGGGATGAGCCGGAAACGGTCGCACCAGGAAGCCCGTCAGATCGTCGACATCGCGCGGGCCAACACCCGCGAGGGATCGGAGGAGTTCGAACACGAGCTGACCTTCCGGATCCGGATGGGCGCGACGACCGAACCGCCCGCCGCGCTGTCCGTGCCGGCGCAGGCCGTGCGGGACGCGGCCCTGCGCGTGGCGGCGCTGGTGCGCCGGCGGGACGCGGCCCGCCGGGTCGATCCGGTGCGGATGTGGACCTGGCAGGACGACGGCCACGGCGACGGCGCGACGGTCACCGGGGACGTACGGCTGCTCGTCCCGACCCACCTGACGGTCCCCGTCGAACAGCCGGTGGCGCCGGTCGAGGCACGGGAACGGCCGCAGGGGACGCCGATGTGGACGCCCCCGGTCGCGGACCGGCCCACGGCGCCGCCCGAGGGCCTGACCGACTACATCCACCCCTGGGGCGTGCCGGCCGCGTACGCCGCGCAGCGGTGGGTCAAGGCCGCGGCGCACATGTCGGTGCACGCCCCCGACCTGACCCGCGAGGGCGCGTGGCAGGTGCCCGGGCTCGACCCCCTCACCGCGGCCGGCATGAGCTACGACCACCACACCTCGACCACGATGTGGCGGGCCAACATCGCCCGGCTGCTGCAACACCGCTACCAGGTGCCGGTCGGCGGGCGCACCCTCACGGTCGGTATGGAACTGACCAGGGCCGAGGTCGTCGGCCCGGTCGAGGGCGTCGAGTTCAAGGCCCGCCGGTACCAGCAGGACCACACCAGCCCCAAGAGCGAGCGGAGCAGCTCCCGCGGAGGTGTGCTCTCCCTGGGCCCCGAGGCGGGAGGCACCGCGGACGGGCACCGCGTCTTCGACCGGCTGACCTTCGACGTGTACGGCGTGCGCACGGGCCACAGGGAAGGCTTCGAGGCGGGGGAGACCCGGGAGTCGAACCGGGAGGCCACCCGCAGGTACCGCCACTACCGGTTCGACGTGACGGTGGTCGCCCAGCGGGAGAACGGTGCCCGCCGGGCGCTGAACATCAAGGTGCCCGGCGGTCTGTTCGCGATGCTCCCGCTGGACCGCGACGGCCACCTGGCCGGCGGGCTGGAGCAGGCCCTGCCCCACCTCTTCCCGCCGCCCCGGCCCACCGGCGTGCTCCAGGGCGCGCCGCTCGGCGAGCCGATCGAGGTGCACCCCGCGGCCCGGACGATCGGCATCCCGCGTGCCGGACTGCCGTACCTGCCCGAGGTCGTCCGGACCCTGCGGACCATGGTCGAGCAGACGGGACAGCGCGTGTCCGGGGACGTCTGGGACCAGTTGCCGCAACGTCTGCTCAGCAACTACCGCTACCTGGTGCCGGGCGAGGGCGAGTTCGCGAACGCGGGCCTGCTCGTGCCGCTGGGCGGTGCCGAGGCGCTGATCACGCTCGACCCGCGGGACCCGAGGACGGTGCGCCACCCGGCCGCGTCGTACGACGGCCCCTCGGCGCTGGAGACCATTCCCGAGGAGCCGGAGCCCGCCGCGTCCGGCGAGCCCACGGCCGAATCCGCGTCCGGTCCGGCGCCCGGGCCCCTGGCTCTGATACCCGGACGCGATACCGCTCCCGAGCGGTTCCACGCCAACCAGGCGATCAACGCCTCGTTCCTGACCGGCGCCCACGTGGAGACCCGCTCGGGCCCGACCAGCGCCACGCGCGGCGGGATCTCGATGTCGTACGGCATCGGTCTCGGCCCCGGCGTGCTGGAGGTCGCGAGGGTCGGCGCGGGCGTCTCCGGTACGGCCAACGCCTCCAGCCGGTCAACGAGTCGGGTCGGTGACGCGGAGGGCGGCCATGTGGAGATCGCCGACGCCGACTCCACGATGGTCGCCTACCGGCCCCACTGGTCGGTGCGCGTGCGCACGGACGCGAAGCGCCACTGGGAGGACGTCCCCCCGGTGGAGGTCACGACCGAGGGCGACCGCCGGCTGCTGCTCTACGTGCCGGAGCACTACCTCCAGCAGGCGCCGGAGCAGGTCGTCGCGTCCGGAACCGGAGGGCTGGAGCACCGGCTGCCGGCCGTGTACCACGCGTCCGGCCTGACCGGCCTGCCCGCCCTGTTCGACCGGATCGTCACCGCCGCTCGCGGACAGGGGCTGGAGCTTCCGGTCGGCAGCGTGCCCCGCAACGAGCTGCTCCAGAAGCTGTGGAACCTGGACTCCCACCTGGACGCTGCCGTCGGTGACGCGGGCGGCTACGCCTTCGCCCTGCACGACCGGTACGGCAGGCCGGTCGCGACGATCCGGGTGCACACGGTGCGGTCCTCGCGTGTCACCCGGGTCGGCGCCACCAGCGACAAGGCCCCGATCGAGAACGTCAGAACGGCGATCGACGGCACCAGCGGCGGTCACACGGTCGGCAACTCCACCACGGTCAGCCTGCCGTCGGCAGAACTGAACCTGGCACCGGTGCCGTTCCAGGACCCCGACCTGGGCGCAGGTGTCAGTGCGTCACTGGCGATGACGTGGTCCAACTCCGACGGGATCAGTGCCGGCCGTACCGGTCTGTGGGTCGTGGTGCCGCGCTTCACCGGACACACGGCCGCCTACCGGCTGGAGTTCACGCACAGCGCCGTGGTGTCGGTGCGCGGGGCAGGGCCCGTCAGGACGCCGGCGGTGTCCGGCCAGGGCCTGGTGCGGATGCCGGAACCCGAGGCGTTCCGGTACGGCTTCCCGGTGGACGAGGAGACGCTGTCGACGGACGACGCGGCCGTCCCGGCCGGCCCGGTCGCGGAGCCCGGTGAGGCGACGGCGGTCACTCCCGCGCCGTCGCGGACCGTGCCGTACGACCCCGAGCGGATCCGCGGCACCGTCCACCGCCCGGACGAGCACGTCGAGGTGCCGCCGCATGTCGCCGAGGGGACCGGCATCGGCATGGGCATCGTCGAGTTCGACGACGACACGGTCCGTGTGCTGAGGAACCGGCTGACCAAGAAGCTCGTCGAGCTCGGCTTCCTGCCCACGGACGAGGCGTCGCCGCTGGCCGCCGACCGCTGGTGGACGCACGGCAACGAGCTGGACAGCCTGCAGGAGAACGTCGAGAAGCTGGACAAGTGGGCGTCCCGGCGCGGACTGGAGTCGCACTACGACCAGTTGCACCAGTCCGGCCTCGTCTTCACCCTGTACCGGCGCCGCGGCGCCCTCGGTGTCGACCTCGACCTGGACGCCGTGAAGATCACCATCAGGGCGACCCCCTCTGAGGGCAGGGAACCGGAATACCTCGGCTCCACCGACGAGATGGCCGTGGTCAACCTCGCGATGGGCATGGACACCGCCGGCCAGACCAGCGGCGGCGGCAGGTCCATCGCGCTCAGCTTCCGGCTCAAGGCCCTGACCGACCAGCTCCGGGGCGCGGTCACCGGCTTCGACGTACGGCGCGCGGTGGGCGCCACCGACAGCGTCTCCTTCCTCAACAACCGCCCCGAACTGCTGGAGTACCCCGGCACCGTCCACAAGCACGCCCTGTACATCGACCTCACGGCCACCCTGGAACTCCAGCACAGCGGCCTGCAGGGCCGGATCCGGCCCGAGGCACGCGACCCGTGGCCGATCACGCTGTACCAGAAGCGGGCCGTGGCCTACCTGCCGCCGCTCGGCGACCTGAAACACCCCGGCAAGACGTCGCAGCGCCGCACGCCGGCCTCGGTGCTCGACCGGGCGGTGATCTACCACGTCGACGCCACCGGCCTGCGCGACGCGGCCACGACGGTGCTGGGCGAGCTGACCGGCCCGCAGGGCCCGGCCGACCAGGAACTGCACTCCTTCACCAGCACCATCCAGGTGCGGGCGCACCTGAAGGAGATCCTCAACGGGCACTACACCAGCGACCAGTTCTTCGACACCGGCTTCCGCAACACCTTCGGCGCGGTCGACGTCCGGGGCCGCATGGGACCCTCCGCGTTCGCCGGGGCCACCAAGGACAAGTTCGTCCTGGGCGTGATCAGGCTCTGGATGAGCCAGACCAACGGCACCGACTCGTCGTCCGCCGGCGTGGCGTGGACGCAGGCCGGCGTCACCGTCGGCGGGGCGGTGGGTGACGCGTCCGTCCAGGGTGAGGCGGGAGCCTCCCGGAGCCGGCAGTGGAACACCTCGTCCAGCCAGGGGCGCACCGGTGCCAAGGAGCTGATCCAGCTCGACTTCAACCGCGCGTACGCGTACCGCACCGAAGTGACCTTCGAGGTCTCCAGCCGCCTGGAGAAGACCGCGAAACTGCTGCCGGGCACCTACCGGTCGGACCGGCAGCAGGTCACCGGCCGTACCGCTCTGTACGTGCTGTCGGAGCCGGAGGCGCTGGAGCAGTACGCCGGCGACGTCCTCCCGGTCTCCGACGAGCAGCTCGTCGACGTCATGAACCGCTGGTACCGCGGCGAGGTCAGGCTCAGCGGCAACACGGTGGCGGGCCTGCTGTCACGCTGGGTGCTGGACACCCCCGAGCTGGATCCGGCCCTCGAACCCGCCGCGAGCCGCACCGACCTCGCGGACCTGCTGGCCCGGCTCCACGAGGACGACGTCCTGCCGGTGCTGGACCGGACGGCCAGGACCGTGTTCACCATCCGTTTCGGGCGGGCCCTGAAGGAGCCGGCGAACCCCTTCACCCAGGTCGGGTTCCCGGAGTACCTCACCCGGCAGGACCGCGGCGGCCGGATCCTGGGCCACAGCGGGGTGCACGCGTTCGGCTACCGGGACGGCCGGTCGACCTACGACATCGTGCGCCGGCAGGTGGACCAGGTCGCGCCCGGACTGCTGGCCTCGCGGCCCGCGCTGTGGACCGGCGACGGGCGCAGGGTCGGCCGGCTCCAGGGCGCGGTGAACATCCTCCAGTCCCTGCTGGCCGAAGGCCGCGACTCCGCGATGCTGGAAGACCTGCTCTCCCCCCACGGCCACACGTTCTACCTGGTCAACCCCATCGGCTGGCTGCTGTCCGACATCGTCGAGATCAACCTGACCGCCACCTTGGACTCCGACCCGCAGGTGCGCGACTTCCGGCCCGGGACCGGCCTGGAGAACTACCAGCACGGCTACGTGAGCAGTGCGGCCACCACCTCCCGGGACGACTCCCAGAGCTTCACCGCCGGCCGGCTCGGCGCCGGTGAGGCGCACACGTCCCACAGTGGCGGGATCGGTGTCGGCCAGGGAGCCCACCGGGGCGTCACGTGGGCCGAGACGGGGACCCTGGAGAACACCGTGTACGGGTGGAAAGACATCTACGTGGCCCGCTTCGACCACACCCTCACCGTCAGGGTCCGCCGCCTCGACATGGCCGGCCGGCCGCTGAACAACTGGCTGGCCGGGCTGTACCGCGGCCTGTCCACCGCCCGCTCCGCCACCAGCACCACCAGCGTCTCCGGCGTGCTCGACCTGCAGGTCCCGCGCGGCCTGGCCGAGTTCCACCCGTCGTACGGACCGCGGGCCGACCGCGACCTGCGGCCGTTGCCCGCGCTGCCCGGCGACGCGTACGTCACCGGCGTCCTGCTGGACGACGCGCTCCCGGCCGCCCTCAAGCTGATGACCAGGCTCTTCGGCCCCGGCGCGGACGGCGCGCGGGTGCGCACCAGCCTCACCGTCCGGCAGCTCATGAGCCGCGGCCACCTGACCAACCACCTCCTCCAGGCGTCGGCCGGCGGGCGCCACCTGCTCACCGACACGCTGTTCGTGCCGGGCCACTCCTCGCGGCGGGCCAGGCTGTACCTCCAGGGCGACCTGTTCGACCTGGAGATCCTCGGCCCGGTCCACGGCACCGGTACCGGCCACTACACCAAGCACCAGAGCGGTACGACGGTCAGCGCGAGCAACGACCGCTGGCGCCCCTCCGCCGGCGTGGGCACCTCCGCGTCGGGCGTCCTGCAACCGCACGACCCGGCACAGACCCCGGACGGCCACGCCTACCCGCCGTACACCGGGTCGGGCGGTGCGTCCGCGTCCTGGAACACCGGCAGCGGCCTGGCCGGCGCCGGCACCGAGAACTACCGGCGCGAACAGCACATCAAGCAGCAGGGCCCGCTCTACCTGGTGCGGGTGCGAGGCCGCTACCGGCTGGTGGCCGAGCAGTACACCCGGCACCTGCGCCGGCCGTCGCCCTCCGAGCACGGCACCGTGCACAGCGACCCGTTCAGCGGCGACGTGTACGTGCAGCTCTTCCGGTCCGAGGCCGAGGAACTGCTGGCCCGCCTGAGGCAGACCCCTGTCCCGTCGGCCTTCGACACCGCGCGCTGGGCGGACCTGGACGACGCCCCCGCCTTCGACCTCGGTGCGCTCATGGAGGAGGCCGCGGACGAGCCGGGCATGGCCGCGGCCCGGCTGCACCAGACGGTGGCCCGCCGGGTCCGGGCCGCGTCCGCCGACCCGCTCGACGCGGTGGTGCTCCGCCTGGACCGTACGGAGCTGCACACCCGCGCCCACCGCACCGCCCTGCGCTGGGCGGTGCACACCCTCCGTGCCGACCTGGCCGCCGCCCGGTCGCTGGATCCCGGCATCGAGGAGCCCGAGAGCCTGACGCGGTACGCCCGCCTGCTGGACGAGGACCAGGCGGGGCGGCGGCGCACCGGCGGCGCCGACGACTCGGTCGACGCCGTCATCAGGGAGGTGAACCGGGTACGCACGGAGCTCACCGCCCGCGAGGGATTCCTCCCGCGGCCGGCCCAACTGCCGCTGCTGCTGACGTTCCCCGCCCTGTCCGTGGACCACCTGGTCCGCGACGTCGCCCACGAGCTGGACCTGCCGGTCCGCATCGACGTCACCGGACCGGACGGCCGGACCGCCAGCCGCTGGGCCGAACCCTTCGGCCGGGTCCACCCCTTCGACCCGCAGGCCCCCGGCACGACCGGGCTGACCACCGAGCAGGCGGAGGCCGCCGGACTGCTCACCGCGGTGTCCCGCACGGCCGTGGACCAGCTAGGGCTCGACGAGGCGGAACTGGGCGCGCTCCACCGCATGTCCTGGCAGCCCGGCCTGACCCTCGACCGGGCGGTCCGCAGCGAGACCGAACGCCGTATGCGGCCCGTCCACCCCGACCTGCCCGACCTGCTGTACCGGGCCTGGGCGGTGTCGGAACGGCCGGCGGCCGAGCACACGGCCGGCGCGGTCCGTGACGCCCGGCGGGCCCTGCAAGCGCTGCGGGCCGTGGCCGCCGGCGTCGAGGACGGCGCGGCCGGGCAGCTCAGCGGGATCCTCGCGCGCACCGAAGCACTCCTCGCACCGCACCTGGCCGCCGACGCCCCGGCACCCCCGGAAGGCCGTACCGCGCCCGCCCCGGCGCTGACCGAAGAGGACCGGGAACGCATCGGCCTCGCCTTCCGGCTCCGGCCCGGCCACACGGCGGTGGCGGCCCTGGAGGACCTCCTGCGCACCGCCGGACCCGGCGCCCGGTCCCTGGTGGTGCCGGAGCACCCCGCCGAGGGCACCGGCGGCCCGGTGTACGCGGTCAACGAGGGCGGCCGGGTGGCCTGGTTCGACCACGGCGTGGACGGCCGCGCGCTCCCGCGGCCGCCACGGCTGACCGGCGTGGTCGCGTCGATCGACCTCGACGCCGAGGGACGCCTGCTCGACCCGCCCCGGGAACTGCTGGACCTCGGCCCGCAGGCCGCCCACTTCCCGCGACTCGCCCGCCCTCGGCGCCGACCTGACCCGCCTGCTGCTGGGGCCCGCCCAACACCCGGCCCCGCCCGCCGCCGTGCGGCCGGCGACGCAGGACCCGGACGTGGCTCCGGCGGTGGACTACTCCGCCGTCCATCCCGGCGACCTCGGACACGTCGTGGAGAGCGGACCCCACGAGGTCCTGTGGCACTTCTCCGACATGGAGCCGGAGGACGTGTTCACCCACGGCTTCGCGCCGGGTGCCCCGGAATCCTCCGTCGCGCTGGACGAATGGGCCGAGCTCAACACGCCCTCCCCGTACGTCTCGACGACGCGCAACCCCGACCTGTGGTTCGAGGAGAGGCGATACCGGTACGAGATCCGCGCCGAGGCCAACCACGACCCCGTCGGAGTCGATGTCAACGCCACCCTGGAAAGGCAGGGCTGGGAGGCGCGCCCGCAGGAGCAGGAGATCGCCTTCACCGGTGGCATCAGCCCGGAGGCGATCACGGTCGTCTACGACGGTGATCTCGACCGCAGCGGGACATGGGACCCCGGCACACAGCAGGTCGTCTGGACCCCCGGCATGGTGAGCGAGGCCGCGCGGCCCGCCAGGCTCACGGTCGTCAACGCCGAGGCGGACGACTCCTCGGACGACGACGCCGCACCGGCCGGGCAGGGGAGCACGGACGCCGCACCGGCGGTGGACTACTCCGCGACCCATGCCCAGCGGTCCGCCGACGTGGCCCCGGGGCTGCCGGCGAACGCGTCCCCGCCCGGCGCCACGGCCGGTCCGGTCGTGGGCCGGGGTGAGGTGCGTACCGACAGGTGGCTGCCCTTCCGGTCCCGGCCGGACCAGGGCGAGCAGGAAGCGGCGGGGGCGTTCCGGTTCACGACCGGCCGGCCGGGGGAGCGGCCCGTGGTGGCGAGGCCCGCCAGGTCGGGTGAGCGCACGGAGGTCGCGTACGACTGGATCCGGTACGGCGGGGACACCGCCGCCGACGATCTGCTGGTGCTGACGCGGCGACTGCACCTGGTTCCGGCCGACGGGACGACGGATCAGGAACTGGCCGGTCTGCGACGGACCGTGACACGGACCGTGGAACGGCTGGTCAACGCCCCCGCGTACCGTTTGCCCGGCCTTCAGCCGGACCAGGGGGCCGGACCCGTGCGCCCGGGGCCCCGGCTGCGGGTCGAGGTGGCGTTCACCGCCACCCCCGGGGCCGCGCACACCGTCGTCACCGTCCGGCGCGGGGTACCGGGGTACCGGGCCATGCTGCAGGGAGTGTGGTTCACCGAGGTGGATCCCGCGACCTATGCGCACGAGGTCGTCCATGGCCTCGGCGTCCTCGACGACACCGCCGATCCGCGGGTGCTGCTCACGCCGGGCGGGCGCGCGGCGCAGGGCCTGCCCGACGGCCGGACGAGTCTGATGGGGACCATCAGGGAAGGCGTCTCCGCGCCCCCTCAGATCCTCACGCAGGACCATCTGCGCCAGATCGCCGACGTCTTCGCGCCCTACGCGCACCGCGGGAACGGCCCCTCCCACGCCCCCGAGATCCGCTGGCACTTCTCGGACCACCCGCCGGAGCAGGTGTTCCGCGACGGTCTGCGGTCCGACGCCACGACCGGGGACCCGCTGCGGGAGGGGGCCGGCCGCTACCGTTACCGCCTCGACGCGACACGGATCGAGGACACCCGGGGCGACTCCGCCGAGACGTCCGCCTCCACCGGAGGAATCCAGGCGCCGGCGGTGCTGGGCGTGTACGACAGGACGCTCGACCGCACCGGCGCCTGGGACGAGGAGCGGCGGACGGTCGACTGGAACCCCGGCGGACGTGTGGACGACGTCGAGGAACCGCCGGTGCGCACGGACCCGTCCGCCGGCCCGGCGGAGGAACCGGACACGGACACGGCGCCCGAGGTGGACTACTCCATGGTCCATCCCGCCGACCGTGAGTACATCGTGGAGAGCCGCCCCCACGAGATCGTGTGGCGCTTCTCGGACACGCGGCCGGAGGAGGTGTTCACCGCCGGTTTCCGGGCGGAGGACCCGAACGGCCTGGTGCGGCTGGAACGCTATGCGAACTGGAACCCGCTGAACGCCCAGTACGTGTCCACGACCCGTGACCGCGAACTCATGTACCGGGGGCGCCGCTACCGCTACGAGATCGTGTCGCTGCTCAACGCCGACCGGACCGGCGTGGACGTCGCGCCCTCCCTCGCGAGTATGCAGCGGCACCATGACTTCCCCAGGGAGCAGGAGGTCGCGTTCACCGGGAGGATCAGCCCGGGGGCGATCGTCCTGGTCCACGACCGTCAGGAACGCCGGACCGGGTCCTGGGACAGCCGGACCCAGCAGGTGCTCTGGGCGCCCGGGGAGAACTTCGCGGCGCCCGTCGGGTCGGGCGAGGTCCGCACCAACCGGTGGGCGCCTCCGGTCGAGGCCGAGGTCGGGTACGAGTGGGTCTGGTACCGCACGGGCCCCGTGGGCGCGGACGAGCTGCGGTTGACGCGCCGACTGCATCTGGAGCCGAACGGGACGTCGGCGGAGTACCTGGACGCCATCCGCTCGCTGATCCTGGAAGAGCTGGACGAGCTGATCAACGCTCCGGGGTACCGGCTGCCCGAGGTGCGGCACGCCCCGGAGACCGGGGCGGTGACGCCGGGACCGCGACTTCGTGTGCGAGTCGAGTTCACCGACGACCCGGCGACGGCGCATGGCCGCCTCACGGTGCGGCCCGAGGCCGACCCCTCGATCCGTGCGTTCGTGGCCGAGATCGTGCGTGGTCTGGGGGTGTTCGACGACGCGAGCGGGCTGAACGCACTGACGGAGGAACACCTGCGGCAGATCACGGAGACCCTGGCGCCTCACCTGAACCGCGACGCCGGTCCGGCGGGCGACGAGCAGAACGCGGACGCGGCACCGGCGGTGGACTACTCCCCGGGCCGGCCCGACGACCGTGACCCCGTCGGCGACAGCCGGACCCACGGACCGCTCGACCCGCCCGGGGACGAGTCCGGCGTCCTGTCCTCCGATGTGCGCGCCGGCCAGGAACCGCCGGAGACACGACCCGCCGGCCCGGCCATGGCCGGGCGACCGGCTCAGGTGCCGTGGCAGCGGAGGATTCCGGTGCCCGATCCGCTGGCCATCCCGAGCGTCCACGGCGCCCTTGGGCTGGACTTCCGGCCCGCCGGCGCCCGCGCCCTTGACACGGCGGCGCCGAGCGGCGACGCGGGAACCACGACCTCCGCGGAGAGCCGGGCACCGTGGGACTCGGCCTCCGCGCCGGTGCCCTGCTTCGTCCTCGCCGGCGGTACGCACCGGTCCGTCCTGGTGCGGACCGCGACGGAGCCCGAGTCCATGCGCCCGGTGGAGTTCGCGGACCATCTGGGGGCACGGCCGGAGATCCGGGCGCTGCCCGCCGACGTGCCTGTCGTGCTGGTCATGTCCCACAGCGGCGCGGGCGGTCTGGAACTGCCGCGTCTCGTCGCCGCCCGCACAGGCCGCACCGTGTGGTCGTACACCGGGAAGGTGCGGCCCCGGCTCTCGACGGACAGCGCGGGCAGGCCGACCGTGGTGGCCGGCGACGAAGGCGGGCCCGTCGCACGGTGGCTGCGGAGCCTGCCCGACGACCTCGGGACCCTGACCGGGGAGGAGCGCGCGAGTGTCGTCCCGCCGGAGGCCGTGCCGCTGAAGACCGTGTACGGCCGGCCGGTCGCCTACGCGGACATCGTCCAGCACACGGTCCAGGACGAACAGCACAGGCCGCTGGGGCGGGCGTGGATGACGCCGCAGGACTGGGCCGATGAGTACGCGGCCCAGAGCGTCAGGCTGGGGCTCAGGAAATCCTTCCGCGTGCGGGACCGCGTCGACGGCAATCGAGTTCTCCGGCCCGGCTCGGCCCGGCCGCTTCCATGGAAACGGGACCTGCCGGAAGTCACCCCCTTTTTCCTGCTCGCCCACGGCGCCACCGATCACGTGTCCCTGCCCACCACGGCCGGGACCGCCAGGGTGGACGGGACGAACATCGGGAGGTTCCTCAAGCGCCGGCCGAGTTTCAGCCGGCTGCCGTCGGAAGTCCCCATCGTGCTGGTCTCCTGCCTCACCGGCGGCGAAGCGGGCCGGTCGGACCGGAATGTGGCGCAACGGGTGGCCGACGAAACCGGCCGCGTGGTGTACGCACCCACCAGCAGGTCGCTCATCAGCCTGAACCTGGTGGCCGAGAGCCCCGATGAGCTCCCGCAGTGGCTCACCTTCCGGCCCGGGCGACCGGACACGGACGGCCCGGCGCCCGCACCGGAGGGGCCGGAGGCGCCGGGCACGACGGCACCGGTGACGCAGGCGGCGGCCGACGTCCCGGAAACCCGGCCGGCGCGGCCCGGGACTGCGCCCGTCCGGACGGCACCGCCGCCGGTGCGTCCCCCGGCCGGTGTGACACGGCACGTGGTGCGGTTCGCCGAGCGCACGGAGACCCTGTCGGCGGAGCAGCGGCAAGGGGTGCGCCGGTTCGCCGAGGAGGTGGCGCGCCTGGCCCTGGACGATCACCGGGCCGGGCTGCCCTGGCCACGGCTGCGGGTCGAGGCCGGTGGCAACGGCGGTGTGCTGATGTCGCCGGGACGGGCCGACGCGGCGATGCGGACGAGCCTGCGGCGCGGTGAGGCGGTGGTGGCCGAGCTGCGGCAGGCGGTGCGGGAGGCGCTGAAGGAGCTTCAGCCCGGGAGCGCTGCCGCGGCGGTCATGGACGACTCCTTGTTCTCCGTGGTGCCTCTCGGGCGTGCGGCGGGACATGACGCCCCGCAGAACTCGGGTGAGAGCCGTGAGAACCTGCGTCGGCAGGCCGTGGTGACGGTGGTGCGGTCCGAGCCGCAGGCCGACACGCTCGGTCCCCCGCTCGGGGAGGGACCCGCCCTCCTCCTGCCCGACGCGCGGACCGGCCGGGGCGTGCCCGAGGAGCGGTCCGCCGGGCCGGAGCCGACGGCGTCCGAGCGGATCGTCCCGGTGCCGGACGCGGCGCCGATCGTCTCCCGCGGGCACACCCGCGGGGACCTCGGCCTGGACTTCCGGCCCGGCGCAGTCCACCGCCCGGGCGAGACGGCGCCGCCCGAGGTCTGGAGGACCTACGTCCCGGGACCGGCCGGCCCCGAACGCGCCGGGACCTACCGGCCGGAACGGCCCCCGTGGTTCTCGCTCGCGGCGTCGGCTCCGGTGCCGTACCTCGTGGTGGCCGACACCGCGTACGGAGCCGTCCTGGTGCGGACGGCGGAGGGCGGTGACGCGATGCGTCCGGCCGAGTTCGCGGACCACCTGGCGTCGCTCCCGCGGGTGCGGGCGCTGCCCGCCGACGCGCCGGTCGTGCTGGTGATGCCGCACGGTGGCACGGGCGGTCTGGACCTGCCGCGTCTGGTGGCGGCGCGCACGGGCCGGACCGTCTGGTCGCACACCGGTGAGCTGCGACTGCTGCCCTCGCCCGACGGCACCGCCACGCGGATCACCGTGGTGGGCGAGGACGCGGGGGAGTCGTCCGGGCGGTGGCTGCGCAGCCTGCCCGACGACCTCGGCGCCGTCTCGGCCGAGGAGCGCGCGCGGGTGGTGCCGCCGCGGGCCGCACGGCTGACCTCACTGGACGGCCGGCCGATCGCCGGTGCGGACATCGTCCACCAGACGATCCAGGACGACCAGCACAGGCCGCTCGGCCGCGCCTCGCTGGCGCCTGCGCAGTGGGCCCGGCCGGGTTACGGAGAACGGGCCCGCAAGCTCGGCACCAGAAGCACGTCCCGGGCATGGGACACGGTCGACGGCGAGCACGTACCGCGGCCGGACTCGCGCCGGCCGCTGCCGTGGACGAGCGACCGGGAGACGGTGACCCCGTACTTCTTCATGTCCCACGGCAGGGCGAACTTCGTGATGCTGCACACCGAGACCGGGGACATCCAGGTGGACGGGACGAACCTCGGCAGGTTCCTGAAGCGCCGGCCCAGCCTGAACCGGCTGCCCGCACACGTCCCGATCGTGCTGGCCGCCTGTTTCACCGGTGCCGGAGCGGCGGAGCCGGGCCGGAACGTGGCACAACTGGTGGCGGACGAGACCGGACGTGTCGTCCACGCGCCCACGGCCCCCGTCGAAACGGCACTGCAGTTGATGCCCCCGAGCCCCCAAGACCACGCCGAATGGCTGACCTTCCAGCCCGGACGGCCGGAGCCCGACTCGTCCGCCGCGGTGCCTCCCCGGCGGCCGGAACAGCTCCCGTCCGAGCGGCCCCGCACCGGAACCGGGCACCGGTCCCGGAGCCGTCACCGGGGCCACCGACACCGAGGAGACCGATGACGAACGCTGACGCCACCCCGACCACGTCCGGCACGGCGGCACGGGATGTGGTCCCGGAGGCCGGTGACCTGCGCGACGCGCCCGAGATACCGGCCGAGCTGCGGGCGGCTGCCAGGCGGGCGCCCGACCACTGGCTGGGCATGGTGGACCCCGAGTGGACCGGCGACGGGCCTCCGCCGTCCTGGGCGGTGCGGGGGGAGTGGCGTTCGGACGCGGCGGGCGAGATCGTGCAGTGGCGGGAGAACGAGGGCTACCGCCCCTCTCCGTCGGCGCGCGGCTGGCCGCCGCCGACCGACGAGGTGGACGAGGCCGTCCAGCTCGCGGTCACCGGATACGGCCCGGCCGAGGAGGTGACACGGCGCCTGGCGGAGGCCGAGGTGGCCGTGCCGGTCGGTCCCGACGGACGGCCGCTGCTGGCCGCCACCCCGGACGGCGTCCCTGTCGTCCCCGTCCACACCTCGGCCGCGCAACTCCACGCCCTGGGGCGGCTGGCGTACGACGCCGTGCCGGTCACCCTGCTGCTGGACTTCCTGGAGCCGGAGCAGCGCCTGCTCGTCAACCCCGGCGGCGCGGCCAGTCTGCTGCTGGAGACGGACGCGCTGAGACGGGCGGTGGCGGGGGAACAGCCGCCGGCCTGACCTCGCACAGGCCGGCGGCCGACCCCGGCCGGTCCGCCCGTCCGGCGGCACCGTTCCGGACGGACGGGATCACAGCACGACACCTCGTGGTAACCATCCGTCCCCTTCGGGTACGCCCGCTGTCCCATCGGACATCTCGCGGTGCCGGACGAGGCGGCCGGGGGCCGTCCGCCCCCAGACTGCTCCGGGCGGTGCGACCCGGGCCCTCTCCGTTGCCCGCGGACGGCGCGCCGCCGACGCCGCGCCGTGGCACCGGCACGCCTGTCATGAGCAGGACATGTCGACCGTCCGTGACGTCCGCCGGTTCCGTCCCGTGCGGCCCCTGGCTCCCGCACAGCGCCGACACTTTTGAAGGTGAGCGACCAACATGAACGAACCCCTCACGACCGCGACGGATCATCCCCGATCCGATGCCGCGGCGACACCCGGCGGCCCCACCCACGTCGACGCGGGTGACGCCGGCTACCACAAGGACCTGAAGTCACGGCACGTCAACATGATCGCCGTGGGCGGCGCGATAGGAACGGGCCTCTTCCTCGGGGCGGGCGGCCGACTGCACGACGCGGGCCCGTCCCTCTTCATCGCCTACGCCGTGTGCGGTCTCTTCGCCTTCCTCGTCGTGCGGGCACTGGGCGAACTCGTGCTGCACCGGCCCTCCTCCGGCGCGTTCGTGTCCTACTCGCGCGAGTTCATGGGGGAGGAGGGCGCGTACACGGCCGGCTGGCTCTACTTCGTCAACTGGGCGACCACCGCCATCGCCGACATCACGGCGGTGGCCACCTACGCCCACTTCTGGTCCACCTTCTCGGACATCCCGCAGTGGGTGCTCGCCCTGGTCGCCCTGGCCGCCGTGCTGACGGCCAACCTGATCTCCGTGAAGTACTTCGGGGAGACGGAGTTCTGGTTCGCCATCATCAAGGTCTCGGCCCTGGTCGTCTTCCTGCTCGTCGGTGTCTACCTGGTGGTCACCCGGCACCACGTCGACGGCCACACCCCCGGGCTCGGCACCGTCACCGACCACGGCGGTCTGTTCCCCCACGGGTGGACACCGATGCTGCTGCTGATCCAGGGAGTCGTCTTCGCGTACGCGGGCGTCGAGCTGTGCGGTATCGCGGCCGGGGAGACCGAGCACCCCGAGAAGATCATTCCGAAGGCCGTCAACTCCATCATGTGGCGTGTCGGTCTCTTCTACGTCGGCTCCGTCGTCCTGCTCTCCCTGCTGCTGCCGTCCTCGGTCTACGCCGCCGGTGAGAGCCCGTTCGTCACGGTCTTCACCAAGCTCGGCATCCCGGGCGCGGCCGACGTGATGAACCTGATCGTCCTGACCGCCGCGCTGTCGAGCCTGAACTCCGGTCTCTACTCCACCGGACGCATCCTGCGGTCCATGTCCCTGTCCGGTTCCGCGCCCAGGTTCACGGGCGTGATGAACCGGGGAGGGGTGCCCTACGGCGGCATCCTGCTGACGGCGGGCTTCGGGGTGTTCGGCGTCGTCCTCAACTACGCGATGCCGGGCAAGGCGTTCGAGATCGTCATCAACTTCGCCTCGTTCGGCATCATCGGCACCTGGGGCATGATCATGATCTGTTCGCTGCTGTTCTGGAAGCGGTCGCAGAACGGCACCGTCACCCGTCCCGCCTACCGGCTGCCCTGGGCCCCGTACACCCAGGTGGTCACCCTGGTCTTCCTCGCCTCCATCGTGCTGCTCATGTGGCAGGACGGCGGTGTCTCGCGCACCACCGTCGAATGTCTGCCGCTCGTCGTCGGCGCCCTGGTCGGTGGCTGGTTCGTGGTGCGCGGGAACGGTCCCGCGCGGGCGGCGGCCGACGGGGAGACGGACGCGGCGGGGCGATAGGGACGGCCCGCTGTCCGAAGGGGCAAAGGGACGGTGGGGCACGTCGGCGGTCACGTCCGGTCGGATAGCTTCCTCACGCGTCCGATGCTGCCGCACCGGTGGTGGAGGGGTTCGCGGCACGCATCCTCCCTCGTGACGCGAACCCCTCCACCGACGGGCCGGCGGACGTCCCGGAGTGCCCGGCGCCGCATCCCGGCCCGGGCACTCGCCACGCCCGCGTCCCTCCCCCGTTATCTTCTTTGCGGTCCTGCAAGAGGGCCGCTGGCCTCCGGGCCCGGCATGGCTGTTCCCCCCTGTCGAACCGATGACCTGGGGGGTGGTGCCACCGGGCCCGAGAGGCGCCGTCGGAGACGCTGATGAGAGGCCCGACCACCGCCCGGCCGTGCGCAATGCACGGCACCTGGTGGGCGGCAGGTCTGCATAACGTGGATGCGCGCACGACGCCGACGCCCCGGCCAGCACCGCACGAACCCGCCTCG
Source organism: Streptomyces dangxiongensis (assembly GCF_003675325.1). Lineage (NCBI taxonomy): Bacteria > Bacillati > Actinomycetota > Actinomycetes > Kitasatosporales > Streptomycetaceae > Streptomyces > Streptomyces dangxiongensis. The sequence continues at coordinate 7,821,039 of NZ_CP033073.1, forward strand.
GAGGATGGCTTGTACGACAGCGACGAGATAGGCGTCTTCCTGGGCCTGGATGTCGGCAAGAGTGCCCATCACGGGCTCGGGCTCACCCCGGCCGGGAAGAGGGTCTTCGACAAGCAGCTGCCCAACACCGAACCCAGGTTACGGGCCGTCTTCGACAAGTTGAAGGCCAAGTTCGGCACCGTCCTGGTCATCGTGGACCAGCCCGCCTCCATCGGGGCCCTGCCGCTCACGGTCGCTCGCGATGCCGGCTGCAAGGTCGCCTACCTGCCCGGACTCGCCATGCGGCGGATCGCTGACCTCTACCCCGGCGAGGCGAAGACCGACGCGAAGGACGCCGCGGTCATCGCCGACGCGGCCCGCACCATGCCGCACACCCTGCGCTCACTGGAACTGACCGACGAGATCACCGCCGAACTGACCGTGCTCGTCGGATTCGACCAGGACCTCGCGGCCGAGGCCACCCGCACCAGCAACCGCATCCGCGGCCTGCTCACCCAGTTCCACCCGTCGCTGGAACGCGTCCTCGGCCCCCGGCTCGACCATCAGGCCGTCACCTGGCTGCTGGAACGCTACGGATCCCCGGCCGCGCTGCGAAAGGCCGGCCGCCGACGGCTCGTCGAGCTGATCCGGCCCAAGGCACCCCGGATGGCGAAGCGGCTGATCGACGATGTCTTCGACGCGCTCGATGAGCAGACCGTCGTCGTTCCGGGAACAGGCACGCTCGACATCGTGATCCCCTCGCTGGCCCGCTCGCTCGGCGCCGTCCACGAACAACGCCGGGCGACAGAAGCCCAGATCACAGCCCTGCTGGAGGACCACCCTCTTTCGAAGGTCCTGACGTCGCTGCCCGGCGTCGGCGTCAGGACCGCCGCCACACTGCTGGTCACCGTCGGCGACGGCACCAGCTTCCCCACCGCCGCCCACCTGGCCTCCTACGCCGGCCTCGCCCCGACCACGAAGTCATCGGGCACCTCGATCCACGGCGAACATGCCCCACGCGGCGGCAACCGGCAGCTCAAACGCGCGATGTTCCTGTCCGCGTTCGCCTCCCTGCACGATCCCGCCTCCCGCACCTACTACGACAAGTGCCGCAGCAGAGGAAAGACCCACACACAGGCCCTCCTCCGCCTCGCCCGACAACGGATCAACGTGTTGTTCGCAATGCTCCGCGACGGCACCTTCTACGAACCCAGAACCCCACGCCTCGCTTGACGAAAGACATAGAGGCACCCCCCCGCACAGCCCAAGGAGTGCCATGACGACGCCCGGCATCCTCGATCTCGCCGCGCTGGGCGAGCACTTCGTCAGGGACCCCTATCCGGTGTACGCGGCCCTGGGCGAGCGGGGCCCGGTGCACCGGGTACGGCTGCCCGAGGGGGTCGAGGGGTGGCTCGTCGTCGGGTACGAGGCCGCCCGGGCCGCGCTCGCCGATCCCCGGCTCGCCAAGTCGTGGGAGCGGGCCGCGCCGACGCTCTCCCTGGTACGACCGGCCTCCGGACCCAACATGCTCAACTCCGACCCGCCGGATCACGGGCGGCTGCGCAAGCTCGTCGTCCGCGAGTTCACCCCGCGCCGCGTCGAGGGACTCGCCCCGCGCGTCGAGGAGATCACCGAGGCGCTGCTCGACGCGATGCTGGCGCACCCGGACGGACGCGCCGATCTCGTCGAGGCCCTGTCGTTCCCGCTGTCCATGTCCGTGATCTGCGAACTCCTCGGCGTGCCGTCGCTCGACCGCACCGCCTTCCGGACGTGGAGCACCGACGTGTTCTCGCACCCCGATCCGGTGGTGCGCAAGACGGCGAGCCAGGAGATGGGCGGCTACCTGGCCCGGCTGCTGGACGACAAGCGCCGCGCCCCGGGCGACGACCTGATGAGCGCCCTGGTCCGCACCAGCGACGACGACGGCGACCGGCTCAGCCCCGAGGAACTGATCGGCACCGCCTGGCTGTTGCTGGTGGCGGGTCACGAGACCACCGCCAACCTGATCGCCAACGGCGTGCTGGCGCTGCTGACCCACCCCGATCAACTCGCGGTACTGCGCGAGGACATGACGCTGATCGACGCGGCGGTGGAGGAGATGCTGCGCTACGACGGACCGGTGGAGGCGGCGACCTTCCGCTTCACCACCGAACCCGTCGGCATCGGCGGCACGGTGATCCCCGGCGGCGGCGAGCTCGTCCTCGTCGTCGTGGCCGACGCCAACCGCGACCCTGCGCGCTTCCCCGACCCCGACCGCTTCGACATCCGCCGCCCCGCGCACGGCCACATCGCCTTCGGCCACGGCATTCACCACTGCCTCGGCGCCCCGCTCGCGCGGATGGAGGCACGCATCGCCGTCCGGGCCCTGCTGCGGCGCTGCCCCGGCCTCGGCCTGGACGTCCACCCGGCGGCCGTGACCTGGCGTCCGGGCATGCTCGTGCACGGCCCGCGGCGGCTTCCGGTGCGATGGGTGTGACCGGGCTGCCGCGCACGTGCGGATAAGTGCAGAGCCGCTGTCTTTCCGGACAGTGAATTCCGGGACGCGATTCCCCGTGACATCACGGACGTAGAGTGCCCTCGATCGGCTCTGATCGGGGATTTCGACGCGCCCTTGTGACGATTGATCCTTCCTCCCCCGTGACCCGCCACAGCCTCCTACGGCCGGAATCCCTTATCGGGTCCGGGGATTTCTCCATGCGGTGCTGGACCGGCCTCGCGTGAAAGCGCCCGGCCGGGTTCAGAGATGTATCGGCAACCAAAAACGAGGCACATGCGGTGAACATGCTCAACCAGTGGCCGGCCCGGCTCGTCCCCGCGGGGCTGGCCTTCGCTCTGTTGACGGGGTGTACCAGCCTCGGCGAAAGCACCCCCGTGGTGGTCGGAATGTCCGACGACGTGCTGGCCACGGACCCCGCTTCCGGCTACGACCCCGGCTCATGGCTGTTGTTCAACAACGTCTTCCAGTCGCTGCTCAGCTTCCCCAGCGGGGGCACGGAGCCGGAGCCGGACGCCGCCGAGGTATGCAGCTTCACGGACGGCCGGGCCCGGGTGTACAAGTGCCGCCTCAAGGACGGTCTCCGGTTCAGCAACGGCGACCCCCTCACCGCGGAGGACGTCAAGTTCTCCTTCGACCGCACCCTGCGGATCGACAACGCGGCCGGCCCGGCGGTCATGTTCGGCACGCTCGACAGCATCCAGACGCCGAACGACAAGACGGTCGTCTTCAGACTGAAGGTCCCCGACGCCACCTTCCCCAGCAAGATCGCCTCCGGCGCCGGTTCCATCGTGGACCACCGCCAATACCGCGGGGACGAGCTGCGCACGGACGGCGGGGCGGTCGGGTCCGGCCCTTACCGGCTGGAGTCCTTCGGCAAGGGCGAGGCGGTCTTCTCGGTCAACGAGCGGTACAAGGGGAACGCCCGGGTGAAGAACTCCGGTGTGACACTGAAGTTCTTCCACGGACACCAGGACGCCCTCAAGGAAGCCGTACTCGACGACAAGGTCGACGTCGCCTACCGCGGCCTGACCGCGCAGGACATCTCCGGCATCGACCAGCAGATCGGCCGCAAGGACGTCGACGTCGTCGAGGGCGGCAGCGCGGAGGTCCAGCATCTGGTCTTCAACATGCACGACCCCGTGGCCGGGAGATCCTCCGTGCGCGAGGCCATCGCCCATGTGCTCGACCGGGACGCCCTCGTCAGAGAGGTCTACCGGGACACGGCGATCCCGCTGTACTCGATCGTCCCGGCCGGTATCGGCGGCCACACCACGGCCTTCTTCGACAGGTACGGTGGCCGCCCGTCCACAGCCGAGGCCACCGCCCTGCTGCGCGCCGACGGCATCACCGACAGGGTGAGGCTGACCCTCTGGTCCACCCCCGTCCGCTACGGCCCGGCCACGGACCAGGAAATGCACGCGATCGCCGATCAGCTCAACGCCAGCGGGCTGTTCGACACCGACGTGAAGTCCGTGCCGTTCGACCGCTACGAGCGGGACATCGCCGCGGGCACCTACGGCGTCTACGTCAAAGGCTGGGTGCCGGACTACCCCGACGCCGACAACTTCACGGCCCCCCTCTTCGGCCGGGGCAACGTGCTGGGCAACCACTACGAGAACAGCACCCTCACCGACGAGCTGATCCCGCGCACCGCCGCAGTCAGCGACCGCATGGCCGCCGAGGGGGAGTTCGCCCAGATCCAGGACATCGTGGCCCGGCAGGTGCCCGTCCTGCCGGTGTGGCAGGCCAAGCAGTACGCGGTCGTCCGCGACGGCGTCCACGGCGTCGACTACTGCCTGGACGCGTCCACGGTGTTCCGGTTCTGGGAACTCAGCAAGGACTGAGCCCGACACACATCCCGCCCCACGGAGAGAAGAAGACCGATGGACAACCCGTTCGAGCAGCCCGACGCGCGGTACCTCGTCCTGGTGAACGACGCAGCGCAGTACTCGCTGTGGCCGAGCCGTGCCGCCGTACCGGCGGGATGGTCCGTGGCCCTGGCGGCCGCGAGCCGGCAGGCCTGCCTCGATCATGTCGAGGCACACCGGCCGGACCCCCGCCCCAGGAGCGTGGACGGGGCCGCGCACACCGGCTGAGACGGAGCACCGTACCGCCGGGGCCCGCGTCACCGGCGGCGGGCCCCGGCATGGTCGTTAGCCGGGTTGGCGCAGGTCGGTCACCACCGCGGCCAGGCCCCGGACGGTCGGTGCGTCGAAGAACGCGTGCAGCGGCACCTCGACGCCCAGCCGTTCCAGGATCCTCGCCGAGATCCGGGACATCGTGATCGAGTGGCCGCCGAGGTCGAAGAGATCGTCGGTGTCGCCCAGATCCGGGACCCGCAGCACCTCGCACCAGATCCGCCGTACCGCGTCGAGCGGGTCCTCCGGGTCCGCCTCCGGCGCGGGGGCCGCGTCCGGCGGGGACGGGAGCGCCGCGCGGTCGAGCTTGCCGTTCGGGGTGGTCGGGAGGGCGCCGAGGGCGACGAACGCCTCGGGCACCATGTACGCCGGCAGCGACGCCGCCAGCGCGCGCCTCAGTGCGCCCTCGTCCGCCTCGCCGACGACGTACCCCACCAGCCCGCCCTCCCGCACGGCGGCGGCGGCGTGGTCCACCCCGGGTACGGCGAGCAGCCGGGACTCGATCTCGCCCAGCTCGATCCGGTAGCCCCTGAGCTTGATCTGGTCGTCGGACCTGCCGAGGAACTCCAGCCGCCCGTCGCCGCGCCGGCGCACCCGGTCTCCGGTGCGGTACATACGGCTGCCCGGCGGCCCGAACGGGTCGGGCAGGAACCGCTCCCGGTCCAGCTCCGGCCGGCCGAGGTAGCCACGGGCGAGTCCGGCGCCGGCGAGGTGGAGGTCACCGGGGACGCCCCCGGGACGGGCGTCAGGCGTTCGTCGAGCACGTAGGCCCGGGTGTTCGCCAGCGGACGGCCGATCGTCACCCGCTCCGGCTCGGGACCGATCTCGTCCGCCGTCGCCCAGACGGTCACCTCGGTCGGCCCGTACAGGTTGACGAGTCTGCCCACCGCCGGGCGCAACCGCCGGGCCAGCGGCAGGGGGAGTGCCTCGCCTCCGGTGATCGCGGTGATCCCGGGCGCGGCGAAGCCGGCGTCCAGGAGCATCGCCCATCCGGTCGGGGTCGCCTGCATGTGGGTGACCCGCTGCCGCTCGGCCAGGTCGCGCAGCGCCGAGCCGTCACGCGACTGGGTCTCGCTCGCCATGACCACCGCGCCACCGGTGACCAGGGGCAGGAAGAACTCCGGGACGGACATGTCGAACGCGGCCGACGCCGACGCCAGCCAGCGGTCGCCCGGCCGGGACCCCAGCAGGTCCCGCATCGACAGCAGCAGGTTGACCAGCGACCGGTGCTCGATCCGCACGCCCTTGGGGCGGCCGGTCGAGCCGGAGGTGTAGATGACATAGGCCAGGTCGTCGGGGGCCGGCGACGGGACGGCCCCGGGGCCGGGCGCGACGGGGTCCTCGGCGGCGGCCGCGAGGTCGCCGTCCCCCAGCCGGTGGGCGGCGCGGGAGTCCGCGACGACGAACGCGAGCCGTTCCGCCGGGTACGTCGTGTCGAGCGGGACGTAGGCCGCCCCGGCTTGCAGGACACCGAGCAGGCCGGCCGGCAGCAGCTCGGTCCGGCTCGCCGCCACCACGACGAGGTCTCCCGGACAGATGCCCTCGGCGCGCAGCCGGCCGGCGACCCTGGTGGCGGCGGCGTCCAGCTCGGCGTAGGTGAGCCGCCGATCCCCGTGGATGACGGCGACGGCATCGGGCGTGCGCGCGACCTGCTCCGCGAACAGCCCCGGGACGGTCGTCGCCGGACGGCCCACGGCCGGCCCGTGGTGACCGGCGAGCAGACGGTCCCGCTCCTCCGGGTCCAGCAGGTCGAGCCGGGCCGGCCCGGTGTCCGGGGCGGTGGCGATGTGGGTCAGCGCGGACAGCCAGTGCCGGCCGATGCCGCGGACGTCGTCGTCCGTCAGCGACTCCCGCGGGTACCGGAGGACCGCGTCGATGCCGTCCGGCCCGTCCAGCAGGGTGATGTCGAGGGTGTGGCGGACCGTGGCGTCCCGGGGTGTCCGGTCCACCGTGGCGACGACACCGGGGAAGCGCGGCGCCGGGGACCACCGGCTGTAGGCCAGGTGGACCGGGGCCGGCGCCGTCCCCGCTCCGACGCGTGAGAGCGGGACGTCGCGCACCCGGTGGAGTTCCCGCAGCCCGGAGCTGACCCCGCGGGCGAAGTCCGCGAACGGGGTGTCGCCCCGCGGGGCGGAGGAGAAGGGCAGCTCGTTGACATGGGCGCCGATGCGTGAGTGCTCGCCCGGTGTACGCGTGTCGAAGCCGAGAGCCGTGACCGGTGCGGTGTTGCCGTAGCGGAACAGAACGGCGTGCACGGATGCCACCATCAGCACATGAGGGGTGACGCCGATGCGCTCCGCCACGTCATGGAGCCTGTCCCGCAGCGTCGCCGGTATCCGCAACTCCACCGCCGCGCCGTGCCGTACGCCCCCGACGGCGCCGTCCAGGCCGGGGAGCAGCAGGTCGCCGTCGACCGGGTGGTCCGCCCAGTACCGCTCGGCGAGCGGCAGCGCGGCGGTGATCCGCTGCTCCGCGCTTCCGACGGATGCGGGTTCCGGCAGTCCGGGATCGCCACCCAGGACCTCCGCGCGGTAGAACGCGGCGAGATCGGTCACGAACACCTCCACCGACTCCCGGTCGAAGACCAGCCGGTGGGCGACGACCAGCAGCCGGTGCTCGCGTGTTCCGTCCGTCTGCACCACCAGGCGGCACAGCGGACCGCAGGCGGGGTCGAACGGGACGGTGAGGTGCTTCCTCACGGCCTCCGGCCCGGGCCGCTCGACCCTCAGCCCCGGCCGGGCCGCGGCGGGCGCGCCGTCCCGCTGCCCGACGGCGCGGGTGAGGACAGGATGCCTGTCCAGTACGGCGCCACAGGCGCGGTCCAGCGCGGCGAGATCGAGATCACCGTGGAAGGCCACGGAGAACGACAGGTGGTGCACGGCACCACCGTCGTCGGGCACCCCTTCGGACGGGACGACAGGGGGGCTGGCCGGAAGGTCGCGCATGGAACAGATCCGTTCACCGTCATGTGAATCCCGGCGGGGCGTTCCCGGGGACTGCGGCCGGGGACCGCCCCGCGCCGACCGGAGAACTCAATCTGGCTGGACTTCATCGCCTCAAGCAATATCCCACCAGTCGGAAACACTCTGCCCCATCGCACATTCACCGTGCCCCGAAGAGCAATTGACAGTATCTCGGGGTGCATCAATGATCGGTGTGTCGACGGGCCCCGTAAACGGAGGCCCGAGTTGTTTCCGCGGTCCTGACATGTGGCACCGCGCGGAGCGGACAGGCGTGGCCTGGCCCCCTGCCCATCACCCGGAAACTCCTTTCCGATCACCCTGGACACAGGTGTCCTGCCGAGGGGAAGAGCCAACCGTGCCCGCGAACCAGACATTCCACGATCCTGCCCGCGTGCCCGCGGGAGCGGCACCTCGGCAGCTCACCGCCGCGGTGCCGCGGACGAGCAGGACAGGGCTGCTGGTGTCCTCCTTCGCACAGCAGCGGCTCTGGTTCCTGGCCCAGATGCACGGCGTGAGCGAGGCCTACCACATGCCGCTGGCGTTCGAGTTGCGGGGACCGCTGGACCGCGGCGCGCTGACCCGTGCGCTCGACCGGCTGGTCGACCGGCACGAAGCGCTGCGCACCCGCCTGGTCGCCACGGCCGGTGAGGTCTTCCAGCACGTCGCCCCGGCCGGACAGGGCTTCGCACTGCAGACGCACGACCTGGCCGGCCGTTCCGATCCGGAAGCCGAGCTGGCCGTCCTGCACCAGGAGGAGGCCACCGCGCCGTTCGACCTCGCCCGGGGCCCGCTGTTCCGCGGCCGGCTGGTGACCCTGGAGCCGGAACGGCACGTGCTGCTGATCACCGCCCACCACATCATGTCGGACGGCTGGTCGACCGGCGTGTTCAACCGGGAGCTGGGGGAGCTGTACACGGCGTTCCACGAGGGCGCGGACGATCCGCTGCCGCCGCTGCCCGTGCAGTACGCCGACTTCGCGGCCTGGCACCGGAAGCTGCCCGAGGACGTGGCGGCCCGTCAGTCCGCGTACTGGAGCGACGCCCTGGCGGACGCGCCCGCCCTGATCGACCTGCCGGCCGATCGGCCGCGCCCGGCCCACCAGGACCACCGGGGCGCGCGGCTGCGCCTGGAGTTCGACGCGGAACTCACCACCGCCCTGAAGGCGCTGAGCCGGCGCACCGGCACCACCCTGTTCATGACCGTGCTGGCCGGGTGGGCGCTGGTGCTCTCCCGGACGTCCGGGCAGACGGACGTGGTGATCGGCACGCCCACGGCCAACCGCCGCCGTACGGAACTCGAAGGCCTCATCGGCTTCTTCGTCAACAGCCTGGCACTGCGCGTCGACCTCTCCGGCGACCCGTCGGTGGCCGAGCTGCTGAAGCGGGTGCGCGGTGTGACGCTGTCGGCGCTGGCGCATCAGGACCTGCCGTTCGAGCGGGTGGTGGAGCTGGTCAACCCGCCCCGCAGCCCGGCCCACACGCCGCTGTTCCAGGTCATGTTCGCCTGGCAGAACACCGAGGGCGGCGAGCTGACCCTGCCGGGCCTCGACGTGACGCCGCTGGGACCGCCGCATGCCGCGGCCAAGTTCGACCTGGCCCTGTCGCTGGGGGAGGAGGACGGCCGTGTCGTCGGCACCCTGGACTACGCCGGTGCGCTGTTCGACACCGAGACGGTCGAACGCCACTGCCGGCAGCTACGGCGGGTGCTGGTCCAGATGGCCGCCGCGCCGGAACGGCCGGTGACCTCGCTGGAGCTGCTGTCCCGGCAGGAGCGCGCACAACTGCTGGACGGGTGGAACGACTCGGCGCGCGAGGTCTCCGCGATGCCCTTCCCCGCGCTGTTCGAGGAGCGGGTGCGCAGGTCCCCGGAGGCGGTGGCGGTGGAGTTCGGTCCGCTGTCGCTGTCGTACGGGGAGCTGAACGCGCGGGCGAACCGGCTGGCCCGGCAGCTTGCCCGGCTCGGCGTGGGGCCCGAGCGGGTGGTGGCGGTGGTGTTGCCCCGCTCGGTGCGGTGGCTGGTGGCGATCCTGGCGGTGATGAAGGCGGGCGGCGCTTATCTGCCGGTGGACCCCGCTTACCCGGCCGAGCGGATCGCGTACATGCTCGACGACGCCGAACCGGCGTGCGTCCTCACCGACGTGGCCACCGCGCACACCCTGCCCGGCACGATCGCCCCGCTGCTGCTGGACGACACCGGGGCCGCCCCGGCCGGGCCGGCGGGGACGGCCGACCTGACCGACGCCGAGCGCGGTGCCCCGCTGCGGCCGGACTCCCCGGCGTACGTCATCCACACCTCCGGGTCGACCGGCCGGCCCAAGGGCGTCGTCGTCACCCATGCGGGCATCGCCGGCCTCTCGGCGAGCCAGATCGAGCGCCTGGACGTCACCCCGGACAGCCGCGTGCTCCAGTTCGCCTCACCGAGCTTCGACGCCGCCACCTGGGAGGTGTGCATGGCGTTGCTCGCCGGCGCGCGGCTGGTGATGGCCCCGGCCGAGGAACTGCTGCCGGGCGAGGGCCTGGCCGGGGTGGTGCGCCGGCACGCCGTGACCCATGCCACGCTGCCCCCCGCGGCATTGTCGGTACTGCCGGAGGACGCCCTGCCGGCCGGGATCACCCTGGTCGTGGCGGGTGAGGCCTGCCCGCCGGCCCTGGTGGGGAAGTGGTCGGCCGGCCGCCGCATGATCAACGCGTACGGCCCGACCGAGACCACGGTCTGTGCCACGATGAGCGCCCCGCTGTCCGAAGCCGTGACCCCGCCCATCGGTACGCCCGTCGCCAACACCCGCGTGTATGTGCTCGACGCCCGCCTGCAACCCGTCCCGCCGGGAGTCCGCGGAGAGCTGTACGTCGCCGGTCCGGGCCTGGCCCGCGGCTACCTCGGCCGTCCGGGACTGACGGCGCAGCGGTTCGTCGCCGACCCCTACGGCCCGCCCGGCACCCGTATGTACCGCACCGGGGACCTGGCACGGTGGCGCGCCGACGGACGGCTGGAGTTCCTCGGACGCGCCGACCACCAGGTGAAGGTGCGCGGCTTCCGCGTCGAACCCGGCGAGATCGAGGCGGCGCTGCTGCGGCAGCCGGGAGTCCTGGAGGCCGCGGTACTGGCGGAGCGCGACGAGACGGGCGAGACGCGCCTGGTGGCCGTGATCGCCCGGGGCGAGGCCGCACCGCGGCCGGCGGGCGAATGGCGCGCCGCTCTCGCGCGCGGCCTTCCCGCCTACATGCTCCCCGAACTGTTCGTCGAGGTGCCCCGGCTGCCGTGGACCGCCCACGGCAAGACCGACCGCGAGGCACTGCTGAAGCGGGCACGGACGGCCGGGCCCGCCCAGGTCAACACCTCGACCCCGCGCGACCACACCGAGCTGACCCTCTATCACCTCTGGCGGCGGCTGCTGCTCCACGCCGACATCGGCATCCAGGACAACTTCTTCGACATCGGCGGGACGTCGATCTCCGCCATCAAGCTGGGCCCACGCCGTGCAGGAGGCGTTCGGCGAGCCGCTGCCCGTCCGCGACATCATGCTGCACCCGACCATCGAGGCGCTGGGCGGACGGCTGCGGCGGCGAGCCGCGGCCCAGTCCCCCCGGCAACCTCATCGCGTTCCGCGACGGCGACGGTTCCGGCCGCGTCGTCTGTGTCCACCCCGGCGGTGGTACGGCCTTCTGCTACCTGCCGCTGGCCAGGGCTCTGCCGGAGGACTGCGGTGTCTACGGCATCCAGTCCCCGGGGCTGAACCCCGGAGAAACCTTCCTGCCCACGGTCGAGGCCATGGCGGACGACTACCTGCGGCTCATCGAGCCACTGCTCGACGGGCCGCTGGTCCTCACCGGACTCTCCTTCGGCGGCCTGGTCGCCCACGAGATGGGACGCCGTCTGGCGCTGGCCGGGCACACCGGGCCGAGCGTGGTCCTCCTCGACACCCACGGCAGTGACGAGGACGCCCGGCGCGCCGAGATCGAACCGGTGGGGATGGCCGAGTTCCGCCAGAAGCTGGTCAAGTTCAACGGTATGTACCCCGGGATCGAGGACGAGCAGATCGAGCGGTACTTCCGGGTCTACAACCACAACCGGCTGGCCGCGCGCGCCTACCGGGCACCGTCCACGCCGGCCCGGCTGGTCCTGCTGCAGGCCACCCGGGGACTCGACGCCCCAGCGTCGCGCGCGGCCGGGGACTTCTGGCGCCGGCGTGCCGGCAACGGCCTCCGGGTGGAACGACTGGCCTGCGACCACTGGGAGATCCTGGAGCCCGCCGGCGTTTCGCGCGTGGCCGCGCTGCTCGCCTCCGAGCTGGCCCGATGACCGGCGTCCCGTCGACCGGAGACCCGTCCGGTACCGGACGAACCACGGCCCGTCCGGCCGGGCGAGGCGCAACCGGCCGAGGCACAGCCGGGCAAGGCACAGAGGACATGATGGAAGCCACACCGACCGCAGAGACCGCACCGACAGCGCAGCCGGCCCGGACCGCACCGACCGCACCGGTCGCTTCCGGGGCGGCCGGCCTGGCCGAGAGCGTACTCGCCCAGGCCCGCCGCACCCCGGGCGCCGTCGCCGTCATCGACGGCGAACGGCACCTCGACTACGCCGCGCTCGACTCCGCCAGTGCCACCGTCGCCGACGCCCTGCGCCGCCGTGGCATACGGCCCGGCCAGGCGGTGGCGGTCTGCCTGCCACGGTCGTGGCAGCTCGTCTGCGCCATGCTCGGCGTCCTGCGTCTGGGCGCCGTGGTGGTCCCGCTCGACGCGCAGAGCCCGCCCGAACGGCGCGGTCACATCCTCACCGACGCGGCCACCGTGGCACTGATCCACGGCGAGACGGCACCCGAGGACCTGCCGGGCCGCGTGGCGCCGCTGGCGGTCGCGGCCCTCCTCGAAACCGCTCCGGCCACCGCGGACGTACCCCCGCGGGCCGCCACCGCCGCCGCACCGGTCTCCTTCGTCTTCTACACGTCGGGCACCACCGGCCGGCCCAAGGGCGTCGAAGTGCGGGACGCCGGAATCCTGCGCCTGGCACGGCCCGGCTGGATCGAACTGCCCGAGGGCGCCCGCTACGCCTGCCTGTCCAACCCCGCGTTCGACGCCCTCAGCTTCGAGGTGTGGGTGCCCCTGCTGACCGGCGGCTGCTGCGTGATCCTCGACGACGAGGTGGTACAGACCCCCGACGTGCTGGCGGCCGAGCTGCTGCGCCGGCGCATCGACACGCTCTTCATGACCGTGGCGCTGTTCAACACGGTGGTCGACAGGGCTCCCGACTGCTTCACCGGAGTCCGCCGGGTACTGGTCGGCGGGGAGCAGCTCAACGCCCCGCTGATCCGCCGCTGGTACCGGGACAACCCGGCCGCCCCCACCCGGCTCCACAACGTGTACGGCCCCACCGAGGCCACCACCTTCGCCCTGTGCCACCCGATCCCCCGCGACGCCGGCCGGGACGTCGTGCCCATCGGCCGGACCCTGCCGGGTACCGAGGCGCTCGTGGTGGCCGACGGCGCACGACCGGCCGGGACCGGCGAGCTGGGCGAACTCCTCCTCGCCGGAGAGGCGCTGGCGGCCGGCTACCGCAACCTGCCGGACGAGACCGCACGCCGCTTCGTCCGGCTCCCCTGGCACGACGGAGGGCGCGCCCGGTACCACCGCACCGGCGACCTGGTGAGGCGCGGCGCCGACGGCCTCATCGAGTACGTGGGACGCGCCGACCGCCAGGTGAAGGTGCGCGGCTTCCGCATCGAACCGGGTGAGCTGGAGCGGCACATCCTGTCCCATCCGGCGGTCCGGCAGACGTACGTCTGCACGCGCCGTGACGAGACCCAGGGCGTCAACGAACTGCTGGCCTTCCTGGTGCCCGGGGCCGGCCTCACGTTCGACGACTTCGACCGTCACCTGGCCGCCGGCCTGCCGCCGTACATGCGCCCGCACCGGATCCACCTGGTCGGCGAACTGCCGCTCAACGCCAACGGGAAGGTCGATCAGGCCGCCCTGCTGCGGCGCGACGACGACGAGCCCTGGCGCCGCGCCGAGGCCACGGCGCCGGAAGCCGCCGCCACCGAGTGGCAGCGCGGGATCCTCGAACTGGCGGGCCAGGTACTGGGGGTGCCGGGGCTGCGCCTGGACGACCGCTGGATCGCCAGCGGCGGCGACTCGCTCAAGGCCCTGCGCCTGCGCTTCGAGGTGCGGCGGCGCTGGGGCTGCGAACTGCCGCAGCGCCTGGTCCTGCGGGCGGACCTCGCGGAACTGGCCGCAGCCGTCCGGGCCGGACGCGCCACGGACCACTCGCCCTATCCGGCGGCCCCCGCCCCGGGGGACGCCCGCTCCGCGCCGGCCACCTCCGAGCAGCAGCGGCTGTGGCTGCTGCACCAGCAGGACCCCCGGTCGTCCGCCTACAACGTAGGGCTGTCCTTCCGGATACGCGGCACCGTCGACAGCGCGGCACTGCGCCGTGCGCTGCAGCGGCTGGTGGCGCGCCATCCGGCGCCGCGCACCGCGTTCGAAGCCACCGCCGGGGGACTGCGCCAGGTGGTGGGGGAGCCGTACGACCCGTGGACGGAGCCGCCCGCGGACCTGGGCGGCGACGAGAAGAGCCGGCGCGACCACGCCGACCGCTTCTTCGCCACGCCGTTCGACCTGACCCGGCCACGACTGCTGCGGGCGAGCTGGCTGGCGGAGGACGACGGCGGCGCACTGCTGCTGCACCTGCACCACATCGCGGTCGACGGCTGGTCGCTCAACGTGCTTCTCCGGGAGCTGTCACAGGAGTACGCGGCCGTGTCGCACGGGGACGGGGCAGCCCCGCCGGCCGCGCCGACGCCGCTCGACTTCGCCGCCTGGCAGACCGACTGGTTCAGCCGGCCGGGATACCTGACGCAGCGCGCCGAACTCCGGGCCCACTACGACGCGGCGGAGCAGGAGAAGGAACACGCGGCGATGGCGGCACCGCCGGAACCGGTCCGCCGCGCGGCCCGCGAGGGCCGCCTGCTGCGCACGTCCCTCGACGCGGTACGCCGCACCACCCTGGACAGGCTCTGCTCCGAACTCGGACTGACCCGCTTCCAGCTCCTGCTGGGCGTCTTCGCATGGAGCCTGTACGGCGTCACCGGCCGCTCCCGGCTGCGGGTCGCGAGCCCCGTCGCCAACCGTCCCGTGCAGGCGTTCGAAGCCAGCGTCGGCATGTTCGCCAACACCGTGCTGCTGCCCACGCGGGTCGAGCCCCGCCGGTCCCTGCGCGCCGAGCTGCTGCGTCACGGCACCGCCGCACAGGCCGTACTGGACCGGCAGGACGTGGCCCTGGCTGACGTACTGGCCGACCGGGACGCCGGCGCCGGCGGCACGCCGTTCGACTTCCTGTTCGTCCTGGAGAACACCGACTTCTCCGCGCTGGCGCTGCCGGGCTGCGACACCCGCCCCGAATGGTCCGCCCCGGCCCACGCCAAGTGCCCGCTGACGCTGTCCGTGGTCGAGCACGAGGACGGTTTCGACTGCCTCTGGGAGTACGCGGAGGGCCACTTCACCGCTCCCGAGGTGCAGGCGACGGCCGACCTCTTCCGCAGCGGGCTGGACCGGCTGGCCGAGGACCGGGACACCACCGTCGCGCACCTGGTGGCCCCCTACCGCCAGAGCCTTCCCGACCCCGGGCGCGGCACCCCGGCGGAGCCGGCCTGCGCCACGGTGGCCGAGGCCTTCGCCCGTCAGGTCCGCCGGACACCCACCGCGCCCGCGCTCGCGGCCGGTGACCGTACCCTCAGCTACGCCCTGCTCGACGTCCATGCCGCGGCGCTGGCCGCGGAACTCCTGGAGCGGTTCCCCGTGCCGCCGGAAGACGACCGTCCGCGCAGCATCGCACTCCACCTCGAACCGTCGGTCGAACATGTGGTGGCGCTGCTCGCGCTGGCCCGCCTCAACATCACCGTCGTGCCGCTCGACCCCGCTTATCCACCGGCCGTACTGCGTCAGATACTGGACCAGGCGGAGCCGCTGTGCGTCCTCGTCCCACCGGGCGGCGAGGCCGCACTCGACGCGATCGCCCCGCCGGACCTGCACCGTAGTCCGGTCACCCTGTCGACCGCCCCCGCGCCCGCGCTGCCGCCGCACGAGGGCCGACGGCCGCTGTACACCCTTTTCACCTCCGGCTCCACCGGCACCCCCAAAGGCGTGCAGGTGTCCGACCGCACCTTGTGCAACCTCCTGCAGTGGCAGAGCGAATCCGGGGGACTGTCCGCGCCCGCCGTCACCCAGCAGTTCTCCATGCTGTCCTTCGACGTGTCCTTCCAGGAGATCTTCGGCACCCTGTGCGGCGGCGGCTGTCTGCACCTGGCCCGGCCCGGCTGGCGGCAGGACGCCCCGGCGCTGCTCGCCCAGCTCGAGTCGGCCGGCGTGGAACGCGTCTTCATGCCCTACGTCGCGCTGCAACTCCTCGCGGAACACGCCGTCCACCTCGGCCGCTACCCCTCGCGGCTGCGCGAGGTGATCACCGCGGGCGAGCAGTTGCTGTGCACGGACGCCATCCGCCGGTGGTTCGCCGGGATGCCCGGCGCACGCCTGTTCAACCACTACGGCCCGACCGAGACCCATGTCGTCAGCGCGCTCCGCCTCGACGGCGACCCCGCGCACTGGCCGGAACGCCCGGCCATCGGCCTCCCCGTGGCCAACGCCCGGCTGCGTGTGGTCGACGAGGCCGACCAGGTCGTCCCGCCGGGCTGCCCCGGCCGGCTGCTGATCGGCGGGCCGATGGTCGCCCGCTGCTACCTGGGCGACGCGGAACTCAACCGGAGCCGCTTCGTGGAACTGCCCGGCGCCGGGCTGTTCTACCGCACGGGCGACCAGGCCCGCTTCGACCACGAGGGGCTGCTGCACTACCTCGGCCGCGACGACCAGCAGATCAAACTGAGCGGCCACCGGCTGGAACTCGGCCAGGTCGAGGCCGCGCTGCTGCGGCACCCCGCGATCGTCAACGCCGTCGTCGTGCTGGACGGCGACCAGTTGGCGGCCTGTCTGCAGTGCCGCGACGAGTGCCCCTCACCGGAGGAACTGGCGAGCCACCTGGCACCCCTGCTGCCGCCCCACGCACGGATCCACCGCTTCCGCCTGCTGGAGACGCTGCCGCGCACCCCCAGCGGCAAGCTGGACCGCCGCCGGGCGCTGGCCGCCCCCGGCAAGGAGCTGAACCCGCGCCCCGCCCCCGCGCCCCGCCTGTCCCCGCTGGAGGTCCGGCTCACCGCCCTGTTCGAGGCGGTGACCGGCACACCGGTCCAGCCCGACCAGCGCTTCTTCGACGCGGGAGCCTCCAGCCTCGACCTGATGCGCTTCCACCTGCGCTGCACCACGGAACACCGGCTGCCGCTGACCATCCCCGACCTGTTCGAGCATGTCACCATCCGCCGCCTGGCCCGCTTCCTGGAAGGACGGCCGGCCACGGCGGGCCTGCCCACCGCCGCCCCCGCGACCGTGCCCGGGACCCCGGCGGCCGACGAGCCCGTCGCCGTCGTCGGCATGGCGGTACGGCTCCCCGGCGCCGACGACCTGGCCTCCTTCTGGGAGATGGTGCGCAGCGGCCGTCGCGGCACCGAGCACTTCGACGCGGCGGACGGCCTGGTCGGCGCCCGCAGCCAGATGGCCGGTCTGCTCGCCTTCGACCCGGAGCACTTCGGCATCAGCCGACGCGACGCGCGCCTCATGGACCCGCAACAGCGCCACCTGCTGATGGCCTGTGTCCAGGCGCTGGCCCACGCCGGTGTCGCCGACCCGGCCGGGCGGCACATCGGACTGGTCGCGTCCTGCGGTGAGAACACCTACTTCCAGTCCATGCTCCGCGAGGCCGACCCGGCCGACCTGCCCGACGACTTCCAGCTCGCCCTGCACCACGACAAGGACTTCCTCGCCACCAAGGCGGCCTACCACCTGGGCCTGACCGGACCGGCGTTCACCGTGCAGGCCGCGTGTGCCAGCTCGCTGGTGGCCGTGCACCTCGCGGCCGGCCTGCTGCGCCAGGGCGACGCCGAGGTGATGCTCGCCGGCGGAGTGCTCGCCGACCCGCGGCTGACCGACGGCTACACCTACCAGCCCCAGCACATCTTCTCCCGGGACGGACACTGCCGGCCGTTCAGCGACGACGCCGACGGCACCATCGGTGCCAGCGGCGTCGGCGTGGTGGTGCTGAAACCCCTGCGGCTCGCGCAGCGCGACGGCGACACCGTCCACGCGGTGATCACCGGCTCGGCCGTCAACAACGACGGTGCCGGCAAACTCGGTTACAGCGCCCCCTCGCTGGCCGGACAGCGCGAGGTGATCCGCGCCGCCCTGCGCCGCGCCGGCCGGAGCGGTGCCGACGTCGGCTATGTCGAGGCGCACGGCACCGGAACCCAGCTCGGCGACCCGGTCGAGGTGGGCGCGCTGCGCCAGGCTCTGGACCTGGGCGCGACGGACAGTTGCGCGCTGACGTCGGTGAAGAGCCAGATCGGCCATCTGGGCGCCGCCGCGGGAGTGGTCGGACTGGTGCGGGCCGCCCTCGCGGTCCGGCACGGCGTGATCCCGCCCAACGTCGGCTTCCGGCGCGTCAATCCCCGCATCGGCGACGTGACGCCGTTCCACATCCCCGCCGATGCCCGGCCGTGGCCGGCGGACCGGCCGCGGGTGGCGGCCGTGAGCAGCTTCGGCATCGGCGGCACCAACGCCCACCTGCTGCTGGAGCAGGGGCAGACGCCGGCCACACCGCCCACCGCCCCGCCCTGCCTGATGCTGTCCGCCAGCAGTGCGGAGAGCCTGCGCACCGACGCCTCCCGCATCGCCGACTACCTCCAGGCCCGGCCCGAGGCCTATGACCAGGTGCTGCGGCATCTCCAGGCCGGCCGGCCCCCGCACCGGTGGCGGACGGCGGCCGTCTGCCCCGACGCCGCCGCCGCGGTCGCCTGGCTGCGTACGGCGGCCGGCGTGGAGGCGGCCCCGGGCGAGGGGAGCCTCGCCGCCGCGGACCGTACCGCCCAGGAGCTGGCCGACGCCTGGCTGGCCGGGCGGACGATCCACTGGCCGGCCGGGCCGGCGCAGGCGCCCTGGGACTTCCCGCCGCCCGCGTTCCGGCTGACCGACCACGACTTCGAGCGCGCCGCGTCCGCATCCGGACCGGCGGCCCCGGACGGGTGGCCGCAGCGGCTGCCCGAAGCCGAGTGGCTCCACCAGCCGCACTGGGTACGGCTGCGCCGGGCCCTGCCCGCCGGCCCCGACACGCCCACCCGCGGCCTGCTGGTCGTGATGACGGCCGAGCCGCTGCCCGAGGCCGCGGTACGGCCCCTGCGGGCGGCCTACAGCAGGGTGGTACGGGTCGGCGCGGCGGACGCCTTCGCCCAGCTCGCGGACGACCTCTACCAGGTCGACCCGGCCGACCCCGACTCGCTGGACCGGCTCCTCGACGCGCTGGCCGACGAAGCCCGGACGGGCGTCGACTGGCTGCACGCCCTGCCGCTGTCGGTCGACGGACCGGTGGGCGAGGAGTCGCTCACCCGCGCCCGCTGGGCCTGCCTCGACACCCCTGCCGCACTGATCCGGGCGCTGGCCGGCAGGACGGATACGGGACCGCTGCGCACCCTGTGGCTCTCGCACCGGGCCCAGCCCGTCGAGGGCGACGTGGACCGGCCGGAACTCGGCCTCCTGGCCGGCGCCTGCGAGGTGGCACCCCAGGAGAGCGCCGTCGCCGGCCGCTGGCTCGACCTGCCCGGAGCCGGCCTCGCCGACTGGGCACCGCTGCTGGCACCGGTGCTGGCGGAGCCGCAGCCCTCCGCCCCGGAGCAGCGCCGGCTGGCGCTCCGGCAGGGCTACTGGTGGCAGCCGACGCTGCTGCCGGTCACCGCGGCCCCCGCGGACGCACCCGCGGCCCTGATCGCCGACCACGGCGTCCACCTGATCCTGGGCGGCACGGGCGGCATCGGCGGCACCATCGCGGCCTGGCTGCTGGAGCGGACCGACTGCCGGGTGATCCTGGTGGCCCGCCGGCCGTCCCTGCCGGCCGGCCTGGCGCCCTGGGCGGACCGCGTCCAGATGGTGGAGGCCGACCTGGCCGAGCAACCGCCCCAAGCGGTGCTGGCTCTGATCGAGCGGTACGCCGACCGGCTGGACGGCGTGGTCCACGCCGCCGGCGTGGCGGCCGGGAGCCTGATCGTCCGGCGCGACGCCGCCGAGATGCGACGGGTCACCGCGGCCAAGCTGAACGGCGCCCTGCTGGTCGAATCGCTGATCCAGCGCCACCGGCCGGCGTTCGCCGTGTACTGCTCGTCCATGGCGGCCCTGTACGGCGGCGTCGGGCAGCTCGACTACGCCGCGGCGGGCGGTCTGCTGGACGGCTTCGCCCGCCACCGGGCCACCCCGGCGGAGACCACGCTGCGGCTCGGCATCGACTGGGACATCTGGAAGGAGGTCGGCATGGCCCGCGAGGCCCTGCGGTCGGACGCCCGCCACCAGGCGCACCTGGCGACGGGCCTCGGAGTCGCCGAGGGCCGCCGCGTGTTCGAACGGGCCCTGCGGCTGCAACTGCCGCACCTGCTCGTGTCCACGACCGCGCCGGCGCAGACCCGCTGTTTCTACGAGGCCCCCGCCGGAGCATCCGTCCCCGCACCGGAGGAGGCCGTGGCCCGCCACGCGGAGACCGCCCGGCCCGCCGAACGGCTCGCCGAGCACCTGTGCCGCTGGCTGGGCGTGGAGGAGCTGGACCCGGACGCGTCCCTGTACGACCTGGGCGCGGACTCGCTGACCCTGCTCGACCTGATCAGCGAGGTGAAACGGCTCTTCGGCATCGATCTCGAACTGTCCCGACTGAGCCATCGGGTGAGCCTGACGGAGGTGCTGACGCGGCTCGGCGCGTCGGCACACCCCGGTCCGGAGAGCGGGGAACAGGTGCCTGTGGAGGTGTGGCAGGAGGGCGAGGGACGCGACCTGCTGTGCCTGGTCCACCCGGTCGGCGGTGACATCCAGGCGTACCGCGCACTGGTGTCGTCGCTCGATCCACGGCTCACCGTCTGCCTGATCGCCGACCCCGCCCTGCGACGGCCCGGCCCCGAATGGCCGGTGGAGGAACGGGCCCGGCACTACCACGCCGCGCTGCGGCAGCGCTTCCCGCACGGCGAGTGGCGTCTGCACCTGGCGGGCTGGTCCTTCGGCGCCTGGGTGGCGCTCGCGATGGCCGCCGAGGCGGAGGCGGTCGGCCGGCCGGCCGACGGCCTCTTCCTCATCGACCCGCCTCCACCCGGATCCGGGCGGCGCTTGCGGGACTACGACGAGGCCCACATCGAGGCGGTCTTCGCCCACGAGCTGGGCACGACCGCGGACGCGGCGGCGGGTGGAGCGAAGGACTACGCCGAACGGCTGGCGCGCCGCTGCCGGGCCAACCTCGCCGGCATGGCCCGGTACGAACCGCCGCGCCTGTCCGGCACGCCCAGCCGGCTCTGGCTGGCGGCCCGCCCCGTGGCCGGACTGAGCACGCCGGGCTCCCCCCGAGGAGCAGCTACGCCTGTGGCGGGCACACCTGCCCCGGCCGGCGCACTGCCGGGTGCTGGACACCGACCACTACGGCATCGTCCGGCCGCCCCAGGTGGGGACGGTGGCCGAGGAGATCAACGAGGCCTCGTCGTCCGTCCCCGGAAATCGTTGACGCATCCCCCCCGGAAGAAACCCGAGACCACCGCCGTGCAGCCGAAAGACACGCCGTACCAGTCCCTGCCGCCCCGCTCCTTCTGGCGCTCCGCCGTGGCCGAGCCGGATCCCTCCGCCATCGCGGACCTGTGGACCCCCACGTCCTCCCTCGGACAGGACGAGCCCGTCCTCACCGCCGGCTCCTGCTTCGCGCGCCACATCGGTCCCGCGCTGCTCGGCCGCGGCATGAACTGGCGTGACACCGAGCCCGCGCCGCCGGGACTCACCCAGGCCGAGCGCCGTTCCCGCCAGTACGGCGTGTTCTCGTTCCGCACCGGCAACATCTACACCGCCGCCACGCTCCGGCAGTGGCTGTCCTGGGCGCAGGGCGAGTCCGCCCCGCCCGACGAGGTCTGGTGTGCGGACGGAGGCTTCTTCGACCCGTTCCGCCCGTCGGTCGAACCCGAGGGGTACGACTCGGCGGAGGCGATGCTGGCCGCGCGCCGGACGACCCTGGACGCCATCAGCGGCGCCCTCGCCGCAGCCGGCTGCCTGATCTTCACGCTGGGTCTGACCGAGGCGTGGGAGAACCGGTCCACCGGCGCCGTCTACCCGGTCTGCCCCGGCACCGTCCGCGGCACCTTCGACCCCGCGCACCACGTCTTCCGCAACTTCACCTTCAGCGAGGTGTACCGCGACCTGTCGGCCGCGCTCGCGCTCGCCCGCGCCGCCAACCCGGCTCTGCGCGTCGTGCTCACCGTCTCGCCCGTACCGCTGACCGCCACCGCCACCGGCGGTCACGCGCTCACCGCCACCACGTACTCCAAGTCCGTGCTGCGGGCCGTCGCCGGACAACTGGCCCAGGAACACGACCACATCGACTACTTCCCCGCGTACGAGATCATCACCGGCTTCCCCTTCAAGGCGGCGTTCTTCGAGCCGAACCTGCGGACCGTCACACCGGACGGCATCGCCTTCGCCATGCGCCACTTCTTCGGCGCAGTCGTCCGGCGCCCCGGCGAACCGCGCCCGGGACCCGGCGCCGGGTCCCACCACGGAGAGGACGTCTGGTGCGATGACGCCGTACTCGACTACTACAACCCCCGCTAGGTTCCTGCTGCTGGGCGACTCGCACGCCGGCCCGATCGGCCGGGCGGCGCGGGAGGCGGGCATCCCCTTCCACGGGGGGCCGATCGGGGCCGGACGCGAGTTCACCGCCGAGTTCTTCGACGACCGGCAGGACGACATCGTGTTCCACAAGACCGAGGCCGACCGGTACTACCGCCGCTTCCTGGCCGAGCTGGGCGTCGCGGGCCTCGGCGCGCTGACCGTCCCCCTGGTGTCGACCCTCGGTTTCAGCGCCCACTTCGTCGCCACCGCGGAGAACTGGAAGGTCTACCGGGTACGCGGCGACTTCCCGCCGGGCTTCCTCGCGAGCCGGATGTTCGACGACATCGTCCTCGCCATGTGCCGCGGAGCACTGGCCTTCTACCGCAAGACAGGACGACTCGGCCTGCGCACCCTCGCGGTGATGCCGCCGCAACGGGTGCCGGGCCACGCCGACGCCGCGGTCTTCAGGGCCGCGCAGGACACCGTCCGCCGCGCCCTCGTCCCGCTCGGCGTCGAGATCGTCGACCTGCGTGAGCGCGCCACCGACGCCACGGGCTTCCAGCGCCCCGAACTGTGCGAGCCCGACGACACCATCCACGGGAATCTCGCCTTCGGCCGGATGATCCTGGCCGACCTGCTGGCACGCGGGCTGTGACACCGCGCCGCTGCCGGACACCCACGACACGACGACGCGGAAGGAAGCCATGGAGAAGTTCGTACTGGAAGCCGTCGAGCACCTCACCACCAGGCCCAGGAAGGTCTACCAGACGATCACGGCCGACCCGCTGACCCCGGTCATCGGCGCCGAGATCACCGGCGTCGACCTGTCCCGGGAGCTGTCGGACCAGCAGTTCGAGGACATCGGACACGCCTTCCTCGAACACCACGTGCTCGTCTTCCGGGACCAGGTGCTGACGGCCGAGGACCACAAGCGTTTCGCCGCCCGCTTCGGTGAACTCCGCCCGCTGCCGGTGGCCGTCCCGGAGGGCCGCGACCCGGTCATCCTGGAGATCAGCGCCGACAAGGACTCCACCGACGTCGACGGTCACGGCTGGCACGCCGACGGGACGTCCAACGCCGAACTGGCGCTCGGCTCGATGCTGTACGTCACCCGCACCCCGGACGTCGGCAGCGGCGGCGACACCATGTTCGCCAACATGCACCTCGCCTACGAAATGCTCTCCCCGCCGATGCGGGCCTTCCTGGACGGCCTGACCGCGGTCCACGACGACGCCGTCGCCTGGCAGGGCCACATCCCGCCGGCGGGATACGTCCTGCCCAGGAACGAACACCCGGTGGTGGTGCGCCACCCCGAGACCGGCCGCAAGCTGCTGTTCGTCAACCCCGCCTACACGTCGCACATCGTGCAGCTTTCCGGCGACGAGAGCAAGGCGCTCCTCGGCCTGCTGTTCGACCTGGTCGCCCGCAAGCCGATGCTGAGCTGCCGGGTCCGCTGGACCCCCCACACGCTGGTGTTCTGGGACAACCGCTCCGTCCAGCACCACGCCGTCTGGGACTACTACCCGCACGCGCGTCACGGCCGGCGGGTGGCCATCAAGGGCCGGCGGCCCGAGGCATGAGGGCCGCCGGGGAGCCGGAGCGCGCCCACCGGCTCCCGCGAGCCGTCCGAGCGGCTCAGGCCGCCGCCCGGGCCAGGCATTCCACGAGCCCGTCGGCCAGCCGCCGGTACGCCGCACGCAGCCACCGGGCCTGAGCGTCCGCCTCGTCCGGGGCCGCCGTCCCGTCCCGGCCGGCCCAGGCGTGCGCGTAGACCCGCACATGGGCGAAGGGCCAGGCCTCCGCGTAGGCGTGTGCGTCGGCGGCGGCCCAGGCCGCCGCCGACGCCCCGGCGTTCGCCAGAGCGTTACCGACGGCGAAGGACGCGGCGTTGGCGCCGGTGTTCAGCTCGGCGTAGCCGCTCGCGAACTCGGCGGCCCGGCCCTCACCGTAGGCGTTCGCGACGGCGTAGGCGTGGGCCCCGGCGTACGCCTGGGCGAAGGCTTCGGCGTAGGCGTAGGCGAGGCGGTACGCCTCCCGCAACGCCGGTTCGAGCACCGCCTCCCACTCGGCCTCACCCGGTCGCTCGCCCGCCAGGGCCCGCACGTGCATGTCCCGTACCGCCTCCTGCGGCCCCCGGGGCAGGCCCCGCCGGGCGCACGCCTCCGCCAGCATCGGCGCGACGGCGCGGGCGTGCCAGTCGTGCACCACGGCGAACGGCACCCGACCGCCCAGGCGCCCCAGTTCGTCGTGCAGGCGCAGCGCCCAGTCCTTCGCGGCGGCGGCGGCGTCCTGGCCGTCGTACAGCACGGCGATCACCTGCCACAGCCAGTCCGGCAGGCCGGGGCCGGACGCGGAGCAGGGGTCGGCGTGGGGAGCGGGGGCGGCCATGCCGGCTTCGAGCCGCGCGAGCAAGGCGTCGAAGGACGCGGCGGCTGCCGGGGGACGGCTCATACGGTTCTCCTGTCTCGGACGGCGCACGCCGGCCCGGACCCCGTGGCGGGGCCGCCGGCGACAACGGCGCCTCGAAGAGGAGCACGGCGGGACCGCGAACGGGGCGCATGCTGCCCGAAAGGGCACGGTCTGTGCCCGCACGCCAAGAAGCACCAGGCCACGCCGGGCGACGGCGACGGCCGCGGTGGACCGGCGGGCCGGAACGTTCCTAGAGTTGATCACCGGTCCCCGGGTGCGGCCGGCCGCACCCCGCCCCACGGCAGCGGGACCCGCCCTCCCAGGGAGAAGCAAGCGCATGAGCGGCAACCAGACAGGAGCGGAAGCCGACCCGCAGCCGACGGCGGCCACTCGCGCGGGCACGGCGAGGGACGGGGGCCGGCACGGCGCCCCGCGTCCGGAAGCGGCCCGTACGTCCCCCTGGCACGGCCGGCGACAGCAGGCCCCGGCGGCACCCCGCCCTTCCTCGCCACGCGGCGGCGGGCTCGCGGCGCCTTCCTCACCCGACGCCCGCCGCGGGACCAGGCCACCGGCCGAAACGGCGGCGTCCCGCCAGCCGGCGTCCCCTCGCCCCACCGGCCGCGCGGACGGCGGCGGCCCGGCCTTCACGGCGCACCGCGCAGGCGGGGCATGGCTGATCTCCCGGGCCGGCACCGCGGATCCCCGCGCCCTGGCCTTCGCGGCCGGCCTCGCCCCGGATCCCGAGTGCACCGTCCTGGTGGTCGACCTGCCCGATGAAGCGGACGGCGGGACGCTGGACCGGCTGGCGCAGGCGGTGCCGCCGGGAGAGACGGGCCTCAGGCTGGTGTTCGGCCGGCCTCCCCGCCCCGCGGCCCTGGTCGTGGCCCGGCGGCTCGCCGAGCGGCTGGGCAGGACGGTGACCGCGGCGGACGGATTGCCGCTGCCGACCCCCGGCGGTGGCCTGTTCATCGACGCCGACCGCGGAGCGGGCTGGGTGCGCTGCGCACCCGGCGCGCCGGACGTACGGGACTCCAGGCGCTTCCCGAAGCCGTCGTGGGAGTCCGTCCTGCCGGACCGGCCCAGGTCACCGGGCACCGCCGTGGCGGACCCCGTCCCCGCCGGCGTCTGGCTGCGTCCGGTGGCGGAGGGCACGTCCCACGACGACCACCGGACGCGTCTGTCCGGCCGGCTCAAGGTGTCCTCCGAGCTGCTCACCGTGGTGGTCGGCGTCCCCGGAGCGGCGCCGCTGCCGGTGGCCGACGTCGCCCGACTGTGGCAGAGCCTGCCCCCGCACGTGCGACCGGCGGTGCGGTTCGTCTGTTACGGACCCACCCGCCTGAGCGGGGGCAGGCACTTCGGGGACGTCCTCGCCCAGGTGGTCGGCGAACCGGTACGTCTGTACAACGGGCTGCCCGACGGGGCCGACGACTCCGGTGAGGTGCTGCTGGTGCGACAGGACGGCTCGCCGGGCCGTCCGCTGCTGGCGCAAGAGTTCGTCCACCTGCCGCCGACCGGTTCCGCCGGACCTCCGTCGCCCCCCTTCGCGGCGGCGCACCGCTGGCCGCTCGGCGACCTCCCCGAGCTCGGCCCCGGCACGCACCTCCTGGCGGACGACGCGGTCGTCGAGGTGGTGCGCAGCGGCCTGTGGGTGCGTCTGCCGCACGACCCTCCGTACGCGGCCGAGGTGCGGTCCGCCGATCCGCACCCCGGCCGGGACCGGGTCCTGTGCGACGCCGACTCCGAGGCGGAACTGCCACGGCTCAAGCGGCTCGCGGCGGACCTGGTGCGCGGTTTCCCGACCGAAGTGCGCCGAGCAGTACGCCTCGGCGTCTGCCGCCCCACCGTTCCGGCCCGCGGCCGGCCCCAGGAGCGGCCTGCCCCGCGCGCCGGTGACCGCCCCTCTTCCCCGGACGCTGGCGGCTCCTGCCCCGAGCCGGGCGGCGGGCGGGTCGACGGGGCACCGCGGCTCACCGCCCCGGACAGCGGACACGAGGGATCCCTGTCCGTCGCGGCCGAGATACTCCGCAGGCATCCCGAACTCACCGCGGACCGACCGCACCCGGACGCCGTCGCCGGTCTCGCGGCCGTGCTCCGCCGGCTGGCGGAGACGGAGGAACCGGGCGGCACCGGGGCGGAAGCGGCGGCCGGCCGGCCGGTGCCGGGCGACGGCGAACTGCTGCGCACGGGACTGCGGATGCTTCCCGTGCACCGCGGGGCGACGGGCCTGCGGGCGACGCTCGACGAGGCGATGCGCCAGTGGTACGCCGGGCAGCGGCTGGTGGTCGACCCCCAGGTGTGCGAGGCGTCGGCCCTGGGGCCCCGCGACGAACCGGGCAACACCGACTTCCTCATCTGGTCGGTGGACGGCCGCCGCACGGACCTCCTCGACCCGCTGTGTCCGGACCGGGTGCTGTTCCTGCCCGGCTCCCGGTTTCGGGTACTCGGCGCCGAACCCGGCATCCCGGGCGTCGTCATGATGCGTGAGGTCGGGCCCGGAGAGACGCCGGAGGATCCGGGACGCGACCGCGCGGCAGTACGGGAACTGACCCGGGCGTGGAGGGGCCGGCGCGGCGACGGCGGAGCCTGACGCCGTACGCGGGGCTTCCACGCCCCGCGGCCCTCGCCCGGCCGGAACCGCGAGACCTGACGGGTTGTTCGGACAGAACCCCTGGCCCAAGGGGCACGGTGACGGCTCCACGCTGGCGAACACAGGCCCGCGGCCAGAAGGATGACGCGCGAGGGCGGCTCCCCGCACCGACCACCGGGTCCGACCCGGCAGGGCCGCTCTCCCCGTTCCCAGCCGGGCGAACCGCCCCTCCGTGCGACATGCCGGGACGCACCGCGTCGCCGGCCGAGGGCGCGTCACGCAGGCTGCCGAACCCCGATGGAACTGGCCACGGCTCCTGGAAGGCGTCCCCCATGTTCAACCCACTTCTCCGCCGATCAATCGGGCGCTGCACGGAGAAGCAGAAACGAGTCGCCCTCGGCGTCCTGATCGCCATGCTCATGACGGCGGTCGTCGCGGTCCCGGCACTCGCCGGACAGGACGGGGACCCCTCCCCGCCCACGGCGTTCGCCCACCCGGGGGTGCTGGAGAGCACCTCACAACTGGACTTCGTACGCGCGAAGGTGCAGGCGGGAAGCCAGCCCTGGAAGGGCGCGTTCGACCAGATGACGGCGAGCCCCTACGCGTCCCTGTCCCGCACCCCGAGCCCCCGGCAGACGGTGGAGTGCGGTTCGCACTCCCAGCCCGACAACGGGTGCACCGCCGAGCGGCAGGACGCGATCGCGGCGTACACCGACGCCCTCGCCTGGTACCTGACCCGCGACGAGAAGTACGCCCAGAAGGCCATCCAGATCATGGATGCCTGGTCGTCGGCGATCACCTCGCACACCAACAGCAACGCGCCGCTGCAGACCGGCTGGGCGGGTTCCGTCTGGCCGCGCGCCGCGGAGATCATCCGCTCCACCTACACCCGCTGGCCCCAGGCGGACCGCTTCGCGACGATGCTGCGCGACGTCTATCTGCCCGAGGTCATCAAGGGCTCGGACAGCAACGGCAACTGGGAACTGAGCATGATGGAGGCCGCGGTCGGGATCTCCGTCTTCCTGGACGACCGAGCCGACTACGACCAGGCGGTGGCCCGCTATCTGAAGCGGGTCGCCGCCTACGTCTATCTGGACTCCGACGGCTCCCTGCCCAAGACGACGTCGGGAGCCGAGGGTGACAGATCGGCGGCGGTCGGCCTCTGGCAGGGACAGTCCGCCTTCGTCTCCGGCCTGACCCAGGAGACCTGCCGCGACCTCACGCACACCGGGTACGGCATCTCCGCGATCTCGCACGTCGCCGAAACGGCCTGGATCCAGGGCCAGGACCTGTACTCCCAGGTCGGGGAGCGTCTGCGGCAGGCACTGGAGTTCCAGTCGACGTACTCGCTCGGTGCCCAGGTGCCGTCCTCCCTCTGCGGCGGCAGCCTGAAGCAGGACCTGGGGCCCGTCACGGAGGTCGGGTACAACGCCCTGCACACCAGGCTGGGCCTGGACCTGCCCGAGACCGGCAAGCTCACCGAGCGCAACCGCCCCTCCGGGACCAACGACCTGTTCGTCGCGTGGGAGACCCTCACCCACGCCGACAACCCGGGCGGCCCGGCGACCGCGCAGCAGCCGTCCCCCTCTTCGTCCGCGTCCCCCGTCGTGGGCGCGGTGCCCGGTTCCGGCAAGGGAGTCACGGGTTTCCCGTCGCGGTATGCGGCTCCGTATGTGGAGACGTGGGGGGCGCCCGCGGATCTGGAGAAGGCCCGTCAGGCGGGTCTGCGGTACGCGACGCTCGCGTTCGTCCTGGGCGGTGGTGGCTGCAGGGCCACGTTCAACGGCAACACGCCGGTGACCGACGAGGGCTGGAAGGCCGCGGTGCGGAATCTGCGGTCGTCGGGGGGTGATGTGATCGCGTCGTTCGGCGGGGCCTCGGGTACCGAGCTGGGTCAGGCGTGTGACTCGGTCACGGCGTTGCAGGAGCAGTACCGCACGGTGGTCGACGCGCTGGAACTGTCCCGGCTGGACTTCGACATCGAGGGTGCGGCGCTGGCGGACAGCGCGTCCGTGCACCGTCGTAACCAGGCGCTGGCGGCGTTGCAGCAGCAGTCCGAGGCGGCGGGGCAACGGTTGGACGTGCAGTCACGTTGCCGGGGGCGCATGGTCTGGAAGCGGACGGTGTGGCGTTGCTGCGGGACGCGCAGAGCACCGGGTTGCGGGTGTCGTTGGTGAACATCATGACGATGGACTACGGCTCCGCGGTGGACGACATGGGGCAGGCCGCGATCGACGCGGCCACGGGTCTGCACGACCAGCTAGGGCAGATCTGGACGTCGAAGTCGCCCGAGGAGTTGTGGGCGATGGAGGGCAACACGCCGATGATCGGGGTGAACGACACCCCCGGGTGAGGTGTTCACCACGGCCGATGCGGAGCGTCTGGCGAAGTTCGCCGTGGACAAGGGGATCCAGCAGCTATCGTTCTGGGCGGTGGGCCGTGACAAGGCCTGCCCCGAGGCCGGGAAGCTCTCCGAGACCTGCAGCGGTACCGAACAGAGCGACCACCAGTTCCTGACGACCTTCAACACCGTCACCACCACAAGCCCCGGCGCGGAACCCGTCACGAGACCGGTGACGCCCGGCAGCGGCACGCCGGCGCCCTCCGCCAGCGCCACTCCTGACATCCCGGGCAGCGGCAGCGGCACGAGCACCGCGAAACCGAAGGCCGCTCCCGGCGGCGGCATCGACCTGTCGGTCTGGCAGCTCCAGGAACCGGTCGGCTCGCCCGGATCCCCGACCACCGTCTCCGCAGCCCATCTCCAGGGGGGTTACCAGGACTCCTACTTCTCCACCGACAGCGACGGAGCCCTGACCTTCCTGGTCACCGGAGAAGGGCGTCACCACGCCCAACTCCAAGTACGCCCGCTCGGAGCTCCGGGAGGTGAACCCGGACGGCAGCAGCGCCGACTGGCCGCTCGCCGGAACCCACCGCATGAGCGCGACCCTGCGCGTGGTGTCCGTGACGTCCAGCGTGTGCGTGGGACAGATCCACCTGGGGTCCGGCGGCTCGTCCACCAAGCCGCTCCTGGAGCTGTACTACCAGTCGAACGGCGACATCGTCCTGGGCACCGAGAACTCCCCCTCCGGCGGCCAGACCCGGCACACGGTGGGACACGTCCCGGTCGGCCAGAAATGGAGCTACACCATCGGCGTCTCCGGCGGCGACACCATCGACCTGACGGTGGACGCAAGCACCACCCACTACCCGATCGCCGACTCCTTCAAGTCGTACAAGCAGTACTTCAAGGCCGGGGCCTACAACCAGTCCTCGTCGGACAGCACCACCAACGGCGCCAAGGTCGCTTTCTACGAGCTCACCGTCTCCCACGGCTGATCCACCGCACACACCGGACGGCAGGGCCCGACGCCTGGATGGCGTCGGGCCCTGCCGTCTTCCCGCCGGGAGGAACCTCAGTACAGCTCGGTGCACCTGCCGTTCTGGAACAGGGGCCCTTCGACGACCGGGAGACCGGAGCCGGGGTCCTGTACCGCGGTGTTGAGTCCTCCGTGCGCGCCGGCGGTGACCTTGTCGGCGCAGGCCTGCACCGCGGACTCGCTGTCCCCGCTCGCCCCGCCGACGTACATGTCGAGCCAGGTGGTGGCACCCGCGGGAGCCGTCTTCAGGCTGTGACAGGGGCCGTTCTGCGGGCTGCCCCCGTCGCCACAGGCGTCCTCGACGATGAAGTACCGGCGTACTCGCGGCATGTAGAAACGGGTGCCGGCGGGATAGTCCAGGGTGTCCTTGCCGCCCGCCGTGCTGTGACCGACCGCCAGCGTGATCGGATCGGCGTAAGTACCGGTACCGCCGGCCTGCTGGTGCAGGACGGGGTCGGAGATCCGGGCGCTGCCCCGCGGGGTGTTGTCGAACCAGGTGTACCCCGTGGTGAACGTGGTGTCGATGGTGTGGCCGGACCCGCCCGTCCCCGTGGAACCGGTGGAACCGGCGGAACCCGTGGAACCGGTGGAACCCGCCGATCCGCCACGGCTGCCGCTGTCCGGTACGCGGGCGGTGGCGCTGGCGGAGGGCGCCGGCGTACCGCTCTCCGTGGGCACGGGAGCCGCGCTCTGCGTGGGCATCGGGCTCGTGTCGGGGCTTGTGGTGGTGACGGTGTTGAAGGTCGTCAGGAACTGGTGGTCGCTCTGTTCGGTACCGCTGCAGGTCTCGGAGAGCTTCCCGGCCTCGGGGCAGGCCTTGTCACGGCCCACCGGCCAGAACGATAGCTGCTGGATCCCCTTGTCCACGGCGAACTTCGCCAGACGCTCCGCATCGGCCGTGGTGAACACCTCACCCGGGGTGTCGTTCACCCCGATCATCGGCGTGTTGCCCTCCATCGCCCACAACTCCTCGGGCGACTTCGACGTCCAGATCTGCCCTAGCTGGTCGTGCAGACCCGTGGCCGCGTCGATCGCGGCCTGCCCCATGTCGTCCACCGCGGAGCCGTAGTCCATCGTCATGATGTTCACCAACGACACCCGCAACCCGGTGCTCTGCGCGTCCCGCAGCAACGCCACACCATCCGCTTCCAGACCATGCGCCCCGGACGGCAACGTGAACTGCACGTCCAACCGTTGCCCCGCCGCCTCGGACTGCTGCTGCAACGCCGCCAGCGCCTGGTTACGACGGTGCACGGACGCGCTGTCCGCCAGCGCCGCACCCTCGATGTCGAAGTCCAGCCGGGACAGTTCCAGCGCGTCGACCACCGTGCGGTACTGCTCCTGCAACGCCGTGACCGAGTCACACGCCTGACCCAGCTCGGTACCCGAGGCCCCGCCGAACGACGCGATCACATCACCCCCCGACGACCGCAGATTCCGCACCGCGGCCTTCCAGCCCTCGTCGGTCACCGGCGTGTTGCCGTTGAACGTGGCCCTGCAGCCACCACCGCCCAGGACGAACGCGAGCGTCGCGTACCGCAGACCCGCCTGACGGGCCTTCTCCAGATCCGCGGGCGCCCCCCACGTCTCCACATACGGAGCCGCATACCGCGACGGGAAACCCGACGTGCCCGACGTCGGCGTCCCGCTGCCCTCCGGTTCCGGACCGGCGGACGGGAGTTCGATGGCCTCGCCGCCATCGGTGACGAACTTCCAGGTGATGCCCTTGACGAGGCCCTTCTCCAGCGGGGCGAGTTTCTGGAAAGCGGTCTGGCTGAGGTCTATGTGGTCGGCGGTGCACGAGGGACACATGTCCTTGACGGGCACGGTGATCGTCTTGCCGCCGTACGTCACCTGGACGTCGACCCCCCGGCACAGCCGGTCCTGGTTGGGGTCGGCGGACGTCCACCACTCGTGGGAGACGGCGACGAGATCCTCGGTGGCCGCGTCGACCACGCTGCCGCATGCGCCGTACCCGCTGTCGTTGTAGTACGTCATCTGACCGGAGATGGTCCGGGTACTGACCGAGTTGTCGGCCAGTGCCAGGGACACACCTCCCAAGGTGACGGTCACCAGGGCGACGGCACCGCCCGCGATGATCCGGTTCCGGATGGACACGCACTCTCCTGGTCGGTCTCATGTGATGTGGATCGGTTCTCGGCTCGGAACCCGCGGCCCGGCGGGCGGGCAAGCCGGACCCGCCCGGCGCGCCCGGGACGGTCCAGGACGGACGCCGCGCCGGGCCGATCATTGGAGAAGCGGACGGGTCATGGCAGCGATCCCCGGGCCGTCTGCCCCGCGAGCCACTGACTCCGCCTCTTCGGTCATTGCCGGGGCGGCGCCGGCGAGGGACGGCCCGCCACCACGCCCGTCACCGGCGGGGAGGCGATGTCAGCTCGTGCACGAGCCACCGTCCGAAAGGGCACGGACGAACCGGTCGTCTTGCGGCCCGGCGTACGCGCCTGTTGGGATGAACGGTGCCGGACGGCAGCCTTTCCCCGGGGAAGCGCAGCACGGGACCGACGACACGGCGACCAGTGAGAAGGGCATGAGCGAGACCCCTGACCGGCCCACCCGACCGGAGCGGACCGCCGGAGCCGGCCGCCGGAGCGCCGGTGCCGTAACGATCCGTGCGGCGGCCGGGGACCCGGTAGCCGGCAGGCGTACCACCGCCCCGGGCGACGACCTGTGAGGCGATGGACGACCGGCCTCGGGCCTCTGTGGACGCTCGTTCCCCGACTCGGCGGCACGGCCCGGTCCGCACGGTCCGGACCCGTCCATCTGCTCGCGCCCGACGCCGACGAGTCGGCGCGGCTCGCCGAGACGGTCGACGCGCTGAGCGACGGGGAGCGTGACCAGGCGACCGTGGTGGTCGCCGCCGGCCTCTCCGACTCCCCGTCCGTGTGGAAGTGGCTCACGCCGGTGCTCGACGAGTGCCGCCGGTCGGGCATCACCGGCGTACGGCTGCTGTGGGCGGGCGGGGGAGCCGATCTGCCGGGGCGGCCCGCTCCCGCGAGGCGTATCTGCGACACCTGGGGCATGGAGGTCATCGCCCCCGCCGGTCCGGTGGTCGTCGCCCCCGACGGGTCACTCTTCACCCCCACCGGACCGGACGGCTGGTGGCACTTCAGCCCCGGCCTGGGCCCCCGGCCGCTCGGGCTGCGCCACCCCGTGCCGAGCTGGGAGGACGCGGTGGCCCGCCTCACGCCCGACGCCGTCGGCGGGCACGTGGTCGAGCCCGTGCCCGCGGGGGTGCTGATCCGGACGGCCGGACCGGTGCCGGACGCCGAACGGGCCGTCGGCGCCTCGATCCCCGTGGACGAACACCGGCTCGCCGTCGTGGTCGGCAGCCCCGGCACGCCCCCGGTCCCCGCACAGGCGCTGGCCGAGCTGCTGGCCCTCCTGCCCGCACGGGCTCGTGCCACGGCTCGCCTCGTTCCCGGCGATGGGGGTGACCTCCTGGGCACCGGCCAGGAGACCGCCGATCTGCTCGGCACCGAGGTGGAGGTCGTGAGCGGCGTTCCCGCCCTGCTGGAGCGGGCGGACGGCACCGGCACCGAGGGGGCCGTCGTGCTGATCGGAGCGGACGGCGAACCGTCGTGGCGGCCCTACGTGGAAGCCGTCGCCTGTCGCCCGGCGCACGACGGGACCGCTTCGGCACCGCGCGTCCTTCGCTGGCGACCGCCCGTCGCCGGACCGGCCGTCGCCTCCCAGGACGGCGTGCTGGCGCTGGACGCCCGGTGGCAGGTCGCCGTCACCCGTGCCGGACTGTGG
Organism: Streptomyces dangxiongensis; assembly: GCF_003675325.1. Lineage (NCBI taxonomy): Bacteria > Bacillati > Actinomycetota > Actinomycetes > Kitasatosporales > Streptomycetaceae > Streptomyces > Streptomyces dangxiongensis. The sequence goes on from NZ_CP033073.1 coordinate 7,855,474, forward strand.
GTGGGTCCCCAGGGCGGCGTGCCCGCGGAGGCGTCCGGACGGGCACTCGCCCGCGAGACGATGATGGTCCATGTCGGTCTGCCGGGGCGGCGGCTCGACGACGGCCTGTGGCCCGTGCTCGACACGCTGATGGAGCGACTGGAGCCGTCCGTGCAGGCGCGGACGACGCTGCACGTGCTGGGGAGTTGCAGCGCCCAGGGACGGCAACTGCTGCGAGGCATCACCGAACGACGGGGACTCGCCCTGGAGTACCGGCGCGAGACGTCCGCCGGCTTTGCCGCGGAGGAGCCGGCGGAGGAGGGTACCGAGCCGGAGCAGCCGCGTACCGCGGCCCAGGCAGCGCCGCACGCGGAGGCCACGGCCACCGAGGCGCCCTGGCACGCTTCGCCGATGAGCGTACGGATCCGGCGCGTGGCCGCCCCGCCCGCGCCGGCCCCCGACGCCCCGGCCGTACCCGCTTCCGCCACGAGGAAGGCCCCGGTGCCGCCGGGCTTCGCCCAGGCACTCACCGCGAGCCGTTCGGTGGGCGGGCCGGCGGGCCGTTCCGTACCGGTTCCTTGGCAGGTCTCGCGTGAGGGCCCGGCGCCGGACCCGGCCGGCATCGCCGCCCCCGCCCCCGCTCCCGCCCGGCGCACGGCCGCCGCTCCGGTTCCCCCGGTGTCGCCCGTGGCACCCCCGCCGCCACCCGCGCCCCTGCGGATCACCGCCGAGGAGGACCCGCCCGCACCCACCGCTCCGGCACGCCGGGCAGCACTTCCCGTCCGCGTCACCCCGCTGCACCGAAGCAGCCCTTCCGACCGGCAGGCGATCCAGGCCCTGGCCGGTGAGCAGTGGTGGCAGCAACAGGCCTCGGTCACCCGCACGTTGATGGTGGTACCGGGGCTGCGCCCGGACAGCCGGAACGAGGAGGCGCACGCCGACCTGATCGCGGTGCGCTGTTTCCTCACCCTCGACGGCGGCCCGTTGAGCTGGACGTGGCTGGAACGGCGCCTGGCGGTGGGGGCGGACGACGCGCTGCCCTACCTGTCCTGCCTGGCCTCCGGTCTCCGACGGCTCCCGTCGTACCGAGGGGTCGTCGTCCGCGACGCGGGAGTCCTTCCGGCGGAAGCCAGGATCCTGCCCCCGGGGAGCGAACTGCGCGAGGCGGGGCCGGTGGGCACGCTCGCCCTGGCCGGGGCCCCCGCGCCGGTAGCCGATCGCTACCTCATCTGGTCGGTGACCGGGCGGCGCGTGCGCGGCCTGTTCGCCTCGGCCCCCGTGGCGGGGAAGGGCGAGGAGGTCGTCTTCGCTCCCGGTACGCGCTTCAGGGTCCTGGGTACGCACGGGCCGCCCGGAGCCACGACGGTCCTGCTGCGCGAGGTGGCCGAGGGTGACCCCGACGCCCGTGCCGGCCGGCACGAGGCCCAGGACAGGGGCGCCCTGGCAGCGCTCACACAGGCAGTGGACCGGGCCCCGGGAACCGGCGCCGCCGCGTCGTGGCCGCCCCGGCTCGCCGGACCGCTGGCAGAGCGGCCCCGGGAGGACGGGGACGGCCGCGCCTGACCACGCCGACCGGCCCCGCCGTGCCGGACGCACCCACCCCACAGCAGAGGAGAAGAACATGTCCGCTGAGCGCAGGACGCCGCGGCGCGGTACACAGCCGGAAACCACCGATCAGTTGAGGATGCGGCGGGCCGTGGTCCTGTCCGCCCCACCCGCCTCCGCCCCCACCACCGCGCCCGAAACCGAGGAGCAGCGGCGGAAGGCGGCGGGGACGGCCGCGCGGACGGCTCGTGACGGGGCGGCGGCCACCGGACGCCGGAACGCGGGCGCGCGCCGCTCGGGGGAGGGGCCGCAGCCCGGCGACCGGCCGGAGGGACGCGAGCGGCGCGGGCCCGCCGGAGGGGGGTCCGGCGCGGAGGGCGGCACGGCGGACGGCGCCGCGCCGGCCGGCAACGCCAAGCCCAGCCAACGGCCGTTGCTGGCCGCGGCGGCGGTCGCCGGCGCGGTCCTGGTCGCGTTGCCGCTGGCGCTGAACCACAACGACCAGGACAACGAGACCGACTTCGAGTCGTCCGGTCAGAAGTCCCCGTCACCGGAGGCGGCCGGCCCCGACTTCACCATCGACGTACCGACCCACCCCGCCCCCGCGACCACCGCGCGCTCCCTGCCGTCCGCCTCGTCCCCCACGCCCTCCGCTCCGTCACCCGCCCCGTCGGCTTCCGGTGTCCGCGTGTCCCCGCGCAAGCCCTACCAGGGGCCCGGCATACGCGCCCCTCACCCCCAGGTGTCGCCCACGCACACCTCCTCGACGCACGCCCCCGCGGCCCTCGCCGGCGGTGCTCCGCCGCGCCGGCAGAGCCACCCCGTGGCCGGCGGCGAGGGACACCGGGCGGCCTCGACCACGCCGGCCCAGAGCGCCCGGACCCCCACCGAGGGCGGCAGCACCTCCTCGCACACCACTCCCGCAGCGGCCGCGGCACACGCCGTCACTCCGTCGGCGCCCGCTCCTTCGGGGGCCTCCGCCACCACCGCCCCGTCCACGTCCACACCTTCGGGGCCGCCCCGGACCGTCGTGGCCGGGAGCGTGAGCGGCCAGGGAACACCGGCCGGTCACACCCCGTCGACTCCGCAGGGCGCCCCGGCCGCCCAGGCTGCGCCGGCGGCTCGGGCCGCGGCGGCCCCCGCCGGGCAGACCGCCACGGACTCGGCGGCGGACGGCCTGGTCGTCCAGGCCACCCGGGTCCTGGAGATCGGCACCTCGATCGAGTCGGACCGGGCCCGCCTGTCCATGCAGGACGACGGCAACCTGGTCATCACCGACGAGAACGGTACGGTCCGCTGGTCCTCCCACACCGAGGGCCGGGGTTGCAAGACGGTCTTCCAGGCCGACGGCCACCTCGTGGTCTACACCCGCGACGGCCGGACGGCCTGGTCGTCCGGGACCGCCGGGCACGACGGTGCCGAACTGGTGCTCCAGGACGACGGCAACGTGGTGATCCAGCAGGACGGCACGACCCTGTGGGTCAGCGGAACCGCTCACTGAGGCCGGCCGGGCGGTCCGCGGCGCCGGATCCCTCCGGCGCCGGGGCCGGGCTCCCCAGACCGGGCGGACGGGCGAACGGATCCGGCGTGCCGCCCCGCACGAGACCGCTCTCCTCGTCCGCGCGCCAGACGCGCAGAGCCACTTCGAGTTCCTTCACGACCGTCCGGACGGGAGTGCTCTCCGGGTACCACGCGGGAAGTTCCCGCATCAGCACGACCGTACGCTCGCCCCGCCGGACCCGGACCTCCAGGACCTCGAACCGCGCCCCCGGCGCGAACAGCACCCGGTCCGGCACTTCCGGTTCCAGCAGGGCGGTACGGCGCCCGGTGACCGAGCGGATGACGATGTCGGTGTTGCCCGCCCGCCCGGGATGTCCGGCGAGGGACGCCGAGCACGCGCCGTGCTCGATGACCTGACGGTGTGCGTCGTACCACCGCGTCTCGGCCTCGGTGAGGTCGGCGCGCAGCGCCACCACACCGTCGTGCGGGGGCAGCAGGGCCAGTCCCGCCAGGGCCGGCGCGGTCGGCGGCGGCAGCTCACCGCCCGGATCCCCGTGTTCGTGGTCCGTCCGCCGCCCGTGAACGGTCAGCTGGACACGCACCGCGACGAGTCCCGTCAGGACGGCCTCGGCTGTCTGGTCCCGGCCCAGCTCCGGGTTCCGCCGGAGCGCGAGGGCGACGACGGCGGTGTCCTTGGGCGAACCCGCTCCGCTGAACGGACCGCCCGCCGGCCGCTCCGGCCGCGTCCCGGCCTCCTCGGAGGACGACTCGCCCGCGGCCGGCGACGGTTCGTCCGGAACCCGGGGCGGGGCCGCCGCCCCGGGGCGGGCGGCCGGCACACCCCACGGCCGGCCCGCGGTCAGCACCCGTACCAGAAGACCGCTCTCCGGCGGCAGACGCCGGACGACGTCCTCCGCCAACTGCTGCGACCGGGGCAGCGCCTCGGGCACGCTGTCGTCGCACAGGATCAGTTCGTGATGGGGGTCGGGGGGAGCGGCGCGCACCTCATCGGCGTACGACGGTTCGACGGAGGGCCGTATCCACAGACCCCAGGGGAGCACCTCCAGCATCACACCCGAGCTGCCGCGGTACAGGCCCCGGCGGAGCATCGGCAGGTGGTCGAGGGGCCAGCGGTGGTCGACCGCGAGCAGCGGGTCGGACGGTCCTCCCGGCTCCGGGGGCAGATGGAGGTACTCACGGGCGAAGACGGGGCGTCCCGGCGTCCCGTCCCGCTCCAGGAACAGCACCTCGTCCAGCGGCGCCCGGCCGACGACGGGGTCGCTGGTGGGGAAACCGTTGTAGGCGTGCACCGGCTCGCCGGTCAGGGCGGCGAGTGTCTCGCCGAAGGGACGGCCGCCGGGCGTCCGCGCCTGGCCGAACAGCACGACGCGCATCGTCGTTCTGGCGTCCTCCGGGAGGTCCTGCCAGAAGCGGGCGACGTCCTCCGGCGATGGTTCGGGAGCGTCGGGCGTGCCGATCACGACGGTGGCCGCGTCGCTGCGGCCGCGCAGCCGCGCGGCCAGGTAGCGGCGGTGACGGTGCTGGGCCGCGTCCTCGCGCGCCGGCCGGAGCCACACCCCGGTGTTCACCGGTTCGGCCACGGCGGACGCCCCCACCGGCCAGGGCCGGTCGGGCAGGGCCTCGTCCCACGCGGGCCGGGGGAAGCGGCGGGACACGTACCGTTCCCGGCCCTCCGGCGTACAGAGCACCCAGCCGCGGCCCCGGTCCGCGCCGATGAACAGGGCGCCCCCGGCGGACGGGAGCAGCACACCGTCCGGGACGACCACGTCCTGGCCCAGGCGCCCGGCCAGCCAGCGTCCCGCGGCGGCGGGTCCCTGCGCCGGGGGCCTGCCGAACACCAGCCGCAGGCCGCGCGGACCGGCGGGCACCGCACGCGCCACGGCCTTCTCCACCGCGTCCAGCGCCGTCTCCGGCGGGAGGTCCACCACGACGACCGAGTGTTCGGGGTCGGCCGCCAGGCCGGCGGCGAACAGCAGGGACCGCCGGTCGGGGCCGGTGGCCGGGTGGATCAGCCAGGCGCCGCCGACGCGTCGCGCCGCCAGCTCGGCCGGCGGCGCCGGGTGGCGCTCGGCGGGGGGTGCGGACCGGGTCCTCGGCGCCAGCCACGGTCGCTTCCTGCCGGCCGTACCGGTGCCCTCCCTGCCTCCGGGGATCAAGTCCCTCTCCGCCACAGCGCGGAACCGCCGCGGGGGAGCGCGCCGTCGGCGGCAGCGGGAGACGCTGGCCGGGCCTCGGTCGGTCCGGTCGCCTGACTGCGATTCATGCGCGGCATCTCCGTCGTCGTGCTGGGGTCCCGCTCGTCCCCGCCGCAGCCCTCGGCCTCCGGCGTGACGTCCGGGCCGATGATATAGACGCCGGACAGGGCCGACACGGCCCGAGCCCGCCCCGCGGGGCCGCCGTGTCCCTCCGGGCGGGAATTCCGCCCGGACGGGCACGGATGACGGCGGACCGCCGCGCGTCAGCGCGTGTGCGCGGAGCGAAGGCTCAGCCAGATCTCGAAGTGGCCCGTGCCCACGGAGGTGCGGTACGTCAGAGCACTGGCCAGCCGATACCTGCCGCTGGTACGCATCTCGCCGCGGATCAGGGTCTGGACGTCCCCCGGCTGGTCGGACCAGTCCAGCACGACGCCGTCGAACCAGCCGTCGTCGATCGCGGCCCGGTAGCCGTCCGGCCCCATGAGATGGCGGCCCCGGCGTCCGGTGTAGTCGATGTAGTAGATCGAGGTCCACAGGGTGTAGTCGGTGAGGCCCTCGCGGCTGAGGTAGTACACCGGCGCCTCGTGCGGCTGGCCCAGCCACTTCTGCCCCGGCCGCACGCTCTTCGCCAGTTCGGGCATCAGATAGGTGGTGTCGGGCCAGACGCCGTAGTTCAGGGCCGACTGCGACATGCCGAGGGTCAGGGCCAGCACTCCCACGGCGATGGCCGCCTGCGGGAACCGGAAGTGCGCCCCCATCAGACGGCTGACGCCCACGCCCGCCATCGGGGCGGCGAACAACAGGCCGTACCCGACGTGCTTGTGGAGCGAGACGCTGGTCTGGAGGTGGATCTGGTACGCGGGAGCGAGCAGCGCGGTGCCGGTGAGAACGACCCCCAGGGCCAGGCGCCATCCGGGCCCCGGTCCCGTCCGGGGCCCGCCCGGCACCTCGCCGAGGCGGTCGCGGCGCGTGTACAGCCCGGTGCCGAGGCAGGCCAGGACGAAGATCACGCCACCCCACCGGAAGCAGTCCCAGGCCATGGTCGTGATCGACGTGCTGCCGTGCGCGCGGTCGGTGGTGGTGCTCCGGATCGCCTGAAGATAGTCGGTGGTGGCCAGGCCGATGCCGAGCAGGACGGCCACGCCGGCGGTGAGCACCGCACCGCGCAGGAGTGCCTGACGCCCGCCGTGGCGCCGGTAGGCGGCCAGTACCAGTACGGCCGCGAGGGTCGGGAGGAACAGCGCGGACGCGTACTTCACCCCCACGGCGAGGGCCGCCACCGGTGCCGCGGCCAGCGGCAGCGCCCAGTGGCCCGGGGCGATCCGGACGAGGATCCAGGCGCTCAGCGCGAGCAGGAGGATCGCCGGCGCGTCGTAGGTCGCGAAGTAGCCGAGGAACAGCGTCGACTGGCAGACGGCGAAGACGCCCGCCGCGCAGAGCGCGGTCCGCTCGTTGAAGACCATGCGGGTGAAGGAGTAGAGCAGGCCGGTGGTGCCCAGCATGAAGGCCAGGCTCATCAGCCGCACCGCGGTCAGTCCCCCGAGGGAGTCCACCCATGCGGCGAGCACGGGGTAGAGGGCGGGCGAGCCGGAGAAGTAGGCGCTGAAGCCGCCGTAGTCGGGAACGCCGTGGAACAGGTGGTCGATCATGGCGTGCCCGGCGTAGACGTACAGCGCCTCGTCCTCGAAGGCCGTGTTGTGCAGGCGCAGCGACAGGACCGCCTGGACCAGCAGCAGGCAGGCCAGCAGGGCGCGGCTGACCCAGGTCCGGCGGGGACCCGGTTCGGCGGACCAGCCCCGGTCGGGAACCGCCCCGGGAACCCAGTCCGCCCGCGTGATCTCGTCGATGGTGTAGCCGGGCGCGGGCTCGGGGCCCCGGGCGGGCAGCACCCGCAGCCGCAGGGTCGACTCGGAGTCGTACGGCCCGGGGCGCGCGGGGTCCCCGAGGCCGGCGGGGCTCGTGGCGGACGTTTCCGCGGCGTGACCGGTGAAGGCGACCACCGGGTCCTCTGCGGTGGTCACGGGCGCCTCACATCGAAGCCGAAGTGCGGGTCGGCCACACCCCGGCGGAACGCTGCCAGCGCCTCGGGGCTGCTGTCGATCCGCCGGTCGGTCCCCTTGTCCGTGTCGAACCAGACGAGGCCGACCACATCCCGGTGGGCGGTCACCGCGCGTATCAGGTCCGCGATGTCCGCGGGCTTGCGGGCACCGGGCCCCGCGGCGGTCTCGGCGATGAGCACCGGACTGCGGGTGAAGGCCCTGACCTCCTCGATGGCGGGGGCGAAGAGGGTGTCGAACGTGTGCGGTCCGGTCCTGGTGTAGTACCCGACGAGGCCCAGCCAGTCCACGTAGGCGTCACCCGGGTGGTACGACCGCAACCGCGCCGACGGGCCGGCCACCGTGGGGCTCCAGACCCAGATGACGTTGGACACCCCCACGTCCTGGAAGAGGTCGTGGAGGTGCCGCCACGCGCCGACGAACTCCGCGGGGGCGGCCTTGCGAGTTCCCCACGGGTACCGGTCGCCGTTCATCTGCGGGGCGAACCCGATGGCGACCGGCACGTTGAGGTCGCGGACGGTCTGCGCGGTGCGCCGGACGTAGGCGTCGTCACGGCCCCCGGAGATGTCACGGAGCGTCGAGGTCCAGGGTTCCCAGACGAGGTACGGCAGCATCCTGCGTCTCCAGACCGCCAGGGTGGCGTCCGTCGGGAAGCCGTCCCCCCAGGAGAGGCGGTAGGAGAGCAGGTTGGGTGCCTTGCCGGCCTTGCCGGCCCAGGCGTCGAGGACGCCCGCTGTCGTGGGTCCCCCGGCGAAGGCGGCTCCGAGGTACTTGCGGCCGTGCTTGGGCCGGATCATCCAGGTGACGTCGAACGGCAGATACGGCGCGGTCCTGACCGAGGGCCCACGTCCGCCCGCACCGATCGGCGCCGTGCGGCTCGGGGTGCAGCCCGCCGCCGAGGAGGCCGTGGCGGCGAGCGCCCAGAGCAACGCGCCCCTGCGCCCGACGGCGGTCATGCGGCACCCCCTTTGGCCACGACGGGAGAACCGGCCGCACCCGCGGGTTCATCGGGGCGGGGCAGGATGAGGAGGCGGAACACGGCCGCCGCGTAGAACAGGCCGGAGCCGAGCGGCAGCGCGAAGTCCTCCGGCACCATCGTGTCCATCCGCCACACGGCGGCACCGATCCAGAGTGTGGTGACGGGCACGGTCCAGGCCCAGATCCCGATCCACAGGCGCCGGACGTTGTTCCTCCGCGCGCCTCCGGCCCCGGTGGGCTGCCAGCCCATGGCGCGGCGGCGCAGCACGTCCCAGACGGCGAAGACGTGCGACCAGCTATAGAGGACCCGGGTCGCCCACGCCTCCAGGCGGTACGGATTGCGGTGCCACAGCGGGTAGATGACGACGAGGTAGACCATGCCGGGCAGAAGCAGCCACATGTCGGTGAACTTGATCTGCTGGGGGAAGAACAGCAGCAGCACGCACACGATCAGCGGACCCGTGAAGATCATCAGGGCCGACTCGATGTAGTAGACGAATCCGGAGACGTAGCACAGGCGGCTGACCAGGCGCATCCTCACCCGCCAGAAGTGCTCCGGACTGCCCAGCATGCTCATGGAGGCCATGCACCAGCGGTACTGCTGGCTGTAGTAGGCGCCGATGGTGTCCGGGCACAGACCGGTGGCGAGCGCGAGGGGGACGTACCGGAGGTCCCAGCCGCGCGCCCGCAGGTCGAACCCGGTGTGCATGTCCTCGGAGTGCTCGATCAGACTGGTGCCGCCGACCTCGGCGAGCGCGGTGCGCCGGTAGACGGCGCAGGAGCCCACACAGATGGAACCGTCACTGCGCTGCCGGGAGACCTGCACCGACCGGTAGAACAGCTCCTGGACGGCACCGGCCCCGCGCTCGATCCAGTTCTGCTGGTCCAGGACGCGGAAGAACTGCGGAGACTGCACGATGCCGGCATCCGGGTCGGCGTCCATGTACGGCAGCAGTTCGTCGAGGAGATCGGCCCGGGGGGCGAAGTCGGCGTCCAGGATGAGGATGAACTCGCCGTCGGAGCGCTCGAAGCCGTAGCGCAGGTTGCCGGCCTTCTTGAACCAGCCGCGGTTGGGCCGCACGAGATAGCGGAAACCGAAGTCGTCCGCCATGGCGGCGACGTCCGGGCTGTCGGAGTCGTCGAGGACGAGGGGCGTGACCCTTCCGGGGTAGGCGTCGGCCAGCCGCTGCAGATGTGTCCAGGTGTTGTGCAGCACCGCGATCGGCTCGCCGCACACCGGGAGGAACACGTCGACCGACGGGTACTCCCGCGGTGACCAGGAGCCCACCAGCCGGCGGTGGGCCGCGATGTCGAAGTCGGGAGTGAAGAGGTCCAGCCTGAGCGAGATCAGGAAGCCCACCGCGGACAGCAGCAGGACCGGGGTGAACAGCCAGATCCACGGACCGTGGCGGGCCGAGTCGATCTGACTGTAGGCGACGCACACGAACCCGAGGAACGACGTGAAGCTGAGCAGCCAGGTGCGGCGCACGACGTAGGAGTACTTCTCCCGGTCGTCGGGGGGCGTGGGGAGCAGCCCCTCGGGAGCCGCCGAGCGTGGCGCACGGCCCTCCCCGGGGCGCCACGGGCCCCTGGACGGGCGTGCGGACCCGGTGGACACGAGAACGGGATGGGCAGCCATGACGTCGGGCTCCAGGGGCGGCTGGTGAGGATGCTGTCCGGACGCGCCGACGCGGCGACCGACGCCGCTCGGCCGACAGCACGACGGCAAGGCTAGGGACCCGCACGGCGAGGCACGCCCGCACCGGCGCGACATGGGCCGTTGGGGCACGGATCCTGCACCAAGTGTCAAGGACCCGTCGAGTGGAACGCCGTTCGCCGCGGTGCCCTCCCGTGGCCGGCGTCGCTCACGCCCGGACGCCGCTCGCCGACCGCCCTAGCAGGTGCGGGTGCTTGAGGGCACCGCTGCAGCCCATAAGGGCAGTCATGGACATCCGGCCGTTCCGTACGCGCGGTAACAAGATCACCATCCGGATGCGAGAGCCTCAGGCAACCCGCGTCCCCGTCTCCGCAAAGCACCCCCCGTACCCGCTCACGCGGCGCGACGGGGCACCGCCATGTCCGTCAGGAGTCCCCATGCAGTCACCGAACCAGCCCGCCCCCTCCGTCGACCAGTCACGTGAGGACTACGAGGCGCACCGGCGCTACTGCCGCCAGTGCGCGCTCGCCGATTCGCCCTGCCCCGCGGCGAAGCATCTGAGACGCGTGTACAACAACGCCACCCGGGCAGCCCGGTCCGGCCGGTCCCGCCGCACCACCTCCTGGTGAGCTGAGCCCTGGTGGACCGGTGGCCGTGACAGGGAAGGGCCGCCGGTCCACGAACACGAGACCGGCACCTGCCGGGGCGGGGCGGTGCGGTGGCCGGTTCACGGAACCGCCGGTGCAGGCCGCCTCGCCTGTGCCGTTGACCTCTGCCCGGCCCCTCGTCGCCGACTGGAGGGCTGCCGGACTCAGCGCGTCACGTCGCTCCCGAGGTCACCGACGCCGCAGCAGGTACTTGTGCCGACCGGACAACACGAGTTCGCCGCGCTGGTTGTGGATGGTCGCGGCCGTGACCACGACGCCGTTGTCACCCTGCGGTTCCAGAGCCGTGATGGTGAGTGCCGGGTACAGGGTGTCCCCGGAGTGCACTTCGGCCAGGAAGGTGCAGGAGAGTTCGAGGAAGCTGATGAACACCTCGCCGATGAAGTGCGGGAACAGGGTGGCGCCGGGGGCGGTGAAGGCGAGGACCTGCAGGCCGTGGACGACCGGTGCGCGGTGGCCGTGCCTGCGCGCCCACTCGGCGTCGTAATGCACCGGGTGGTTGTCCGCGGAGACTGTCTGGAAGGCCGCGGCGTGGGCGTCGGTCAGGGTGCGGCTGGGCGCTCGGAAGACCTCGCCGACGCGCAGGTCCTCGAACGTCCTGGCCGGTACGACCTGGAAGGCGTCCGGGTCGAACGCCGCCGGTGTCATCGAGTCCGGGCGGGGCTGTGTCATCGAGCTGTCCTCACGTGGGGGTGTGCCGTCGCCTCTCGGGTGGGCCGGCACAGACCGGCCTACTCGCCCGGGGTGATCCGGGCGGTCAGGAGGTTGGGATCGTTGTCGGTGAAGTAGGCGCCGCTGGCGATGTAGGCGGTGGTGCCCCGTACGGCGAGCGAGGTCGGGTTCTCCAGTCCGTCGGCGCCGGTGAGCACGACCTCGTGCCGGCCGTCGGGCTCGACCCGTGCGATCTCGTTGTCCGCGTTGATCGCGGCCAGGAGCGTGTCGCCGTGGCCCTCGAACGCGAAGTCGTCGATGTCGACCAGGCCGGTTGCCCGGGTCTCCACAGGGCCGGCCTTCCCGTGCCGGGTGACCGGGATACGGAGCACGGTTCCCTTGTCCAGGTTGGACACCCATACCCCGCCGTCGTGGACCTTGATGCCGTTGGCTCCGAGGAATCCGGCCGCGGCCAGTTCCGGTGCGACGGCCCAGCGGGTGGGCGTGCCCCCGGTGACGGGCACCCGCCAGACGGTGCCGAGGACCGAGTCGGCGACGTACAGCCGGCGTTCGTGCCGGTCGAGGGCCAGGCCGTTGGGCAGGCCGTCGGCCGGGAGCGCGGCGATGCGCCGCGCGGCGCCGCCGGGACGCAGGCGCCACAGGCCGGTCAGATCGCTGCTGCCGGTGGCGTACAGGAAGTACAGGGTTCCGTCGTGGGTGCGGACGATGCCGCCGAGGAAGGGGGACGAGAGGGCGGGGGTGGCGGAGCCGGCCGGTGGTTCGGGCAGGGTGGCCAGGATGCGCACCTTGCCGTCGGGGCGGACGCGGGCCACCTGGCGGCTGTAGGCGAAGGTGACGACGGCGCTGCCGCCGGGCTCCAGGGTGATGTTCTCCGGTCGCTGTCCGCCGGCGATGTCCAGGTGTGCCATGAAGTGCACGTCTGGTCGGGACCTGGCGGCTGCCGTGGCCGTGGGGCCGGCCGCGGTCACGGCGAGGGCTGCCGCCAAGGCGGACGCCAGCAGGCCGGTGCGCGTCCCTGTCAGGAATCCGGGCATGTCAGTTCTGCTTTCTTCGTCATCGGTCACAGAGGGGGACGGGGCGGTTCGAGGGGTCGGCCGACGAACCTCCGCCGCGGCTCGCCGAGACCGCGTACGGAGCTGGTGAGTTCGTCGCCGGGGGCGAGCCGGCGTTGTGGCGTCCGGCCGAGGCCGACACCGGCCGGGGTGCCGACACCGGCCGGGGTGCCGGCGGCGCCGGGTGGCGCTCGGTGTGGACCGTGCGCCACGCTCGGCGGCAGGTCGGCTCGGGGTCGTCGGGGTCGTCCGGGGTCACCGGCCAGGGGCCGGTCGGAGCGAAGCCGGTCAGGACTTGCCGAGGCTGACCCGGGGCGCCCGGCCTCCCGTCCGAAGGACGCGCTCGAAGACGTCCTGTCCGACCGTCAGCCCCGCGACATGGCTCCATGCATCGGCCTCGGACACGTGTCGGGCCTCCTGGCCGATGATGACCAGTTCGACCTCCCAGTCGGTGTGGCCGCCCCGCGGCAGCGTCACCTCGGCCCGGTGGTCGAGACCGATGGCCACGGCCGCGGGGTGCTGTCCTCCGGTGGGACGTCGTCGGGGGCGGGAACGCGTGACGGGCCCGGGTCAGTGACCGGAGCGGACGGAACGGGAGGCGCGCAGGATCAGGTCGGTGACGGGCCCGGGATCGCTCACGGACACCGCGTGCGGCGCGCGCACGCTGACGGTGTGAGCCCGGGCGCGCTCGGCCATCCACCGCTCCGCGGCCGGCGGAATGTTGCGGTCCTCGGTCGCCACGAGGTACCAGCTCGGGATCTTCTTCCACGCGGCGGCGGTGGCCGGTTCCTTGAGCGCGGCGAGCGTGATCGGTCGCTGTCCCGCTGCCATGACCTGGGCGGTCCGCACGGGGACCCCGGCCGCGAACTGCTTGCGGAAGAGGTCCTTCTCGATGACCAGTTCCTCGCCCTGCCCGCCGCCGGCCAGCGGGTAGTACTGGGTGACGGTGGCCTGTCCCAGGGTGCTGCCGGGGAACTTGCCGGTGAGCTGGAGCGCGCTCTCCCCGACCTCGGGTACGAAGGCGGCGATGTAGACGAGGGCCCTGACCTGCGGGGCGTCGACCGCGGCCTGGCTGATGACGGCACCACCGTAGGAGTGCCCCACCAGCACGATCGGTCCGGTGACGCTGTCCAGGACGCTGCGGATGTAGGCGGCGTCGCTCGCCAGCCCGCGCAGGGGCAGGGCCGGTGCCAGCACGCGGTGGCCGTGCCGCTGCAGGCGCTCGACCACACCGCTCCAACTGGAGGCGTCGGCGAACGCACCGTGGATCAGGACGACGGTGGGCGTGTCCGGGCGCCCGTGCGGTCTGCCCGGACGACGGGCGGGCGCGGCTGCCGGCGCGGGGTGCGCGACGCCCGCGGCACCCAGCGTGGCGGCGCCGGCCAGGAGGGACGCGGTCACGGTACGGCGTGAGATCGGTGAGTTCATCGTTCGCTCTCTGCGGAGGGGGAGGCCGTTCCGTGACGGCCGGATGGGCTGCCGGTCGGCGGGTCGCGGGTGAGTCAGGCGGAGGTGGCCCGGACGGCTTCCTCGATGAGGTCGACGACGCGGTCGGGGTGGGCGAGCATGACCAGGTGGGAGGAGTCGACCTCGATGGTGGTCATGCCGGCGCGCTGGTAGCCGTAGCGTTCGACGTCGGGGTTGATGGTGTGGTCGGAGGAGGAGACCAGGCCCCAGGAGGGCTTGGTCCTCCAGGCGGCGGCGGGGGATGCGTCGGCGAAGGCCTGGGCTGCGAGCGGGCGCTGGGAGACGGCGAGGACGGAAGCGAGGCGGGGGTCGACGTCGGCGGCGAAGATGGCCGGGAACTTGTCGGGCTGGACCGACACGTCGGTGCCGGTCTCGGTCGTGCCCTCGATGGGGAAGGGGGTGTAGACCAGTGCGGCGGCAAGGTCGGAGTCCGGGAAGCGGCCCTGGAGTTCGCCGAGGCTCTCGCCCTTCTCCAGGGCGTAACCGGCCAGGTAGACCAGGGCCTTGACGTTGTCCTCGGTGCCGGCGGCCGTGATGACGGCACCACCGTAGGAGTGGCCCACCAGGACGACCGGGCCGGGTATCTGCCGGACGACGGAGGCGACGTACGCGGCGTCACCGATCAGGCTGCGGTTCGGGACGGCCGGGGCGACGACGTCCAGGCCGCGGTCGAGCAGCCGGGGAATGACCTCCGCGTAGCTGGAGGCGTCGGCGAAGGCGCCGTGGACGAGGACGACGGTCGGCTTGTCAGAACTGGACATGGGGGAACTCCCTCATTGGTTCGGAGGTCGGGATGCGGGGCTGCCTGCCGGGGCACCGGTCCACCGCCCGGCAGGCATGGGCCGGGCAGTTCCCGCCCAGGTCGGGCGGTTGCCCCGCTGGACGCCGTTGGTGGGTCACGTCGAGCGGGATGCCCCCGGCACATGAGGAACGTAGAGGAAGCGGGCGGGGTGCATGTGTCTGTCCGCGCCCTGGGTGCGGCCTGTCCGTGCCCACGAGTGGCATACGGGGGGCGGCTGTCCGGGCACGACCGCGACGCGGGGCGGGCCGGCGATGATCCGCGTGGGGATGCTGTCCAGGGCCACGAACCGGTCGATGCGATCCGGGTGGTCCTCGGCGAACCGGGTGCCGACGCGGGCCCCGCGGTCGTGGCCGACCAGGGCGATCCGCTCGTGCCCGAGGTGGTCCATCAGCGCCACGACGTCGTTGGCCATGGTCCGCTCGTCGTAGCCGGAGGCGGGCTTGTCCGTGTCACGGTAGCCGCGCATCCGGTGCGATCACGGTGAACCGCTCCGCCAGCACGGGTATCTGCTTACGCCGGCCGTACCAGGTCTCGGGGAAACCGTGCAGCAGGTAGTCCGGCGGGTGACGATGCCCATTCGGATCGTGGAAGGGGAGACGGGGGGCCGCCGACCGGGAAGAGAACGGCACCAGGCAGTCGCCCGCTCACGGACGCGGAACGTTGCGGAGGTTCGCCCGGGCCAGGTGGATCATGCGTCCGACGCCTCCCGTGAGGACGGTGCGGCTGGCGGACAGCGCGAAACCGGTGACCTGCTCGGTGGTGATCTTCGGCGGGACCGCGAGGGCGTTGGGGTCGGTGACCACATCGACCAGCGCCGGCCCGTCATGGGCGAAGGCAGCACGCAGGGCCTCGCGCACCTCCGTGGGCTTCTCGACCCTGATGCCCCGTGCGCCGGCCGCGGTGGCGATGGCCGCGAAGTCGGTGTGCTGGTAGTCGGTGCCGTGCGGCGGCAGTCCGTCGACCATCATCTCCAGGTCGACCATGCCCAGCGAGGAGTTGTTGAAGACGACGACCTTCACGGGCAGGCCGTGCTGGACCAGCGTCAGGAAATCTCCCATCAGCATCGAGAAGCCACCGTCACCCGAGAGCGACACGACCTGGCGGGAGCGGTCCAGGAACTGCGCGCCGATGGCCTGCGGCAGCGCGTTGGCCATGGAACCGTGCACGAAGGAGCCGAGAATGCGGCGCCGACCGTTCGGCGTCAGGTAGCGGGCCGCCCACACGCAGCACATACCGGTGTCCACGGTGAACACCGCGTCATCGGCAGCCTCCTCGTCGAGCACGGACGCCACGTACTCGGGGTGGATCGGGGTGTGCTGGTCGACCTTGCGGGTGTAGGCGCCGACGGCGCCCTCCAGGGCGTGGACGTGCCGGTCCAGCATGCGGTCGAGGAACCGGCGGGACGCCTTCTCCCGCACGGCGGGTGTCAGGGCCCGGAGCGTCTCGCGGACATCTCCCCACACGGCGAAGTCGAGCTGCGTGCGCCGTCCCAGCCGCTCGGGCTGCACATCGACCTGCACGGTCCGCACGTTGCGTGGCAGGAAGTCCGTGTACGGGAAGTCCGTACCGAGGAGCAGCAGCAGATCGCACTCGTGCATCGCCTGGTAGGCGGCGCCGTAGCCGAGCAGGCCGGACATGCCGACGTCGTACGGGTTGTCGTACTGGATGTGCTCCTTGCCGCGCAGCGCGTGGCCCACGGGAGCCTTGACCTTCTCGGCGAACGCCATCACCTCGGCGTGGGCGCCGGCGACACCCCGGCCACAGAAGACCGTCACCTTCTCGGCAGCGTCCACCAGTTCGGTCAGCCGGGCCAGTTCCTCGTCCGCCGGCCGGACCGCCGGCCGGTCCAGCGGCATGGCGAGTTCCGCCCCGCCGGCCGGGGAGTCCTCGGCGGCCACGTCTCCGGGCAGCGACACCACCGACACCCCGCGCCGGCCGACCGCGTGCTGGATCGCCGTCTGCACCACCCGCGGCATCTGCCGGGGCGAGGAGATCAGTTCCGAGTAGTGACTGCATTCCTCGAACAGCCGGTCGGGATGGGTCTCCTGGAAGTACCCGGTGCCGATCTCGCCGCTCGGGATCTGCGCCGCCAGGGCGAGGACAGGTGCCATCGAACGGTGCGCGTCGAACAGACCGTTGATCAGATGCAGGTTGCCCGGCCCGCATGACCCCGCGCACGCGGCGAGCCTGCCGGTCAGCTGGGCTTCGGCACCGGCGGCGAAGGCCGCGACCTCCTCGTGCCGGACCTGGACCCACTCCAGGGAGTCATGCCGTCTGACCGCGTCGACGACGGGGTTCAGGCTGTCACCGACCACCCCGTACATGCGACGCACGCCGGCGCGTGCCAGGAGATCGACGTACTGCTCGGCCACGGACTGTCTGGCCATGGTGCTCCTCAGGTGGTTGCTCGGGGGTCGCGGCCAGGCTATGAAGACGCCCGGCGAGCCGGTTGTTTCCCCGTGCACCGCCCCGAGCCCAGGAGCGCCCCGACCTGCTTGGCGGGACAGCCGTGTCCGTTTCCGATCTGGACGGTCACAAGCTGGCGCAAGACGCGCCCGGGAAGTGCATGTCACCGCGACTGCTCATCCTGTTCCTCGCGGGGCGGCGGCCTCGTCCAGCCCTGCCTGTCGGGCGCCGGTCCGCTCAGTTGATTCCGTACCGTGCCCCGACCCCGGCGACGAGCAGCGCCAGCCCCTCCTCGAACTGCCGGTCGTAGTCGTCGAAGAGGAGCTTCCCGGCCTCCGCCGCGAGTGGGGAGCCGGCCAGGCGCCGGGCGCGTTCGTCGACGTCGTACCCCTCCCGGCGCTCGCCCGGGAGGGGCTGCACACCTTGTTCCTCGGTGACGAAGCCGAGGGTGTACATGTGCGCCGTCCGCCCCGCGTCGACCGCTTGGGCGAGGGTCAGTCCGGCCTCCGTCAGCAGCCGCAGGTTGGCCTCCAGCTCGAGGGCGTGGCCCGTGCCCGTGAAGCGTGAGCCGCTGAAGACCTTGGCGCCGTCGCGGTAGCCGAGCAGCGCGGTCCGCAGTCCGCGGTTGATCTTCAGCAGCCGTTCCCGCCAGGTGTCGGCGGGGTCGAGCGCGGTATCGGCGACCATCCGCCGGTACATCTCCGTCGCCATCTCGTCCAGCAGGGCCTGCTTGTCCTTGAAGTGCCAGTAGAGCGCGGGCGCCTTGACGTCCAGTTCCCTGGCGATGGCGCGCAGGGTGAGCCCTTCCAGCCCGGCCTCGTTCAGCAATCGCAGCGCGGTGTCCACGACCCGGTTGCGGTCCAGGGGTGCCCGTCGTTCCGTACTCACGCTGCACAGCTTGACAGCTTAACGGCGTTAAAGGCACTCTCATGAGCACCGGAACTTAACAACGTTAAGGAGAATTCGTGATGGATGTCCTGATCGTGGGTGCGGGTCCGACGGGTCTCACCCTCGGCATCGACCTCGCCCGGCGCGGGGTGGACGCCCTGGTGGTGGAGCGCGCCCCGGGGCTCTTCCCCGGATCGCGCGGCAAGGGGCTCCAGCCGCGCACCCTGGAGGTCTTCGACGACCTCGGCGTGCTGGACGCCGTCCTGGCGGCGAGCGGGCCCTACCCGAGCCGGATGATCTGGAAGGACGGCGCACGGGTCGGCGAGCAGTCGATGTTCGGGAAGGTCGAGGCCGGCGAGGGCACGCCGTACACCGAGCCGCGGATGATCCCGCAGTGGCGGACGCAGGAGGTGCTGTACGGGCGGCTGACCGGACGGCGGGGGTCCCCCCTCGCAAGCGAAGTCGAGCGCGGGGGAGGGCCGGTCGCCTTCGGACGGGAGGTGACGGGCCTGACACAGGACGCGGACGGCGCGAGCGTGCGGTTCGCCGACGGTACGACGGTCCGCGCGCGGTACGTGGTCGCGTGCGACGGCGGACGCTCAGCGGGCCGGCGTGCCCTGGGCATCGACTTGACCGGGGAGGCCGTCGACCCGGCGCCGTTCGTCGTCGCGGACCTGCGGCTGGACGGCCTGGACCGGGACCACTGGCACACCTTCCCGAAGGACGACGGCAGCGCCCTCGGGCTGTGCCCGCTGGCCGGCACGGAGGACTTCCAGCTCCAGGCGCGCCTGCCGGAGGGCTCGGCACCGGACGTGTCCCCCGACGGCATCCGCAAGCTCGTGGACCGGTACACGCACCTGAACGCCGAGGACGTGACCGAGGTGCGCTGGGCGTCCGACTTCCGGCCGCGCGCCGCCCTGGCGGACCGGTTCCGGGCGGGCCGGGTGTTCCTCGCGGGCGACGCGGCGCACGTGCACTCGCCGGCCGGGGCGCAGGGCCTGAACACCAGCGTCCAGGACGCCTACAACCTGGGCTGGAAGCTGGGCGCGGTACTGCGGGGCGGGGCGCCGGAGACACTGCTGGACAGCTACGAGGAGGAGCGGCGGGCGAACGCCGCCGCCATGCTGGACCTGTCGACGGGGGTGCACCGCGGCGACGTACAGCGCGGGAAGGCGACGGTGCAACTGGAGCTGGAATACCGGGAGTCGTCGCTCAGCGTGGACACGCGCACGGCTCCGTCCGGGGTCCGCGCAGGCGACCGCGCCCCGGACGGCACGGTGGCCGGCGTACGCCTCTTCGACGCGTTCCGGGGCCCGCACTGGACGCTGCTCGGCGCCTCGGCACCGGGGCTCCGGTCCCTGCCCGCCGCTCCGGCGTCGTACGGCCCGGGCGTCTTCCTGGTCCGGCCGGACGGGTACGTCGGCTGGGCGGGCGAGACGGCCGAGGGCCTGCGGCAGTACGCGGAACGGACAGGAGCCTTCCTGGCGGCCTAGGTCGTGTCTCTCGATTCCGTAGCCAGGTGATGACCGCCGCCGGCACGGCTGCGGAATGCTAGACGATCGCGCGTTCGTCGTAGCGGGCGGCCTGCCGCGGCCGAGTCGCGGGACCCGGATGTCACCCAGCGGGAGCGGGAGGACCTGCGCGTCGTGGACCTGGCCGGGGCCGACTACGACGGCCAGCGGGCGGCCGTTGCCGTCTACGGCCAGACGCAGCGCCTTCGGCGACAGCCGGGACGCCTTCGCGGGCCGCGCGGCCGAACATCTGGCGCTTGAGCATCTTGGTCCGGTTGACGTGCCCTTCCACGACGCCCGAGCTCCAGGGCAGAGTCAGGCCGGCGATGACGGCGTCGCGGTCGCGGTCGATGCCTGCGGCGAGGGTGTGGAGGCTGGGCAGGCCGTCCTGACGGACGGCGTCGAGCCAGCCGGGAGGCGCTCGCCTCGGCCCGCCGGCCAGGCGCCGCCAACCACAAGCGGCTCGGCCGGCTCGGCGGCCGCTCGCCCCTCGCCGCGGGATGCCGAAGCCGGGCCCGCGCTGACCTGCCGTGGTCGGGCCCATGGCCGGGGGCCTGGCGCTCGTGGCCTGCCCGATCGCATCACGTCCCAGCCGACGCCGGCGGCTGAGTGACCAGGCGCGAGCGGTCAAGCACCCGCCAAGGGGCCGGTGCCGCGCCGACCACCGCCTCCTCCGGCCGACTCTGTGGCGGCGTGCGGCGCGGGGTCGGCGTGTGGGGTCAGTTGGTGCGGTTGGACCAGCCCTCCGGAAGGTCTCCCGGGGCGATGGAGATGACGGTGTCATCGTCGGCGCCGACGTACTCGAAGAGGGTGATCTTCGCGAACTCGGGGACCACGTAGATCGGGTAGGTCGGCCCCTGGTCGCGGTACTTGCGCATCTCGTCCAGGTGGTCGTTCTGGTAGCAGACCGTGCGCTCGCCGTGCTCCTCCACCCAGTGCGGGAAGAAGATCACGCCGTGCAGGCGCCGCTTGGCGGGCATCACGTTGACGGCGACCGAGGTGCCGGTGGGCTCGTTCCAGGCGATCTTGTAGCTGTCGTCGTCCAGCTGGACGAGGTCGACCTGCTGGTCCTTGACCCAGCGACCGCCGACCATGCCGCTGTGGATGCGGTAGTCGATGGTGGTGGCGTTCTTCACGTACATCTCGTACTGCCAGCCGTTGGCGTAGGTGTAGATGAAGCGGTGGCCGACGATCCCGGCCAGGTCCTGCGGCGGGACAGGGTCCTGGACGGTGGTCTCGTGAGCTCCGTCACCGGTCATGTGGCTTCTCCTCGTGGTGCCGTCGTGGTGGTCGACGCATTCAGTTTGCCACAAAACTATTTTATGTCAAAACTAAATCTCGGGCATAATAGAGCTATGGACACCGCGACCGAGTTCGGCCGACTCATAGGCCCGCTGCGCCGGGCCGTACTGCGCACACGCCGCTCCGACGACCTGCCCGATCTCCCCGAGGCCCAGATCGAGCTGCTGCGGGCGCTCTCCGGTGCCGGCCCGCTCACCCCGCGCGAGGTCGCCGCCCGGCTGCGGGTCGCACCGTCCACCGTCAGCAACCTGGTCCGCACGATGACCGCCTCCGGCCTCATCGAGCGCACGCCCTCGTCGACAGACCTGCGCACCGTCCACCTCGCGGCCTCCCCCCGGGCCCTCGACCTGCTGGACCGCTACGACCGCGTGAGTACCGGCGCGCTGCAGGGCGCACTGGACCAGCTCACCCCACAGAGCCGAGAAGCCCTCGACAGGGCCCTGCCCGCACTCGCCGAGTTGCTCGCCACGCTGGAGGGCGAAGGCGAACGGGCATGACAGGGGCCCAACCCCAGGAGGTGGTTCGGGGGCACTTCGACGGCCGGCACCGGGCTGTTGCTCCCGCACCGCATGCGGCTCCGGCCACGGCTGGTCACCGGTGGCATCGCGGAGGCGGCCCAGGACTGATCCAGTTGCATAAGAGTAACTCTACGAGTGAATAGCATGCACTTGTTGTTAATCATCGTGCGGCCTACCTTCGAGGTGCGGGCACGGGACGAGCCCCCCCGCAGTCACCGAACCCCAGGAGCCCGCCATGAGCACCACCATGCCTTTCGCCGCCGGCACGTCGCTCCTCGCCGACGTGACGTCCCTGGTGCGGACCGCCGGGCGCACCCTGCTCGACCGCCGCACCCCGCACGCCCGGGGTGTGAGCCTGGACGAGATCGTCGACGAGATCCACGCCAACGACGACGCGGTGCTGGATGTGCTGCGGGAGCCGCTGCTGCGGACCCGGCCCGGATCGCGGTGGGCCGAGGACGAGCTGGCCGGCGGCGCGCTCCCGCCCGGGGAGTGGTGGGTCGTCGACCCCGCCGAGGGCAACATCAACCACGTCCACGCCATGGAGGACTGGGCCGTCACCGCCACCCTGGTCCGCGACAACCAGCCGGTGCTCACCGTGGTCCACCTGCCGCTGACCGGCGAAACCTACACCGCCGTCGCCGGCGGCGGCGCCCACCTGGACGGCCGGCCCCTGAAGGTGTCCGCCAAGACCGACCTGGGCGCGACACTCACCGGCACCGGTCAGGCCAGGCCCGGCGAGGACATGCG
The DNA here is from genome assembly GCF_003675325.1 of Streptomyces dangxiongensis. Classification (NCBI taxonomy): domain Bacteria; kingdom Bacillati; phylum Actinomycetota; class Actinomycetes; order Kitasatosporales; family Streptomycetaceae; genus Streptomyces; species Streptomyces dangxiongensis. The sequence continues at coordinate 7,877,439 of NZ_CP033073.1, forward strand.
CACCTTCCGGCGGATCGGCGAGTCGGTCACCGCCATGCTCGCGAGCGGACTGGTCGTACGCGTGTCCGTTCCCGCCACGATGCAGCTCATCCACGTCGCCGCCGGACGCATGGACGCCTTCTGGCAGTTCTCCGACGTCCGCTCGGGCCTGGTCGCCGGTGCCCTGCTGGTGTCCGAGGCCGGGGGCACCGTCACCGATCTGGCGGGCGAACCGTGGAGCACGGCCGGCCGGGACTTCCTGGCCGCCGCCCCCGGCGTCCACACCGCCGCCCTGGCAGTCCTTTCGCCGATCGCCTGACCGTCGAAGCGACCGGCATCGTTCCTCCAGCCCGACTCTAGTAGTCCGCGACATCACCGGCGCCGGTTGTGTCGGGGAAGTCCACGTACACCACGCCGATGTTCTTGGTGCCGATGGGATTCAGGTACTGGGTGTAGTCGGTGTTCTGGCCCTCGTTGAGCGCGGTTCCCTGTCCCCGCAGCGCACACGGCGAGGTGCTCCCGTTGACAGCGTGGGCGCGCTGGGCAGGGACGACGGCCAGGGCGAGCAGGATCACCAGGGCACCGAGGACGGCCCAGGGCTGCGGGCGCTGCATTCGGCGGATCGAGAAGCGCATGGAATACCTGTTTCGGCGCGTGGGGGGCTTCGGTCGCGGTCCGGGTGCGGTCTCCGGGGGTGCTGCGACATCCGCCAGAGCACACCGGCGTCGGCCGGGTACGGGGGAGATAAGTCAGTCGGACGCGTCGGCCGGCGGAAGGCGCTGCTGAGAACAAATCAGGTGTCTCCGACGTCGACCCGCACGTGCCCTCGCAGCGCGCTGGTGCTACAGCGTTCCCAGCCTGTCCGAAGTGACCGCGCCGCGCCCTGACGAGAGGAAGAACTCACCCGCACGAAGGCCCGGCGGGAAGTAGGTGCGAAAGTGTTCGGGTGTCGCGGGCGAGGCTGTCTGCGCTACCGACGGTGGCGAGCGCAGTGACGAACTCGCGGGTACAGCGCATCGGATGACCTCCCGGGCGGGCCCTGATCCGAGGACCGTGCTGGTTCTGCCCACGCACATCCGCACCCACTCCGCCCGCCTACGTCATCCCCGTCAGCCGACCGCCCGCGTCACGGTGTCCGCACTCGGCCCCGGCGCCGCCCTCCTCCCGTGGGGCACCGCCGGGGCCCGCGGTCGGCGGGGGTGCGGACTTCGAGTTCGGTGCGGAGCTGGGGGACGAGCATGAAGCGCGGGGTCTGGTACTTCGGCTTGCCGCCTCGGGTGCGGCAGGTGCCTCCCGCGGGGGACGGCACAGGTGGGGCAGTCGAACTGTTCGACGGCGGCGGCCGGTTCGGCGACCTCTGGCATGTCGCAGAACCTGTCGCAATGGGCATTGAGCCCTTCCCGGTAAGCGCCCGTCGCTCGCTGTGATGGCGAGGTTGGCGCTGCGGTCCGTGTGGCCCCCCAAGTCCGGACAGGCGTCATTCGGGGCCTCGGCCGGGGGTAGTGCCTTGTCGACGAGGCTCACTGGGAGGGCCCGTCCGACGGCCACACCCGCGCGGTGACCACCGGCGGCGACGCCGGGGCCGGTGATAGCAACGTCATCCCGCTCCGCCGCCGCACAGGTCGAGGTCGAACTCATGCCGCTGTCGCGGCCTCGACCGTCGCGGTGTCCTTCGCGGACTGGGAGTCGATCACCCCGCCGTCGGCTCCGCATCCCGGCCCGCTGTTTCACGGGTCGCGCGGAGCCGGTCGGGCAGCTCGCTGGTCAGCCCCTGCTTCCCCCAGCGGTGAAGAACCGGTTGCACCGCTTTCCACGTCCAATAGTCCGCAGGCAGCGCAGGTCACTTCCCGCCTGGTCCCCGTGCCGTCACCTCACCCTGAGTCGTAGCTGCCGGATCACGAGGACGACCAGGGCGATCGCCAGCGAAAGGCCCATGGCGTCGAAGACTCCGACCGCCACGTAAGGCGCGCCGAGAAGCCGCGGAAGATTACCGAACAGTAGACAGAGCCCAATAAACAGTGGGTACATCCACCGGATGGCACCGCCGAAACGGTGCTTGGAAGCCGTGTTTGCCAGCTCCGCCTTGCCGCGGGACGTCAAGCGGAGGACAAGGCCGAAGATCACGAAAACCCCGCCGAGTCCGACAAGTAACCAGTCCTGGACCTGCAGCATGGTGCCCCCTTGTACGTCGGACGTCTCTGCGTAGGCCGCCGCTGGGTTGGGAGCATACAGCGGCGGGCAGGGGACTTTCCACGTTTCTGCAGGCCGCACACCGCGCGCTTGCCTGCGCATGAGCCTCTCCCGCGCGCCGCCCCCGGCCCCAACGGCAAGGACCTCTGGCGGTCCGGAAAGCACAAGCACAAGGGGGCAGACCGGACACGGTCCGGTGAGGGGCTGCGGTCTCTCAGTAGCACTCGTTCGTGCGAGTTGGGAATGGGGTCGTTCGCCGCGAGCCAGGCCCGGACGTCTCCCGCCTCCCGTTGGCGCCCGAGCCTGAGGAGTATGCCCGCCTGCAAGCCCAGCACAAGAGCGAAGTGGTGGAAGGAACTGCGCAGGCATGGCCGTCACGAGCCTGCGTTAGATCTCCACTGCTTCTCCTGTCGCGCTCGCAGCGCTCCAGACAGGTCCTGCTGTGCTTCATGGCGCACCCATGCCCAAGCGGTCAGCGAGGGAAGATCGGCAGTACGCCGATGGTGCTGTCCCACCACGTCCGCAACAAGGAAGAACTGCTCGTCCTGCTGATGGACGACTACGCTGCGCGGACGCTGCACCGACCCGAACTGCCTGCCCAGCCCCGTGAGCAGATCGTCGTCGCCGCCGCGATCCACGAGGCACTCGTTGCCTGTCCCTGGATCGTGGAGGTACTGACCGCCGACGACCTGATGTCCGCATCCGCCCTCTGGTTCGTCGAGCAGATCGTCGACGGCCTGGTCGCATGCGGCCTGCCCCCCCCACCAGGCCGTAACGGCTATCGCGCGCTGGTAATGACAGTGGTCCAGAGGTCGTTTGCGGGGCTGACATCAATGCCTGACACCATCAGTGGCGGGCGGCGGCGGTCGGCCAAGGACCACCTGCGCAGGCAAGCGGCCCGGAGGCGGCAGAGGAGACCTGCTGTCGATGCTCGTGACTCCCCACAGCGCCCACGATGCCCTGCCGGACCAGGAAGTCCGTGAACCAGTCGAGCCGGACCTCGCCATGACAGCACGGGCGTTCGACAGTGCGCATGATCGATGCTGTGCGACGATCCTCGGTGACACGAGGAGGAGCCAGTGAGGTTGCGCAACGTCTCACCGGACGATGTCGATGCCTATGTCCGGATGCGATGCGATCCCGTCATGATGGCCGACCTCGGCGGCCCCCAGCCGCGCGAGGAGATGGCGGCCAAAGTTCGCCGGGATGCCGAGCAGGCGGCCGCCGACCTGGCTTGGTTCAAGATGATCGTCCCCGATCCGGCCGCCCCCGAGGTAGTGGCGGGAACGGTGACCCTCTGGTCCCACAACGCCGATGACGGCCCGATCTCCGAGATCGGCTGGATGGTTCTCCCCCAGTTCCAGGGGCAGGGGCTGGGCAAGCGTGCCGTCCGCGCTCTCCTGGAGCAGGCCCGCGACGAGGACCGCTGGGGAGTCGTGCACGCCTTCCCGGCAACGAGCAACGCCGCCTCGAACGGCATCTGCCGCTCGGTCGGCTTCCGCTTCGTCTCAGAGGCCGACGTGACCTTCGCCGGGCGGATCTTCAAGACCAACCACTGGTCCGTGGACCCGCGAATGGACCTGACCTGACAGGTTCGTCGCGCCGCACGGGGGCAAGGCTCGCCACCGGCGAAGCCACCCACGACCTTCACCTCCTGCTGGAGACGGTCGGCATCCGGTAGCGGCCTTCGTGCTCCCACGGCCACACCATGCGCGTTGGAGCTGCCCAACTGCACGCCCACAACCGCACCCGAGCCCTGACCGGGCCGCGCAACCTGGGCGTGCGTGCGATAACTGCGGGGCAACGCCGCCTCGCCAACGACCTGCGCGAGCGGCGCCATCACACACGATGCCGACGGAGCCACGCTGCGCATGGCCCTTGCATTCAGTTCTTCAGTGGCCAGGTCACCGAGATCTTCGAAGGTGAAATCCCAGCGTGAACCCCGAGGTTGCCGGCCGCTGTCGTCCTAGCGCGGGTCACCGTCCACCCCTGGCGCGGGGCCGCCTCGACGGCCGCGACGCCAGCAAGGACCGCGTGTGTGTGGGCAGGGTTCAGTTCACGGGCTCGGTATCAGGTCGGCCAGCGGAAATGCCGTCGCGTCTTCCGGGGGGCGTGACAGGTGCAGCATCGCGTGGAAGTAGCCGTCAACCTCCTTCCCGTTCGGGTCACCGCCGGCCCCGGTCACCGCTTGGACGGCGTATCGCTGTTCGTCCGCGTCGGTGAAGCGCCGTTGCGGGAATGTGTGTGTGGTGACCTCCTCGGTGACCAGGCCGTTCGAGGCCAGGCATGCGGCGATGGACTTGTAGGAGGTGGTGCGCAGCACGAACGCCGCGACCCACACCGGGTCCTGGGCACAGGCCAGGATCGGTTGGAAGGTGCGGGGGGACAGAAAGGTCGCCCCTCCGGTGATCGTGATCAGGCGGGCGTGCCGCGCGGCACGGAGCAGGGACGCAGAGGGCGGCGCGGTTTCGAGGTTCTCGGCGAAGCCTTGTCCCAGCAGCCCCACCTCGCATGCGTAGGAGATGGCGTTCGCGGCCATGTCCAGTCCGATCACCCGGGCCGGGTCAGGGCGCCGACGAGCGGCGTAGTAGCTGCGGTCCCATTCGATCAGTTCGGCTGTAGTGAGCGCGGTGGCCTCCGGCGAGGTGTAGTGGGCGTAGAGGTCGTCCAGTGTCACCGCATGGTTGAGGAGGGCGGCGTTGATGCCGTACGAGCAGCAGATGTCCAGCACGGTCACCGGCTCCGCCCCGCGGGCCGTCCGCGTGCGGGCCGCGACCGCCCGCCGGAAGACGCCCTGTCCGTGATGGGGTGCCTGGTACTCCAGTGGGCCCAGTGCACGGAAATAGGCCCGGGGATCCGGCTGATCGTAGCTGTCGTCGAACGCCGCCATGCCCTCCGGGACGGGAAGCTGCGACGCCTGGGAGCTGTCACCGGCGATGTTCCCGTGTCCCCTGTTCCGCATACCGCTCATGCCGGTTCCCCTCACACAGGTTCAGGTCCGCTGTCCGGTCAGAGTCGGTGACCCCAGGGCAGTAGGGGAAGAAGGCGCGGAAGGAACCGGCCACGCAACACCGGTCCGCGCGGCGCTGCGGGGTCCGGTCGGTGCGGGGTGGGCCGGCCCGGGTGGTGCGGGTCACTCGCCGAGCAGCGACACCTGCCGGATGTTCGACGTGCGGTCAGAGAGCCAGGGCCTCGCGGAGGGTGGGGCGGCACTGGATGACGTCGTCGATGCCGACGAGCTGCAGGACCCGCAGGACGGAGTCGGTCGGTGCGGCCAGGCGGAGCCAGCCGTCGGCCTCGGTGACGGTCTGGTGGGCGTTGACGAGGATGTTGATGCCGCTGGAGTCCATGAAGGTGACCCGGAGCATATCGATCACGATGCGGGGCCGGGCGGTGCCGGTGACCTCCAGGGCGTGCCGGAGCTGGTCGCCGGTGTGGTGGTCGATCTCCCCGGCCAGGGTCAGCACGCGGATGCCGTCCGTGGCGGTGGTCACGACCGACAGCCCGCCGGCCTGTTCGGCTTGCCCGGTGTCCGTCATTCGTCCTTCAGTCATTCGGTGATACTTGCACACCTAGACCTTTGGCCCGAAGTGCTGCCCTGCACGTCCGGGCGATGCTGCTGTGCCGGTGTGGAAGCCGGTGCAGGAGAGCGGAGCGTGTACCGCGCGGGCGTGGGTACACGCGAGGGTGTGAACGGGGTAGCGAAAGCGGGCCGTGATGGAACCAGCCCTGGTGAGTGAGGACGGCACCGCACCGGAGACTCCAACCCTCCATACCACGGTGGCCCTGGAAGGCGACGGCGCGGACATCGCCCAGGCCCGCCACCTGGCAGCGCAGTTCCTCACCCGGGCACGGGCCGAGCACAGTCTGCCCGTCTCGCAGCGCGCCGTAGACCTGACCCAGTTGGTGGTCAGCGAGTTGGTGACCAATGCCCGCAAGTACGCCCCCGGCCCGGTGCTGATGGATCTGCGTATCGTCGGAGACGTGGTCGAAGTGGTGGTGTGGGACTCCGGGCCGGTGATGCCGGTGGCCCGGGCCGCGGATGCCGGACGTGTGGGGCAGCACGGGCTGGAGATCGTGCTGGCAGTTGCTCAGGGCTTCGAGGTCCAGCGGGAGCCGGTCGGCAAACGCATCACCGCTCGCATCGCCTTGCTGGACGACCCCGGCGCTGCCCTCGCCGGGCGGAGCCCTCTCTAAGAGCGTCCGCCAGTAGGCCACGGACACGGCGGGTTGGGGTCATTGGGGCTGGCCGACGATGCCGTGCTCGGCGAGATCGGCGTGGGCGCGTCGTGCGGCACAGCCTCGCGAACCAGCGCGTACGAGTGAGCGTGGGTGCGGCGCGCCGGTTTCGCAAGGGTCTACTGGCGCTTTTTCAACTGCAGCTGGTGCAGGGGGAGACGCGTGATCGTTCACCGAAACCACTGTCGGGGCGCTGGTCGGCCGCCCGTCATGCCGGGTTCCGTCATGGGCTGCGGGATCCGGTCCGGCGAGGTGTGGTCCGCCTCCTGCCCGCTGCGGGTGGCCGTCCGCAGTGCCGTTCGCCGCGTTCCGGTCCGGAGCCTGCGTCGCGGTCGGCTTCGCCCCGGCCGCCGTCCCGTCCCTGTGCCGGGCGCTCCCGGCGCCGCCTGACGCTGTCGCGGGCCGACGGCCGGGCGGAGGCCCTGCCGCGTGTCGCCCCGCCGCGCCAGGCGTGCCGCCCCGCCGCCCGGCCGCCGTACCGGGGTGCGCCCGGCACGCACCCCGACCGGTCCCGCTCGCCGGGCCCCGCGCTCCGCTCAGCGCGCCGATAGTCCGCTCGGCCTGAGCCGGCCAGCCCACGGCACTCGGTAGTTGCGGTGACGGCTCACTTGCCGGGCAGCCGAGGTGACTGGGGACGGTGTGTCGAAGAGCCTTGATCTCGTGTGCTGCTGACAGAGGTAGGAGACCGGAAGATGGAGGCGGTCCGTGCCATTCGGACGATCACCGGCCTCAGTCTCTGGGACAGCGGCCTCTTGCTCGACAGCGCGCCAACCTCAGCCCCAGAACGGTAGGGCGGCGAAGGAGCCGCCCACGGGGCCCCGGACAGCCTGGTCGACCAGTTCCTTGACCCCGTCGGCGGGCACCGGCTCGCCCGGGGCTTCCTGGAACCAGCGCTGTGCCTCCTCCTTGGTGATCCCCTCGGGGCGGTCTCCGAGGTAGGGCCAGACGTAGACGGGGGGTGCCGGGCTCGCAGCGCCAGGAGTCGGCAAGTGTGCCGATGTCGACGGCGTCGTAGCCCAGGACGTCCAGAAGCCGGACGATCTCGGCCTTGGCGGCCGGGTCGTCCCCGGCGACGGGCAGGGCGCTGCGGTCCGGGGCGCCGGCGGGACGAGCCCGGCTCTGAACAGCCGGCGGTGGTCCATGTTGTGGAGCGTCTTGACGACACGGGAGTTCGCCAGGTGCCGCTGGAGCAGCTCGCTGGAGGTCACTTCCGCGCTGTCCAGTTCTGCGATGCGGCCATCGCGCTCCGGGTAGTAGTTCATCGTGTCGATCACGGTCTTCCCGGCCAGCGCGTCGGCGGGGAGCTTGTCGTAGGCGCTCATGGGGACGGTTGCCACCACCACGTCGCCTGCCTTCGCCGCCTCCTCCGTGGTGACCGCGTGGGCCCGGTCACCGAGTTGGGCGACCAGGTCGGCGAGGGTCTCGGGGCCGCGCGAGTTGCTCATGACGACATCGAGGCCGGCTGCGACGGCGAGGCGGGCGAGCGAGCTGCCGATCATGCCGCTTCCGATGAAACCGATGGTCTTTGTCATGGTGTCGAACCTCCAGGATCAACGCGCCCGGACGGCGCGTGGGTTAGGGCGGTGGATGGATTGATCTGTGTCACGGTGCGTCCGCTGCTACGAGTGGGCCGCGGCGGCCGACCGCCCACACGGTCAGGGCGAGGCATGCCAGGGCGGCACCGGTGAGCGTCACGGCTGTCCAGCCTCCGGCCTGCCACAGCAGGGAAGCGGCGGCCGATCCGATGGCGCCGCCGATGAAGTTGCTGGTCACCAGGGCGGTGTTGATCCTGTTTCGGGCCTGCCGCGACACGGCGAACAGCCGTGTCTGGTTGAGGATGGTCAGACCCATGACGGCGATGTCCAGCAGCACGATGGCCACCACGAGCACGAGGACGGAGTGGCCTGCGAGCGCGGCGGTACCGAACGCGACCAGGGCCAGGGCCCAGCCTGCTCCGGTGGCGGGCAGCGACCAGCCGCGATCCTGGAGCCGGCCCGCTCCCTGTGCGGCCATGGCGCCGGCCAGCCCGGCCAGCCCGAACAGGCCGATGATCGAGACCGGGTAGGAGAACGGCGGTGCGCTCAGCAGGAATGTCAGCGCCGTCCAGAACATCGTGAAGACGCCGAATCCGATGGCGCCCAGGACCAGGGTCCAGCGCACCATCCGCTCCTGCCGGACCACCCGGCCGACGGACGCGATCAGCGCCGGGTACGGCATGCGCAGCTTGGGCTCCATCGACGGGATCGCGCGGTGCAGCAGGAGGGCGAAGACCACCGCCGTAGCTGCCGCGACCACGAACACGGCGCGCCATCCAGCGATACTCGCGACCAGGCCGCTCACCGTGCGCGAGATGAGGATGCCGATCAGGATTCCGGAGGCGACCGTACCGACCACTCGGCCGCGTTCGCCGTCGGTGGCGAGGTCCCCTGCCAGTGGGGCGAGGATCTGGCCGGACACCGTGCCTACTCCCAGCGCGGCGATGGCCACGAGGAGTACGCCGATCGACGGCGCCAACGCGCATCCCACCAGTGCCACGGCCCCGATCAGCATCATCAGCGGGATGAGCCGGCGCCGGTCCATCACGTCGCCGAGCGGCACGATGAGCAGGATGCCGACCGCGTAGCCGATCTGGGTCGCGGTGACCAGCCATCCTGCCAGGGAGGCGGACGCGTGCAGGTCGCGCGCGATGAAGTCCAGCAGTGGCTGAGCCCAGTAGAGGTTCGCGACGGCCGCACCGCCGGCGATGGCGAACAGCAGCGTCAGCCCGCGGCTGATCCCCTGCTGCCGTTGCCGGGGCCCGGCCTCGCCAGGCCGGGCTGTGGCAGGCGGCACGGTGTTCTCGGGAGTGGACACGTGGTGCTGCTTCCTTGATCGAATGGGTTGCGTTCGAGTGGCTGCCCCGGGGACGGGACAACGGGTCGAGCGAGCGGATGCCGAAGAGCGGGGCGGATGCCACTTCACCGGGACTGCACCCCGCCGGCCCCACGACGCAGGGGTGGCCGGCGCCGTCGTGCGGCGGGCGGTTCCTCCCGCCACCACCGGGGCTCCATCCATGCAACAGCCTCGGTGGCTGATGAGGGAGAGCCTGATGACCCAGGTACTGGCAGGGCCTCCCAGTCCCGCCATGCCGGGCCTAGCCTCGGAGAATGGACAGGAGGAAAGAGATCCGCGAGTTCCTGACATTGCGCCGGGCAAAGATCACGCCCGAACAGGCGGGGCTGCCCGTCTTCGGCGGAGACGCCCGCCGTGTTCCGGGCCTGCGCCGCGAGGAAGTCGCACTCCTGGCCGGCGTCAGCGTCGACTACTACACCCGCCTGGAACGCGGTGACGCCCGAGGTGTCTCAGACAGCGTCCTGGACAACCTCGCGCGTGCTCTCCAGCTCAACGAGGCGGAGCGAACCCACCTCTTCGACCTGGTCCGCGCGGCGAACGCCACCACCCGGACCCGCCGGAAGGCTCGGCACCAGGTGCGCCCGGCCGTGCAGCGCATCCTCGACACGATGTCGACGCCCGCACTCGTATGGAACGGATACTTCGACACCCTCGCCGTCAACCGCCTGGGCCGCGCCCTGTTCTCACCGGTGCTGAAGGACCGGCCGCTGCCCGTCAACCACGCCCGGTACCTCTTCCTCGACCCAGGGGCCCATGAATTCTTCAGCGACTGGGAGACCACGGCCGACGACGCCGTCGCCTCCCTGCGTTGGCAGGCCGGCCGCAACCCCTACGACAAGACGCTGACAGAGCTCATCGGCGAACTGTCCACACGAAGCGAGTCCTTCGGTACCCGGTGGGCGGCCCACAACGTGCAGATACACCGCACCGGCGTCAAACGGCTTCAGCACCCTGTCGTCGGCGCCGTCTCCCTGCCCTACGAGTCGATGGCCATCGACGCCGACGCCGGCCTGACCCTCGTCGCCTACACCGCCGAACCCGGCTCCCCTTCCGAAGACGCCCTCGACTTCCTCGCCAGTTGGGCGGCCACCACGGATCCCGAGCAGACAGACGACCAGCCAGCCCCGGGACCCGACCCGCGGCAAGGGCGCTGAGACCGCCGGGGCCAGTCCCTCGACAGCCACACGAACGCCGCCGGTGCCCGTCGCCGCTGAGCCGGGTCGAACTCGACTGCCGTCAGTAGCGGCCACCCTGCGGCGTGGGCAGCGCGTCCAGTTCGGCCAGGTCCTCGGTGCTGAGTTCGATATCGGCCGATCCCGCGTTGTCGGCGAGGTACTTGGGGGTCTTGGTGCCGGGAATGGGGACGACGTACGGCCCCTGGGCGATCAGCCAGGCCAGCGCCACCTGGGCCGGAGTGGCCCCCGTCCGCTCGGCGATCTCCCGCACCTTGCCCGCGATGGCCAGGTTGACGCGCAGCGCCTCCTGCTGGAAGCGGGACAGCCGGCGCCGGAAGTCGTCCTCGGGCAGGTCGTCGAAGGAAGTGAACCGGCCCGTGAGGAAGCCCTTGCCCAGCGGCGAGAACGGCAGGAAGGCGATGCCCTGCTCCTGGCAGTAGGGCAGCACGTCGGTCATCCATTCCCTGGTCCACAGCGACATCTCCGACTGCACCGAGGTCACCGGGTGCACCGACTGTGCCCGCTTGATCTGGTCGACGGTCGCTTCGGACAGACCGATGTGCCGGGCCTTGCCCGCCGCGACGGTCTCCGCCATCGCACCCCAGGTCTCCTCGACGGGCACGTCCGGGTCGACGCGGTGCAACTGGTAGAGATCTACGTGGTCGGTGCCGAGCCGGCGCAGGCTCTCGTCGATCGATGTACGTACATGTTCGGGGCGCCCGTTGGGAACCGTACGGACCTCGCCCGGCCCGCCCACGCTTGCCAGACCGACCTTCGTCGCCAGAACCGCGCGCTCGCGATGGCCGCCGCTCAGGGCCCGGCCCACCAGTTCCTCGTTGATGTAGGGGCCGTAGACGTCGGCGGTGTCGAGCAGGGTGATGCCCAGGTCGAGCGCCTGGCGGATCACGGAGACCGACGTCTCGTCGTCGCGTGGCGCGGCCATGTCGTAGGCGAAACTCATGCCCATACAGCCCAGCCCCAGAACGCCGACTTCAGGACCCTTGCTGCCCATAGTGGTGGTACGCATACCGTTCTCATCCTCTCTGCCGAATCCGGGGGCGGCGGCCCCGTCGCTGACCGCCGGACACGATCCATGCAACCCCTCGCACGACTGGCGAGGGAGACCCTGAGAACCCAGGTACTGGCAGTTCCCCCCAGCACGACGACATGGACATAACCTCGGAATATGGACAGACGCCAAGAAGTCAGCGACTTCCTGAGCTCCCGGAGGGCCAAGATCACCCCGGAGCAGGCAGGGCTGCCCGCCTACGGCGGTGACGCGCGGCGTGTACCCGGACTGCGCCGTGAGGAGGTCGCCTCTCTGGCCGGTGTCAGCGTCGACTACTACACCCGCCTGGAGCGGGGCAACGCCCTTGGTGTTTCCGACGGCGTCCTGGACAACCTCGCTCGTGCGCTTCAGCTCAACGAGGCCGAGCGCACACATCTGTTCGATCTGGTGCGCTCCGCGGACGGCGCGGTTCCACCGAGCGAGACGCGCGCGCCGCAGATTCCGCCTGCCATCCTGCGCATTCTCCACGCCGTGGCCGGCCTCCCCGCATACCTCCGTACACCTCGCCTTGACACCCTGGCCGCCAACCAGCTCGGCCGCGCCCTGTTCTCACCGTTCATGCACGGCCGGTCGCTGCCTGTGAACAACGCCCGGTTCATCCTCCTGGACCCGCGTGCGGTCGATTTCTTCCCCGACTGGGACACCGTCGCCCACGACACCGTCGCCGCTCTGCGCTGGCAGGTCGGCCGTAACCCGCGTGACAAGGCGCTGGCCGAACTGGTGGACGAGCTGTCCGCGGGCAGTGAGCTCTTCCGTACGCGCTGGGCCGATCACAACGTGCGCATCCATCGCGGTGGCGTGAAGAGCATCCGCCACCCTGCCGTCGGCGACCTCACCGTGTCCTATGAGTCGATGACCGTCGACTCCGACGCCGGCCTGATTCTCACCGTCTACAGCGCCGAGCCCGATTCCCCGTCCGAGAAGGCCCTTCGTCGGCTGGCCGATTGGGCCGCCGCGGTCGAGGGCGAACAGAGCACCCAGGCTCCCACCGGCTGAGGCCCTGCCGCTCGGCGGGCGGCGGTCCGGTCGGTCGTCCCAGCAGCGTTCGCCGGCCGCTACGCGGGTGGTCCTGTCGCGGATCGTCGCGACAGGACCACCCGCGTACGGGGACGTCAAGCGCATCACGGCCCGCATCGCCCTGTCCGATGGCCCGGAGACCGCGGCGCCCGTGGAGTCGCTCGACGTGATCGCGCACATGCTCCAGAAGCGCCTCGGGGCGGTGTCGGTGTCCGGGCAACCGCAACGACTGCAAGGCATGGGGGCTGTCCGGCGCGAAAGGCCGCCGTCGGCCACGAACACAAGTGCGTCCTGGAACCGCCACGGACTGCCCTGGCGCCTCTCCCTGGGCCTTGCATCCGTCCGGGTCAGTCGTGGTGGCGGCGGGGCCGGGCTCCGGCGAGGGTGGAGTGGTGCCGACGTTTCTGTCGGCACCCTCCCCTGTCCCTGTTCAAGGAGCATTGTCATGTCTGATCGCAATACCCTCATCCGCAGCCTGCACGATGTGGGGCTGGCAGCCTGGTTCGGCGGCTCTCTCATGGGCGCGGTCGGTCTCAACGGGGCAGCGAAGGATCAAAGTGAGACGGCCCAGGCCGGTGCACGGATCGCCTCGTCAGGGTGGGCGAAGTGGACACCGGTCAGCGCCGCGGCCATCGGCGCGCACCTGTTCGGCGGCGGCGGACTGCTTGCGGTGAACGCTCACCGGGTCGCCGCCCAGAAGGGTGTGGGGGCCTCCACCACGGCCAAGACCCTCGTCACCGCTGCGGCCCTGGCCGTCACTGCCTACGCCCGGGTCCTGGGCAAGAAAGTCGAGCTGGCTTCCTCCTCCGACCCACAGGACGCCGAAAAGGCTGCCCAGCACCCCATCGACCTCGACAGCGCCCAGCGGCAGCTGGCCGTCGCGCAGTGGGCGGTGCCGGCCCTGACAGGATGCCTGGTGGTGCTCAACGCCCTGCACGGTGAGCAGCAGCGTCCCGAGGAGCAGCTCCCCGGCATGTGGGAGCGGGCTCGCTCCGCCGCCACCCCCTTCATCCCGCAACACTCTTGAGGGATCCGCTCGCGGCCGCGGGCCGGGCGCGGACCAGTCGATCAGCTCGGACACGAGCCGCGACTGTCTCCGATGCGGGAAAGCCCGTGCTGTGGAAGGCGGTGGGCGAGGACTGAAGCCCCGGGGCCGGCGGACTGGCAGTAGCCACTACGCGTCGCCGGCCTTGTCCCCCCCGCAGCCCCTGGGCGTGGACGCGGGCGCGCCTGAGGGGTGCCCCGGCCTGGTGGAGGCTGGTGAGTGCCTGCCGGTAGGAGGCGATCAGTCCGGTCTCCAGGTAGTCCACGCCCAGTTCCCCGCAGTAGCGGCGGACGATGGTCCGGGCCTTGCGTAGGTTGGGGCTGGGCATGCTGGGGAACAGGTGATGTTCGATCTGGTGGTTCAGCCCGCCCAGGGCGATGTCGGTGAACCAGCCGCCATTCACGTTGCGTGAGGTGAGTACCTGGCGGCGGAGGAAGTCCGGGCGGTTGTCGCCCTTCAGAATCGGCATGCCCTTGTGGTTGGGAGCGAAGAGGGAGCCGAGGTAGAGGCCGAACAGGCACTGGTGAACGCCGAGAAAGGCGATTGCCATGTCGGGCGGCAGGAACCAGAAAAGGACGGTCAGGTAGACCGCGCAGTGCACGAACAGCAGGGTGCCGTCGAGCGTCCGGTGCTTGAGCGAGCGGTTGGTCAGCGCCTTCCCGCTCGACACGTGCAGGTTGAAGCCCTCCAGTGTGAGGAGCGGGAAGAACAGAAAGGCCTGCCAGCGGCCGATCAGGCGGGGCAGTCCGGTGGCGGCCCGGGCCTGGTCCTGGGTCCAGACCAGCAGGTCGGGGTCGAGGTCGGGGTCGAGTTCTTCGTTGTTGGGGTTGGCGTGGTGACGGGTGTGCTTGTCCTGCCACCAGCCGTACCCCATACCGATACCCGCTGCGGCTATCCGCCCGGACACCTCGCTGACCCGGCGCCGGCGGAACACCTGCCGGTGGGCCACATCGTGAGCGACCAGGGCGACCTGGCCGAAGACAACGGCCAGGAAGGCCGCGACCGCCAGGGTCCACCAACTGTCGCCGACGAGTGCGAAGGCGGCCCACCCGCCGGCATAGAGCCCGGCCACCGTTGTGATCCGAAGCGCGTAATAGCCAGGCCGACGGCCCAGCAGCCCGGCGTCCGCGATCTTCCTCGACAACCGGGCGAAATCACTGCCGGAGGTTTCCGAGCGCGGGGGTCGCACCGTGGTACTCGTCATGAAGGTAAGGCTCTCTGCTAAGTGGGCAGGTGACTTGTAGCCGCCCTGGGAGCCGCTGAGACCGGTCTGGGCGGCGCGCTTCCTCGACCGGTGGCAAAGGCCCTCTTATGGAGGCGGGTTCCCTGCCAGGCAGGTCTCAGACAGTCGCGGAGCGCAGGGCTTCTGCGGTCGTGAGGGCGGTCGCCTACGCGGCGAAGGGCTCTGCGAGGCTTCAGCCGAACGATCGTCCTCGGTGCTTGCTGGGCGGGCTGCTCCTCGGTCTGCTCTCAGACCTGACCCTCATGACCGCGCTGGCCGTGGTCCTGCTCGTCTCCCAGACGCCCTCGTCCTGTCCGGACTCCAGCGCCCACACTGGAGGCACCGCTCGATCCGCGGCCAAGCGCGCCCGACACGAATGACCAGGCGGTGCTCACGAGCTTGCAACCGGTACCTAGGTACAGGTCTACCGTCGGTGGTGTCACCCCCTAGGGGACGTGATGACGGGAGTGAGTGCGATGAACGGCCTGGCGTGGGTGCCGCAGTCCTGCACGTTGCCCACCGAGGAGCGGCCCCCTATGGGTCGCGGAGTGGGATGCGTTGTTCTCCGAGCGTCTGACCTCGCTGTTCCGGCCCCAGCCGCTCCGTCTGCGCCTTGACCTGGTCGGCGGAGAGGGTGTGGAAGACCGGGTGCGGGACCTGGTGGAGCGCGAGAGCGGCTGCTGCTCGTTCTTCACCTTCACCACCACCCCCGACCAGGACCTGCTCCGTCTGGGCAGCTCATTGGACCAGGCGCACGAGGCGGTCCTGGACGCCCTGGCCGCCCGGACGGCCGCTGCCGGGGAGCAGCGGTGAGTACGGGCCTGCGCAGCGGGCAGGTCGCCGAAGCGGCCGGGGTGAACATCCAGACCCTGCGCTACTACGAGCGGCGCGGCCTGCTGGCCGAGCCGGAACGCACCAACAACGGTCACCGCCTCTATGGCGAGGACGCGGTCACCGCGCTGAGAGCGATCAAGCCGGGGTCGTCGGTGCCGGCGCCGGGGCGGTGGTGGGCTGGCTGCCCGCCCTCGCCGTCGTCCTGGCCGCGGCTCGCCGCTGGAACCTGGTGGCTCGGCCAGCGCCGCCGCTCCTGCTCCTGTGCGCCGAAGGCCGCAGGTGAGAGCGGATGCGGCTGCAAGACGTCCGCCGACCTGCTGGAGATCGGAGGCACGGGCCGTCGCTAGGCTCACCGATCACGATTGTCGCTCGTTCCGCTGCCCTGTTCGTCGCCGCCCTCTTCGAGATCGGCGGCGCGTGGCTGGTCTGGCAGGGCATCCGGGAGCACAAGGGCTGGATCTGGATCGGTGCCGGCGTCATCGCCCTCGGTGTCCATGGCGTGGTGGCCACCTGGCAGTCGGACGACGACTTCGGGCGAATCTCTCCGCGTACGGCGGGATCTTCGTGGCCGGGTCCGCCCAGGGCCTCACCCGCAGGCTCCAGGAACGGCTTGTCGCCGACCACCATGCCTCGCTCGGGCGACGCTCATCGCCCAGACCGACCGCGGCCTGTGACGCCTTCCTGTCGTGGGGATGGCAGGACACCGGGTCGATCCGCCGACCACCGGATCTCCCCACGGCCCTGCGGCCGTCGGACCCCGTGTTACTGCGGGCCCTGGTCCTGCCCACCGGCCCACGCACGGCCGCCCACCCGGACGGCACTGCCCACGAAAACCGCACCCCACGGCCCAGCCGACGACCACCGTAGTGCTCAGCGAACTCGCCGAGTTCGCTGCTGAGCACTAAAGTCGAGCAAGATCATGGCCCCTTCGCGGTTCACCCCGGAACCAAGGTCGGTGAAGGGCTGAGTAGGACGCTCAGAGCGGGGCAGGGGAGCGTTGGGCTCTTGTCGAGATTCCACCGTGGTCTCCCGGCGAGACGGTTGGGAGCACGGTGTGGCTGATCCGCAGATCGAGGCGATTGCCTCCGGGCGCTGCCTGGTCGCGAGGGTCGTCGGCGAGATGGATTACGTGACCGAGCCCGTGTTCCGCGCGCAGTTCACGGAACTGATCGCGCGGGGTGACCGCTTCATTGTGCTGGACCTGTCCGGCGTCTCGTTCTCCGACTCCGCCGGGCTGAACGTACTGCTCGGAGTGTGGCGACAGGCGGATGAGGGCGGGACTGTGGTGGTGCTGGCGCATGTGCCCGAACCGTTGCGGCGGATCCTCCAGATGACCGGTGCGGATCAGGTATTGAAGGTCTATGACACCGTCACCGATGCAGAAGCCGACTTCGGCGGCTGAGACACCTCATCGACGGCGAGTTCCACGAGTGCGCGAACGTGGAGGCCGGCTTCCGCAGGGTGCCGGAGCGGCTGGTCGAGGTCGACGATGTACGGTTGCGCCGTCCGTCCCGTCGCCGGCGCAGATAGCCGGCCTGTTCCAGGACGGTAAGGATGGCCTGGACCGTGCGTTCGGTGATCTCCCAGGCGGTGGCGATGGTGAGCAGCCGTGCATCCGGATCCTGCGCGATGATCCGCAGCACCCTTCGTGGTTGGTCAGGAAGGTCCACCGCCGGTCTGGGTGAGTCATCGCGATCAGTGACTTCAGGGTCCGGGCGATCCCATCCAGTCATGCTGGCGCGTGTCCTCGCGGAGCCGGCGGCGTTGAGCTTGCCGCCCAACCTCGGTGTGAGATCAGTCGAGCGAGTGGCTCTGTGGGCCAGCAGAGCCATTCGAAGAGAGGGCTGGTGACCGCGCCAGCCAGTCCGGCGGCGGGGGCCGGTGCCGCTCGCCCTGGCGCCACTCGGCCTGGCGGTGCTCTTCGTCCGCGATCCACCTGCGGGTGCGTGTGAGATCCCGGTCCTGCAGCGGAGCTGTGTGATGCGGTAAGCACTGGATCGGCCGCAAGTTCGATTTTAGGTCCCTGTGCCCCATCTCAGCGCTCGGGCCTGCGGGCAGACCCCTGACCTGCAGCCACCAGATCGGTTGAAACGCCCGGCCGCCGGGAACCACCGCTGATCTGGTCCAGCGCTCGCATGCCGGGGGCTGTCTCAGCCGGTCCGGTTCGGTTCTGCCGTTTCGCACTGGCAGGTCTCGTTTATGCCGATCCCTACGGCCACGGCTCAACGAGCGTGGGCGGGGACCGCGACCGCCGCGAGGCCACCGTCGGCCACGCCATCGTGCGCTACATCGTCTCCAACAGCATCCTCACCGTCACCGTCGTACGGCTCATCCCCGAGCCGTAGACCCCGGCTCACGGGCAAGGCCGGCGGGCGGAGCACGAGCGGCAGGCCGCAGTCGCGGCCCGGCATACGCTGCCGAGGACTGCCGCCGATTGCAGGCGGCTGCCGCCTGTCAGCCGGAGGGCAGTCCGCCGACGCACCCGCGCGGCACCGTGCCCCGGCCGGACCGCTTCGCCCGCCCGCGCCTCCGACACCGTCACCACGCCGGTGCCCGGGCTCTGTCCGTCGCTGCCCGTCCGCGCAGTACCTGCCCGCCTTCCTGCCGCCCAGGGGCGACCCAGTGCGCGAGCCGGACACGGCCGACCGGAAGGCGAACGGGAACGGGAGGCCGCGCTGGGCCGGATCCGCGCTTCCCCGGCGAACAAGACCGCAGCGGGGTCCGGCCGGGCTCAGGCCGGGAGCCCACCCGGACCGTCACGCCCTCGCCCCCGCGGTCCGGCCGGTCGTCCCCGAGCCCGCGCGGATGCGCGCGGTCCTGGTCACGAGTGTCCGGTCAGGGGTCGTACGACCAGCTCTGCCAGCCGCAGATAGGCGTCCACGGTGGCCGCTCGGAGGTCCCTCAGCTGCCAGTGCGCTGACTGCAACGCGGGGTCGAACGGCACCTGTATCACCTGATCGGCCTGGATGCGCAGAGTCCGGTGCAGGTCGCCGGGGAGGCCACGGCGGTGCGGGCCGTCGGTCCGGGTGGCCACGGCGACCGCCTGATCCGCCAGGTGGCCCCGGCCGCCGTCCCGGATCCGGTCGAGCATGCGCGCCGCGGCGTCGAGGAACCAGTCGGCGGTGCCGCAGCACACGACCAACTGATCGGTGTGGTCCAGGACCACGTCCGTGGACGTGTCCAGCGTGACCGGCGCCCAGTCGGTGAGGAGGAACGCGTAGTACGGCGCGGTGTGGGCCAGTACCCGCAGGTACTCCTGGGCGTGCGTGGAGCTGGGCCCGTAGTGGCCCAGGCGGTGTGCGACCACTTCCAGGCCCGAGGGGAGGCGAGTGGTGTGCGCTGCGACCTCCTCGTACGAGGGGCCGAGCGGCAGCGCGGCCAGGTCCCGGGGGACGGCCCCGTTGCGGTCGGGCGGCAGGAAGAAGCCGAGTGTGCCCTGGGTGGCCGCTCCGTCGAGCGCGAGCACGGGCTCGGACCGGGCGGCGGCCAGCAGCGAGCCCAGGGCGACCGTGGTGGTGGCCCGGCCGCTGTAGTGGTAGGCGCTGACGAGCGTCACCCGCCTGCTGTGCTGTATCGGGGTACGCAGCCGGTCCAGGCGCCTGTGCAGTTCGACGCGGGCCGGACCGAACCGGGGCACGGGCAGCAGCCGGTCGGCCGCGGGGGGCGGACCGGGCCTGCCCGGCGGGGCGAGCGGCACGGGTTGCGGTGACCGGCCGGTCACCGGCGGGGCCGGCGATCGGGTGTCCTCGTCGTACCGCAGCCGGGTCAGCGCGATGTACTTGGCCAGGGCGTCAGCGACCTCACTGGCGGTGGGACGGCGGGCCGGGTCGTCGTCCAGACAGCGCAGCACCAGGCGCCGCAGCTTCTCCCAGCCGTCGCCCTGCCACAGGTGCATGCCTTCCGGCAGATTGGGCAGCTCCACGCCCGACTTGCTGCTGATGAGCTGGAGCATCGCCCCCAGCGCGCGCATGCTGTCCGCGACGGTCGGCGCAGGTCCGGCCCCCAGGTACCGGCCGTCGACGGCGAAGTCGGAGAGGTCGCCGAGCACGATGGTGCGGCGCAGCACGTACACGCCGTCCAAGCCGAAGTCGGCGGGCACCAGACCACTGGCGTGGCACAGGGCGAGCGCGTTCGCCAGATGCCAGGACACCAGCAGCCCGCGTACCAGGTCGACGGGGGCGGTGCGTTGCTGAAGGGACCGGGCGAACACCTCCGACAGCCGCGGCGGCTGCCCGTCCGGGGTGTCCTGGTCGCGGACCGGTGTCATCGCCAGCCACGGCGGGGAGTCGTCCAGTCCGGTGGCGAGCAGCGTGGGCGCGTACTGCCCTTGGAGACGGCCCAGCACCTCCGCCTCCACGGCGATCAACTGAGCGTTGGCCGCGGGCAGATCGGGCCGGGGCGTACGCAGCACCGCCTCCGTGCCCTGCGCGTCCACTCCCCGGTACAGCACCGTACGACGGCCCCGGCGCCGGCCGCGCAGGGTGTACGCGCCGAGCCGCGCCGGGTCCGCGTCGGTCAGCGGCTCCCAGCCGTCGGTGGCCACGGAGGCACGCTCCGGCTCCGGGCCGGACAGGCCGGGCACACGCTCGAAGGACACCCCGAACCGGGCGAGCAGCCGACGCTCGACGCTGGTGAACGGCTGCTGTGAGCCCGGCAGGTGAGCGGAGCCGTCCGGGTGGGCCAGCCAGGCCGGGAAGTCCGGCGAGTTGCCCGCGAGTTCCTCCAGGTACCGGCCGATGCGCCGACCGGTGTGCAGGAGTTCGGCCTGTGGGACCGAGTCCAACAGCGCCGCCTTGGACTCCTCGGTGAAGTCGAACACCCGGTGCTTGGCGGGAAGCGGGCCGGGCACCGGCGCCGGGTGCGGCCGGACCAGACCGCCCAGGAACACCTCCGCCAGGTGCGAAGTCGTGGCCTGCCACGGCACCGCCGACTGCACCAGCCGCATCACCGGCACCGACAGCGGGGAGACCGCCGCCAGATGCGCCGCCAGCCGGTACGCCTCCGGGGTGGCCGCGTCCCGGAAATGCTGGGCGCTGGTCAGGTCCCGGGCGGCGGTCACACTGCCGTAGGGGTCCGGGCGGGCCAGTAGCGGCAGCTCCACGGTGGCGCCGGGCGAGGCCAGCAGCCGAGCCCACGCTCGCAGCGGCTCGGGCGTCGGCTCCAGCACGGGCACCGGCACCCCCTCGAAAGCGGACAGCTCCCACGGCAGCACCGGATCGCTGACCTCCCAGGCCACGTTGGCGCCGCCGATCCGCCGGGTGGTGACCTGCCAGCGCTCCGCGGCGATGCCGGATGCCTCCCACATGTCCGGCGGCAGCGTCTGCACCACCGCTACCGGACCGCGGGAAGCCCACTCCGCCAGCAGCCGGTGCATCGCGCCGGACCGCCAGGCGGCGCCCATACCGTCACTGACGACGAGGGCGAGGGTGCGCCCGGAAGGGTCGTTCACGGTGCTCAGCGGCAGTACACCGCTCTCGGGCCGGAACGGCCTGGCGCGCAGAGTGGGATCGCGGGCACCGCGCGTGTCGAGGCCGAGCACGCGGGTGCCGGCGAAGGCGCCCAACCGCTCCAGCAGTGTGCGCAGTTCGACGCCGAGCCGGTGCCACAGCAGCATCGACACACCGTCGTCGACGAGCAGCGCCAGATTCAGCCAGCGCTCCCGCAACGGCCGCTCCACCACGTCGGGCAGGTCGGTCTCGGCGAGCAGGGCCGCGGTGCGCTCCTCGTCGATCTCCGTGCGGTGGCGGCTGTCGAGCCGGCGCCGCAACGGCCGGAGGGCGCGCCCCACTGCCAGCTCGTCGGCCAAGGCCTTGCCCTCGGGCACCCGCACCGGCAGCGCCCGCCGCGGCTCGGGCGCGGGCGGGGCGAGCCGCACTTCCGGTACCGGTGTCTGCCGGGCCGACGCGTACAGGGAGGGGGCGGTGAGGTCGGGCAGGTCCGGATCGTCGGGTTGCGGTGCCGCCTCCTGCGGGGCGGCCCGGCCGGGCTCCGGGACGGGGTCCGGTGCCGGGCGGCCCGCGGGAGGCGGCGGCTCGCGCAGCAGCGGGGCGTCCGTGCCCGCGGGCAGCCGGCGGGCGAGCCAGAGCACGTCGAGGACCTGGTCCGCGTCCAGGTCATGGCCGCAGGCCGCCAGGACCCGCAGCACCTCGGTCAGCCGCTCGCCGCCGCCCGCCACGGTCACATGGCTCCGGTGAGCTGGTGCAGTACGGCGTCCAGCAGGCCGTCCGCTTCCAGGTCGACACCTCCGGTGCGCAGGAACACGGCGTTCAGCAACTGGTCGGTGGCCAGTTCACCCAGCGCACGGCGGCGCAGGAAGGCTTCGATCAGGTCATCCGCCTCCTGTAACGCCTCCTCGCCGAGGTGCGCGGTGACGATGGTGCGCAGCCGCTCCTCGTCGGGCACCGGCAGTTCCAGCCGGAGACAGCGGCGCAGGAACGCGGGCGGGAACTCCCGCTCCCCGTTGCTGGTGATGATCACCACAGGGAACTCGGCGCACTGCACGAGCCCTTGGTGCACCTGCACGGTGCCCCGGTGGTCGGAGGTCTGCACCTCCACGTCGGCCGTGCCCTCCGGCAACCGGACCAGCTCCTTGATCTCGAAGTAGCCCTCCTCGAACACGGTGAGCAGGTCGTTGGGCAGGTCGACGTCACCTTTGTCCATCTCGTCCACGAGCAGGCAGCGCGGGGCGGCGGACGCCACCAGCGCCGTACCGAGCGGCCCGAGCCGGATGAACTGGCCGATGGACGGCTCGCCCTCACTGCGGTTCCGGCTGAGCGTGGTCTCCCGCAGCCGGCCGATGGCGTCGTACACGTACAGGGCGTCCGGCACGGAGGAGCGGCTGGTGACGGACCAGCGCAGCAGATCGCCCAGGCACAGTTCGTGCGCGATGGCCCGGGCCAGGGATGACTTGCCGGTTCCGGCGGGCCCGGTCACCAGCAGCGGACGGCGCAGATGCAGGGCCGCGTTGACGATGTCGGCGTGCCGCGGATCGATGATGTACGGCAGCTTCGGACACGTCACGCGCGCCGGGGTGAACCGCCGCCAGGGCGGGGCGGCGGGGAGGCTGACGGCCCGCGGAACGCCGTCGCCCCGGAACAGACGCCAGTCGGCGCCGGCGGCGGATGTCATGGGCCCTCCTGAGGTTCGGACAGGTGCAGGCGGGGGACGCTGCGGTCGGCGTCGGCCCAGGCGAGGACCGGCCGGCCGGGGAACTCGGGCGGATTGGCCTGGGCGTTGGCCCGGTAGTCGTGAACTCCGTCGGGCAACTCCCGGGTGGCAACCCGGGACATGTGCCGGACGCTGTGCGACGGGCCGTCCTCGCGCCGGTCCCACATCACCACAGGTATGCCCAGCGCCAGGCACGTCTGCACGATGCGGTCTCGGGGAGGGCCGGGTGGTACGTCCACGGAGACGCGTACCGTGTCGAGTTGGTTGACGAGCCGGGAGTACAGCGTGTCCCGGTCCGTGGGTTCGGAGACCACGAGCGCCCTGCCCGAGTCCAGGCGGCTCCATCTGCTGCGCCAGCGGGAGACGAAGCGCCCATTGCGGCGCAGCAGTTCGGGGCAGTGTACGACCAGCGGGAACTCCACCCCGAGCACGCCGGGCACCAGCTCGGCCGGATGGTCCCCGGCCGTCCACTCGTCGACGGGCAGGTTGAGGCCGCCGCGGTCCACGAGCACCTCCACCAGGGGTGGCCGCTCGTCCTCGGCCGGAGGGGTGAGCGAGTCCAGCACGCCCAGCACCTGGCGTGCCGCCTCCGAGGTCGAGTACGGCTTCACGCTCTCTGTGGAGACCTGCCGGGGCCCGGCCCCCTCGTCACACCAGATCCGCAGCCGGTGCCGGTCGCGCCCGGCGTTGGCCACCTGGACCAGGACCCGCACGCGTGTGGCCCGCACGCGCGCCGACCGCGCCCACTCCTGGGCGTCGAAGCGCCGTTCACCGAGGGCCGACCGCTCGATGCCCAGCCGTCGGGCCACCCCGTCCGCCCACAACCGTAGCTGCGCCCGCCGGGTGTCGGGGCACAGGGCACCGACGTACTCCACCACCCGCAGCAGAGCGGGCACCCGGCGCTCGTCGGCGTTCGCGTGACCGTCCCCCGGGAGGGTCTCCAGATGATCGAGCAGCGCGTCCACGGTCTCGCCGCCGGGCCGGGCCGCCAGGTGCGGCAACGCGGCGCGGACCACCTCGGGGAACCGCTCCAGCACAGTCGGGGAGAGAGCGCGCAGGTGTCCGCACAACTCCTTGTACTCGGCCGAGGTCAGCAGCCGTGGTGTGCGGGACAGGGCACCGGCGGCCAGGACCCGTTCGGCGCCCCGTGGATCGTCCCGGCGCAGAATGGCGGTGAGCGCGGGCATGGCGCGCGGACGCGTCAGCACGAAGGCGGTGAACTCCTCCGGCGTGGGTGGCACGACGTCACTGCCGGGCTCCACCCCGCACAGCCGGGCCAGCCGACGGGCGCAGTCACCCCGTCCGCTCGGCGAGGGCAGCAGGTCCTCGATCACTCCGAGCAGCACCTCGAAAGCGGGATCGTCCGGCTCGACCGGCGAGGGCCGGATGCCGTCCAACACCCCGAGAGAGCCCAGTTCGGCCTCGACGGCCTGCCAGGGCACGGCCCAGCTACGCCGGATGACGCCCTGGAAACCCAGTTCGAGTGGCGCTCCGGCGTCGTCCACGGGCATGAAGTGCCCGACGACCAGCCCGACCACGGCCTGCTCCTCCCGGCACCACAAGGGGCTGCCGCTGTAACCGGGGCCGACCGCCATGCCGGTGGAGGCGCCGTCCAGGTAGGCCAGGCGGCCGTGCAGCCCGGAGACGGTGAGCCGGGCGATGGTGGAGGCACGGCCCCCGCCGTGCCAGGCCTCCGCCTTCTGGCCGGCCGTCATGGCGGCCTGGCGGGGCGGGGGCGGTAACCCGCCGGCCGGGGCATCCACGCGCAGTACCGCGAGGTCGCCGAGCCACTCGTCGGCGCCTGCCGTCACCGGCCCGCCGCCCCGGGCGCGGGGCGGGATCCAGTGGGCCACGCGGGAGGAGAGCCGCCGGCCCCGCACCATGTCGTCGTCGCGCACCTCCACCGGAACCTCGCCGACACCCGGCGGCCGTGTGTCGAACATGTCCCTGCCCAGAGCGACGTTGACGACATGCGCGCAGGTCAGCACCGTGTCGGGGCCCAGGACGAAGCCCGCCCCGGCGGGCTTGCCGTCCTCGGTCCGCCGGACGGTCACGACATGGCGGGAGGGATCGTCGGAGCTGTCCCACCGGTTACGGAACCACCCCACGCGTCACTCCGCGCCGGGCGTCGCGCCGGCGTCCGCGCCCGGCTTCCAGCTGGCCGTGACGGTGAGATGCGCCTGCCCGGCCGCGCCGACGATCCCGAACTTGAGGTCGTGCCCGACCTGCACGCCGAAGGTGACGCTCAGCTCGGTGGGTGGCTCGGGCACCGCCGTCGCCACGTTGTGGACCTCCTGCAACAGCGGCCCGATGGGGCGCAGGGCGGCGCGCAGCGCGTCGGCCGCGAAGTTCGCGACCGCTCGGCTGCCGGCCCCGACCGGCACGGCCCGGCCCATCCCTTCGGGAAGGTCATCGTCCACGGCGGAAGGCACCGCACCCGCGACAGACGTCAGCAGGAAACGGACCGGAGTGCCGTCGGAGAGCGCGAGATCGGGTGAAGTCGACACGTCATCAGTATCGGCCCGAACCTCACACGGAACGCGAGCTTTGCCTGACTCGGTTACCCAAACGATGCTTTGGGACCTCGGGAGTCACGCCCGACTCAAAGCGCGACCCGGGCCGAGCAGGGCGCCGCCGCCCTGCCCCGCCGCCCGGGCCACCCGCTCCGGCGGGTCGGCCGCCACGATCCGGCCGCCCCCGCCCGACCCCAGGCCGATCACCCGGCCGGCAGCCGAGGACCACCTCGTCGCCGGACGCGCCGCCGGCCACTCGAGCGGCCCTGGCGCCCTGCTCCTGGCCGGGTACCTGCTCACCCGCCCCCGTCCTCAACCCCCTGGTACGACGCCGCGGTTCGTCGGCACGCCCGGGGCCCTGGCCCGGGCCCCGAGTCGGCGCCGCGTCCCCATGGTCAGGACGAGCTTCGCGCACTGGCCAGGTCGCGTCAGCTCAGCGTGGACGACCACATGTTCACCCTCCCGGGGCTGCAGTGCTCCCCGCGCAGCCGGGGCGGCGCGTACCGCGCCTCATCTGGTGTGCTTCTGGTGCTCCCTGCCGCCCTGCGACTTCCTGGGACGCCTCGACGACGACCTGCTGACCTTCAGCGGCGATCGGCTGGAGGACGACATCGCGGCGCTCACCGTCTGCGTGTCGCCGGTACCGCCCCGTCACCGGCCGGATGAGCACCGCCGGGCGGTGACCGCGCAGGGCACCCGTACGGTGCTCCGGCAGGCCGTCCGGATCAGAAGGCCGTGTGGTCGAACCAGCGGTCGAGGACCGTGGCGTCCCCCGAGACGTCGAAGACCGTCTCCTGGTACGACCGTCGGCCGTAGAGCAGCAGCAGAAGGTCCGCCGCCTGCCCCCGCACCGCCGCCGTGTCCGGCCCGGACTCGGCAACCCCGCCGGACAGCAGCCGGATACCGACCGGCTCCAGCCGCACCCGCCATTCCTCACCGGCCGCACCCGTGCACCGGAACGCGATCGTCTCGCCGTCGCCGCGCAGCTTCGTCACCGCAGGCGCGAAAAGCCCCGCGTACGGCAGGTTCGCCAAGAACTCGTCCACTCCGTCCGCCGCCAACACCGGGTCGACGGCCGTCTCCCGGCCGACGGCACGCTCCGCGTCCACCCGGTGCACCAGCGTCTCGAACAGCATCCGGCGCGCCCAGAACCGCGCATGCCGGTCCTCGCCCCATGTCCACATCGGCGCGTCGGGGGCTGTGTCCCGCAGCACGGCCGCCACGTCGGGCACCCCAGCCGTCACCCAGTCGGGGTAGTCCCGCGGGTCGTCGGGCAGCCCCAGCTCCACGTCCCGGCTGCGGGGAAACTCCTGCACGCGCCGGGACAGCAGGGTGCAGAACCAGCGCTGCAGCGAGCCCACGTGCCGGGCGAGCTCAGCCAGTGTCCAGTCGGGGCAGGAGGGCACGGCACCCGCGGGGTCGGCGCCGCGCACCGCGTCGGCGAACCGGCGGGTCTCCCGCTCGATCTCCTCACGGTAGGTGTCGTACGGCAGGGGATGTCCCGCGTTGCTCGTCGTCGCCATCTGCTGCCGCCGTTCTGTCACGGGTACGGATTCGGGTGACGACCAGTGTGGCGGCTGGAGTGCACTCCAAGGCAAGTCGGCCTCGGGTGCATCACCGAGCGCAGGCCGCGCCCCGGCCGGCGCGCGGCTGGGTGCGTTGGCCCGGCCGTGAATGTGCCGGTGCTTGCCGTGCTCACCGGCTCCCCTTGGCGGTGTCACGGGGCGGCCGACTGGGTTCCCTGGAACGATAGGGAGGTTGAGACGTGGGGCAGGCTCGTTGAGCGCTGGCAGGTGGTGGTGTTGAGCCAGTACACAGGGCGGTGTCCATCTCTCGTGGGGTCCAGTCGCGGATCGGGGCGGGGCTGCGGCCAGGAGCTGGTCGATCGTTCGGCTGTAGCGGCTGTAGCGGCTGTAGCGGCTGTAGCGGCTGTAGCGGCTGTAGCGGCTGTAGCGGCTGTAGCGACCGGGCGCGTGGGTGAGGGTGATGCCGAGGGTGTGCAGTGCGCTGTGGGCTCGTCGGTCGTAGATGGCCATGCGGTCCGGTGCGGCTGCGGTGAGGACGGCGAAGGCGAGGGCGTCGCCGGTGCGGAAGCCCGGTGGTGCGGCGAGGGCTGCTCCGCCGGCTCGTGCTGAGGTGCTGTGGCTGAGGGAGGTGTCCCGGGCGGCGGTCGTGGCTGTGGCGGTTGTGCGGCGTACGTCGGCGCCCGGGAGGGCCATGAGTTCGGCGGCCCAGGTGACGTGGGGCGCCTACGGGCGACGGGCGGAACACCCCCGTGTCGGCGGGGAGGACTCTTTCTGAGCTGTGGTTCATGCCGGCGGCATGCGGGTCGGTCAGCAGGAGGACACAGGACAGGCACTGGGCCCGAGATCAGGTGGTAGCGACATGCGCGCGAGTCCTGCGGGAGTCCTCGGGTGTCCTCGTGGATCTCAGCGAGATGGATGTCGGTCGCCCCGACCCCTCCCGCAAAGCGTGGTACTCCCAACGACCATCGACTGGCGGCCTTGGACGAGGCCCTGAGCATGGTGAACCTCGTCGCCGATAGGGACATCGCAGAAGCCGCACACGCCCTTGACGAGCAGATATGGCGCTTCCACATCCTCGTCAGACGGGGCCTGACTCCAGAGGACAACTGGCTCGTTCTGCGCGGGCGCGTGGTAGCAGCGCAGAACGACTTCATCACCGTGGCACGCCGCTAGCTGTCGCTGGCCGGAGATCCGCTTCAGCGCTTCTCCGGGCGGCCTGCTCCGGCTGATCCGGTCTGGACCTCTTGAGGGCTCACCCTCCGGATACGACTATCGCGCTTTGGCTCATGCGCACATCGCCGGGGCGCCGGATAGCCGGGCCGCCACAGCTTGCGGTCGGAGCTGACGGCCGTGGCGCTCACCCCGCCGGGCCGCCGGCCGGAGCCGACCCCCGGCTCGGCGGACGACTGGCTGCGCGCGGCGTTGGAACGGGACGACTCCGGTGAGTGAGGGGCGTGGTCCTCGTCGCGGCCGTCACGGTGATCGGATCCCGGACACCGGGCCCGCGTTCTCACATCCTGGTCATACCGCT
Organism: Streptomyces dangxiongensis; assembly: GCF_003675325.1. Classification (NCBI taxonomy): domain Bacteria; kingdom Bacillati; phylum Actinomycetota; class Actinomycetes; order Kitasatosporales; family Streptomycetaceae; genus Streptomyces; species Streptomyces dangxiongensis. The sequence goes on from NZ_CP033073.1 coordinate 7,905,838, forward strand.
ACCGGTGAGGCCCGGTGCCACCGCCGGGACCCAGAAGACGACGGCAGCCAGGGCGATCGAGGCGATGCCCACGGCGCGGGCCACGAGACGGCCGCCCGGAGCCAGCTTCTCCGTGGTGATCACGCCCGTCAGGACCACCATGGCCCACAGGTTCATTACACCGAACACGGCCAGGAGCACCATCAGCGACCAGCAGCAGCCCAGGCAGAAGGCTCCGTGATGGCCTCCGGCACGCACATCACGCGAGCGCCCCGGATACGAGGTGTAGCGCAGCACCAGCCAGATCGGCGAGCGGCATCGGGCCAGGCAGCGGTCTTTGAGTGGCGTGAGTTGGTAGGCGCCGTTGATCGCGAACACGGCCGCGGCCACCACGGTCCCCGCTCCGGCGGGAAGGTGCCCGGCCCGGCCCAGGCCGACGGCCAGCCCGTACGCCGGCAACCCGGCCGCAGCCCAGACGAGCAGATAGGCCACCGTGAAAGCCGCCATGCGCGGCGCCCGGCGCACGGTCATGGTGCGTGCGTACAGCGCGGCGACGAGGGCCGTGGCGGGCAGCATCATCGCCGCCATCATCAGCGTCCACACAGCCAGAAAGGCGGGCAGCCCCAGGCCCATGGTGCCCGGAACCATCTGCATACCGCCTTGACGCGTCACCACCCAGACCCAGGCGGCAGCCGACGCGACCAGCAGCAGTCCGGCGGGGGCCGCCTTGCGGCGGACAGTGATCAGCCGACCGGTCACGCGGACCAGCTAAAAGGCGCGGAGTGCCCGTTGCCGCCGGAGAAGTCCCAGGTCCGGCCGTACACGCCGTCGCCCGTCGCCCGGGTGGACCGGGCAATGGTCAGCGTGCTGTTCGCCGGGTGGAACATGCCGGTGAGGCTCATGACCGGACCGTCCTCGCCGAACTGCGGGGCGACCTGGTCTTCGATCTCGATGTCGATGGCGTCGCCCACCTGCGCGGCGTGACGGCGGCCGTCGTCGCGGTAGGTGATGGGAACCCGCTCCACGCCGAGGACATCGCCGATGAGCGGAGTGAGCGCCGCCATCGGCCCGCCGGCTCGGCCGGAGAAGACCTTGCCCAGGGACTCCGCCTGGCCGTCGTCGGCCGAGGCGTCGAGGTAGAGAGCCACCTGCCAGTCGCCCTCGGCCATCACCCGGGGCGCGTCGATGAAGACGGCGACGCTGCGGTCGGAGACGTCCACGCCGTCCACGTTCCCGCTCTCCACGTGGAACGCCAAGGTCACCTGGCAGCGCTCGTGGTCGGCCGGTGCGGTCAGGCCCGAGGTGGTGCAGGGGCACACCGCGTCGCAGTTGCAGCTCTCCAGGTACGTGCCGTTCATGTTCCAGGGCATGGCTCTTCGTCTCCCTCTTCACCCCTTCGGGGAAACCGATGCATCGGGAGGGTCCGTTCGGTCCCGGATCCGCTCTTCTCCAGGCTATTCCTGACGCGCCGGGGGCGCAGATGGCTGCCGGTGATGGGCGTGGGCCGGCGAACGTCGACGCCTGCCAGGGCAGTGGGCCTGTCGAGTCCAAGTGGCCGCCGGTCGGGCCGTCCGGTCCCAGTCGAGCCACCGAACGATGATCTCGGCGCCCTGCTCGACGGTCGGCACGCCCTGGTGCCGGTTCAGGGCCGTCGCGGTGTAGCCGGGCTCCACGGCGTTGATCCGCATCCGCGGGAACGCCTTGGCGAACTGCACGGTGAGCATGTTCACCGCGGTTTCGGAGGCCGGGTGGGCGACTCCGAGATACCCGCTGCCGGCCCGGGCGAACGAGGCCAGGCCGCTGCTGACATTGACCATGACCGGGGCGGCGGAGCGTTCCAGCAGCGGCAGGAAGGCGTGGGTCACCCGGACCAGGCCGAAGACGTTGGTCTTGAACACCTCCGCATCACGTCGGCGGTCAACTCCGCGGCGCCGATGATGTCGCCCCCCGGGGACCGCGCCCCGATACCGGCGTTGTCGATGAGGACGTCCAGGCCTCCGTCGGCCTGAACGAACCGGGCGCCGAGCTCGGGCGCGGCGACCGAGCCCCGCTCGATGCTGCGCGAACCCAGGTAGACGGGTGTGACCCATGGCGATCAGGCGGCGAGCGGTCTCGTGACCGAGGCCCTTGTCGGCCCCGGTGATCAAGGTTGTCGCCATGGGGCGGAGCTTCCCTCCGGGATGACGCGATCGACCACCGGAGTACGACGCGGCGCGCGACCTTGTTTCGACCGGGGCGCCGAGGCCCGCCGTGCCGCTTCACTGGTCCCGGACCGCTCCGTCCTTCGCCGCCGCCTCGGGGGACCTGTCCTCCTGGGCGTGCCGGGCGGCATTCCTTCCGAGCGCGGTCCCGGAATTGATGCATGCCAGCCGTAGATCAGTGATGCGCCACCGAACTCATCGTCCTCACGGCCAGGCCCCCTCGCGCAGGGGAGGCCGACCTGATCGTGGCCCAGCACCGCAACGGCCCCACCGCCACGATCGAGGCCAGCTTCCAGGGCGCCGCTACTGTCGGATTCCCACTCGTTCTCGTCCGTGCTGTCCGATGCTCTTTCGTGACCTCTGAACGGCTGCCCGCTCGCACTCCAGTGGCTGATCAAGGCTCCCGCGGATCGGAAGTCGGGTGCGTACGAGCTGGTTCGCACTCGTATACTCGTGCGAACTCATGGAGGGGGGGTGGGGACAGTGAAGCTTGCTGAGGCACTGGCAGAACGCGCGGAGGCGACACGCCGTGTAGAACAGCTGCGAGCACGCGTCGTCAGCAGTGCGCGCTACCAGGAGGGGGAGACACCCGCCGAGGATGCAGCTCAGCTATTGGCCGAGGCTGGTGAGGTGCTGAACGCTCTGGAAACGCTGATCCGGCGAATCAACCGGACCAATGCCACCGTGGAGATGGGTCCGGACGGCCCGCTCACCGATGCCCTCGCACGCCGGGACGTCCTGCGGTCGCGTCACTCCGTGGTCACCGCAGCGGCGGACGCGGCGGCCGGTCAGGGCGAGCGGGGATACGGCCGGCAGCTTCGGTCCGAGTTGATGATGCTTTCCGCGCTTCCGGTCGCGGAACTGCGCGGTCAGGCGGATGCACTTGCCCGAGAGATCCGCGAGGTCGATGTACGGATCCAGCGTACGAACTGGGAGGTCGATCTGCTGGACTGAGCAGTCCAGTAGGCTGGGACGATGTGGAGCAGGTAGCAGCTTCGGAGGCGTGCACACACACCGAGGGCTGGCGGTTTTCCAGCCCACTCCTGGCGCGTGAAGAGCAACGCGGGGGTTCGACTCCCCATCAACAGTGCAGCTCAGCACCGCGTACAGGTAAAGGTGCACATCGCACAGCACATCACCACGTGCAGATCCGAGGCGGCGAGGGCGGGTCCGGGGCTTTCCACATCGCAGCACCATGGAGAACGGCGATCTTCGGCGGATACTGTTGGCGATTCGGTGGCGCTCCTGTCATCTATCGTCGAACGAGACTTCCGCGAGCCGAGTCATATGAGAACGCTGGCCACAGGTGGTGTCGAACGATCTGGCAACCACGCTGGTCAGCAACCCACCACACGCCGAACGCAGTGCGACAGGACAGCAGGTCGCGCCTGTATCTCGTTCGCGTTGAAACGCCGACGCCTGGAAGGCCAAGTGGCCGCCCGCTCCGCCAGGATCCGGGCCCCAGGATCGCGGCACGCCCGCCGCACACTCGGATCAACACGTATTTCTGCAGGAGGACTCTTTCATGGCTGACCGGCCCTTGACGCTCATGGCAGTACACGCCCACCCCGATGACGAGGCCACCGGAACCGGAGGGGTTCTCGCGCGGTACGCGGCGGAAGGCATCCGCACGGTACTCGTGACGTGTACCGACGGCGGTTGTGGTGACGGACCGGGGGGTGTCAAGCCGGGTGATCCCGGGCACGATCCGGCGGCGGTCGCGTTGATGCGTCGTAAAGAACTCGAGGCGAGCTGTGACGTGCTGAAGGTCAGCGATCTGGAGATGCTGGACTATGCCGACTCCGGGATGGTGGGCTGGCCGAGCAACGACGCCCCCGGGTCCTTCTGGCAGACCCCCGTGCAGGAAGGCGCGACCCGACTGGCGGAACTCATGCGGTACTACCGACCTGATGTGGTCGTCACCTACGACGAGAACGGTTTCTACGGTCACCCCGACCACATTCAGGCCCATCGCATCACGATGGCGGCGCTGGAGATGACCGCGCTGGCACCGAAGGTGTACTGGACCACGATGCCCCGCTCGATGATGCGGCGGTTCGGCGAGATCATGCGCGAGTTTCATGAGGACATGCCGGAGCCGGATCCTGCCGAGGCCGCCGCGATGGCCGAGATCGGCCTCCCCGACGATGAGATCACCACGTGGGTGGACACCATCGCGTTCAGCGGTCAGAAGTTCGACGCGTTGGCCGCGCACGCCAGTCAGGGCGAGAACATCTTCTTCCTCAAGATGGGCAAGGAGAGGTTCGGCGAGTTGATGGGCATGGAGACCTTCGTACGCGTCCAGGACGCCACCGGTGCGGCCGTACCCGAGAACGATCTCTTCGCCGGGCTGCGCTGATCCGCCCGTCCGACCGGCCGGGAAAGCTCATCGACCGCCCGGCGCGATCGAGCGGGTCACACACCCGGAGGCCTGTCCAAGCGAGTTGCGCTCCGCAGCCCGCTTCCAGGCCCTCGCCGGCGGCGTCGACGCGTGCCCGCACTTCCGACCCGACACCGCGCTCAACCCCAAAAACACCTGGCTCCCTCACAAGGGCTCGTTGGGGTCCCGGAGCGCTCCCAGAGCGGTGACCTTGCACTGGAAGAGGAAGAAGGGGCCGCCGAGCCGGCACAGGAACGCCGGGTGCTCGGAGAGCGCGAGCGTGCGCTGACGGAAGCGCCGGCCTGTCCCGTGCCGGGCGCGCGGCACACCGGCGGGGTTGATCTCCCACTCGGTCAAGTGCTCGACAACGGCGGCGAGAAGCTGTTCCTCTTGCCTGTCACGTCCGGACATTCACCACCGCCCGCGCGGTGGTGGACGTCGGCGAGGACGTGGTGACGCTGTCCGCCGCCGCGAGCATGTTCGAGTTCGCCCTCGCAGCGGAGGCAGTGCTGCGCCCGCTGGTCGCCGGCCGCACCGTGGACCTCGCCGGACTCGCGGAAACAGCCGGCCTGGATGTCGAGGACGTCGCCGTGCTGCTCCAGGAGCTCGTCGCCGGGCAGGCCCCGACGGTGGGGAGCCTGCTGTGACAGCGGAGCTCGGTCTGGGCACCTACCGGTGTTGGGCGATCCCGGAGGCGGCCGTCCGTGCGGCCGCCTCCGCCGTGCGGTGGATCGACACCGCCCCCGACTACGGCCCTCGGCATCGACGCCGCGAACGCCGGTGTCCTCACCGAGGACCAGACCCGTGCCGGGCACAGCCTCGTCCCGGAGCACGTGCGCCGGCGGATACGCCGCAACCGTGAGCAGCTCGCGCGCGAGTGGCTGGACCTGGTCCTGCCGCACAACCCCGAGCGGGCCCATCCGGCGACCGTCCTGCCCTGCACTGTGCGATCCGGGACGCTTGTGGAGGAGGAAGTGGGGGCCGGGCGCGTGCCCTTCACGGCCGTGGCCCGCTCCCGGACGAAGCCGACGTGGAGCTGCGGGGGATGGCCTCCGCGCCGCTGCACGGCGGCGAGCTCCCTGGCACGGCCGGCCAGGAGCCCGCCGACCTCATCCGGCCGTGCCTGACCCCCGCACAGGCGTGCGTCCTGGCGGTCGCGTCATGCCCAGGAGCGACGGACGTCCTCATCGCCGCCTACAGCCGGACGCCGCGCCGACGGGGATGTGAACAGAAAGGGGCGGCCCACCGATTGGCGGGCGGCCCGTCGGCGCGAGGAGTCAGTTCCAGCGGACCAGCGTTGCCAGGTGGTCGTCAGAGCCGTCCAGGGGCGGTTCCAGGTCTGCGACCTTGACGGGCTGAGCGCCGATGGAGGAGAGGTCACCCCGGTAGAGCGTGAGCTTCTCGCCCTCGCCACTGGAGAGGAAGGCAAAGCTCTTGCCGTCCGGCGACGGGACCGGCGTGCGGTTGTCGCGGTCGTTGGCGGGGACCAGGTCCTCGTTCTTCACGACTCTGGAGTAGTCGGACGCGAGGGTGATCTGCTGCATGCCGCAGACCAGGGTGGTGGCATCCCGCCAGAAAGTCGGCGCGCAAGTCTCCCGACCGTCCAGGCCCTTGGTGGTGAGATCGGTCAGCTTGTAGCCGCCGCTGGACCCGCCGTCCGATGTCACGCGGTACAGCGCAAGCATCGGGCCGTAGGCCGGGGTGTCCGACAGGTCGGCGGCGACATCGCCGCTGGGGGTAACTGCCTGCGGCCAGGCGTTCGCCGCAAGAGCCGTGGAGGTGGTGGCGGCGTCCTGAGTGACGACGGCGGCGGCCTGAGAGACATTCAGGTGCTTCTCGGTCGAGTAACCGGCTCGCGCGTCGCGCGAGCCGAAACCCTCGTCGTCACTCTCGTGGTCGCTCTCGTCGTACCAAAGGAGCCCGGTGGTGGGGTGGAAGGCAACTCCCTTGTTCGTCGCCCGTTCGGTGAAGGCGTCCGGGTCTGGCGGGGAGACTTCTTTCCCGGTGGTGAGGTCGTAGGCCCCAGCCCGGGCAGTCTCGCCCGCATCCGTGATGCCGGCGATCAGGCTCATGTCCTTGTTGAAGGCGAAGGTGGCCAGGCTGCGAAAACTGCCTTCTTCACACACCGTCTCCGGCTCGACATCGCTCGGCAGCACGACGCTCCGCTCCCCGACCACAGCGCCGTTCTTCGCGGAGTACGAGCGCAGCGTGAGCCCGTACACGGGATCGCTGTTCCCGTTGGGTATCTCGTGGCAGTAGGCCACCGTCAGGCTGCCCGACTGGGCCAGCGACGCCGACTTGACGTCTGCGGTCTTCTTGCCGTCCCCGCTTCCCTCGGCCCTCGCTCCGCTTCCTCCGTCTGCCGCGCCACCACCGCACGCGGTAAGCACCAGCGCAGCCCCTGCCGCGACTCCGGCATGGAATAGGCGCCTCATCCTGGTTCCCCGTTCGTTTCGTTCAGCAAAAGATGATCATTTAATCAGGTCCGAACAGCGCACGAAGGGCACACGGGGCAGAGCGCCCCTCTCACCGGCGGTCGGAGGCCCAGCTTCGAGGAGAGATCAGTACACAGCGGGTTGCCGGTGCGTCAATCGTGGATGTACTTGCCGGCCGTCCAGCCCGTCCGCCCCTCCCTCTGGCCGTTCAGTACGTACACCCGCATCCAGCCGGCCGTCCTGGCCTTGCACCGCACCTCTACACCGTCGTACTTGAGGATGAGGCCGAGGGAACCGTACTTCGTACCCGGGCCCGTCCGAACCTGGTAGCCCTTGACGTACGTCTTCTCGCGGGCCGAAGTGCCGACGACGGCCGCGGGAGCGCCCGAGCGCGTGGTCGGCCGGCTCGCTCCGGCCTTCACTGCAGCGCCTAGCCGCAACCGTCGAGACCTGGTGGCCAGAGATCCTCGCGTTCCTGCACACTGGGATCACCAACGCCGCCTCCGAAGGCACCAACCGGGTCATCGAGACCATCGCCCGCGACGCCTACGGCTTCCGCAACCCCGGCAACCAGCGCTTACGCACCCGCTGCGCGACCACCCGTCGAGCCCGTGGACACCTCGGTGCCCGCTAATTTCGTTGAGCCCGCACCCTGTGATCGTGTTGGCTAGCGGCACCGAACCGTCAGTACCGCAGGTGTCCGCTTGGCTGTAGCAGGGAGTTGAACGTGCAGGACATTGTTGTCGACCCCGTTGCCCACAATCGGGCAGCCTGGGACAAGTGTGTCCAAGAGGGCAACGAGTGGTCGAGGCCGGTGAGTGCTGAGGATGTCGAGCGCGCCCGCATGGGCGACTGGTCGATTGTTCTCATCGGGCGTGAGCCAGTCGACCGCTCCTGGCTGCCGACGGACCTGACCGGCAAGGACGTGTTGTGCCTGGCCTCCGGCGGTGGCCAGCAGGGTCCGATCCTCGCCGCCGCAGGGGCGCGGGTCACCGTATTCGACAACTCACCCCGCCAGCTCGGCCAGGACCGGATGGTGGCGGCGCGCGACGGACTCGAGCTGCGCACCGTCCTAGGCGACATGCGCGACCTCAGCGCCTTCGGCGACGCAACATTCGACGTCGTATTCCATCCGGTCTCCAACCTATTCGTACCAGACTTGGCACCGGTGTGGCGTGAGTGCTTCCGCGTCCTGCGACCGGGCGGAACTCTGCTCGTGGGCTTCCTCAACCCTGATGCGTACTTGTTCGACCACGAGGCGCTCGACGAGCGCGGCGAGCTGATCGTCGTGCACAAACTGCCCTACAGCGATGTCACGCAGTACTCCGCCGAGGAACGCGCCACGAAGTTCGGCGCGGATGCCCCTCTTGAATACAGCCACACCCTCACCGACCAGATCGGCGGGCAACTCGCCGCGGGGTTCGTCCTCACCGGCTTCGCGGAAGCGCCGCACCAATCCAACGCATCCGCTCAATACATGTCGAACTATTTTGCGACGCTGGCGGTCAAGCCGGGCTGACCCGGCCGTGGGGCCGGCCGAGACGGCCGTGTCTCCGAATGGCCAAGTGGAGCGCTGTGCCAGCCCGACCCCCACTGACTTCGCTGAGCCCTCATCGAGGAGTCCACGTGGAATCGCGGGACTGTCATCACCTGCTCCTCGCTCATCGTCCCAACCTCTTCGGGCTGGGCACGAAGTCCCGCCCTCGATAGGCGGCTTGTGCCATGGCGCGTTCCCTGTGGCTGCTGTCCTGGGCAGGAGGGCCGGCTCCCAAAATCAACGGATTGGTGTCGGAGGGCTGATGCTCCTTTACGGAAGGAGTTCCACGACCGGCTGCGCGTGCAGGTCCGCGAGCGGCTGGGCTGGAATGCGGGGAGATCGACTCGCAGTCGGTCAAGGCGGACGCCGTTGTCGGTGCCGACAGCCGCGGCTTCACCTGCCGCGGTTATGCACGCCATGGAATAGTGCGATAAAATGATGTTGACGCTGTCCGTGGCCGACGCTGCGGTTGACATCACCTGGTGAACAGGAGATGCACATGTCGAAAGACAGCGATGCGGCCAAGGCCGTGTTGGGCCAGTTCCCGGCGGCCCTGACCGAGACGGTTTCCCTCGCCACGCCGCTCACCTTGTCCCGGATCGAAGGCCGGGATCAGGCAGTGCTGGTCCTGCGCGAACTGGCCGAGTCCTTCGGGATCGGCGAGCCGGAGTTCGTCGCCACCGACGACCAGCGGGCCTTCGTTACGTTCGTCGGCCGCGGCCAGGGGCGCGAGGTCGGCCTGTTCGCGGTGCTCACCCGCGGCTCGGAGGGCACGTATTCGGCGGTCGACCTGTACGCCCGGCCCTGGCCGTTCGTGAAGCTGGTCCGTGACCACCTGGCCGCCTCGGACAAGCGGTTCCACAACGATATCGACCTGTCGGTGCCGTACGTGCCCGCAGGGCCTCCCGGCGGCTTCCGCACCGATACGCCCGGCCTGCCCGGACTCTCGGCTGACGTGGCGTTCCACTCCCCGGTGCTGACGGACACCGCCGGCGGAGGCGGGCTGGTGGGCGTCATCCTCATGGCCGTCGAGGAGATATCCGGCGCCCCCAGGTTCCGCGTCGCCACCAGATTCGGCAACGCGTCCGTGGTGCTGTATGACGCCACAGTGCACGGTCACACCTGGCAGCTCGGGCTCGTGATCGGCCTGGACGGCAACGACGAGATCGCCGACATGCGGGTCTACAGTCGGCCGTGGCCGGTCGCCGCGCTCTTCCGCGGCGAGGTCTACAAGCTGCTGCGCGACCGACTCGGCCCGCAGTACTGGCAGGGAGAGAACCCGCTGGTCGCATTGGGAGAAGAGTGATGCCGGCCTGCGCACCGCGTGGAGCGCGACGCGCGGGTCAGCCTGACGGTCTACGACCGGGCCGAGCCGCTGCGATACCTGGAGGTATGCGGTACCGCGACGGTGGCCGAGGACCTGGGTCGGAAGCCGGCGGTCGCACTGGCCGAGCAGTACGAGGGGCCCGGCGCAGGCGAGGAGTACCTGGCACTGCCGCCGGAGGTGGTGCGGGTGGTCGTCAGGATCACCCCGCTGCGGCTGGTCGGCACCTTCGCCGACTGACTGATCTTTTCAAGCGAGTTGAGCCCACGATCTTGTGCCTGACGATCGTGGTCGGCAGGCTGTGCGGATGGGTGCTGATCTTGTTCCGGGCGACCTGTGGGAGCGAGTGGCGCCGCTGCTGCCGCGCCCCTTCCCGAGCGCCGTCGTCGCTACCCCGGACGTCTGCGTGTTCCGGACCGGGCGGCGCTCGCTGGCGTGATGTACGTACTGCGGACCGGCGTGGCCTGGCGCGACGTACCGGCGAGAGCGTGGGCTGCTCTGCAGTCACGGCCTGGCGCCGGCTGCGGGACTGGACCGAGGCCGGCGTCTCGCCCCGCCTGCACTCCGCCCTGCTGGCCGAGCTGGCAGGCGGACCTTCTGGGTATGGATGACTGCGCTGTCGACGGCTCACATGTTTCGGCCCCTCAAGGCCTGCTCGAACTGGCCTGCAGCATTATCTGCCTCCGCCGCCTCAGAACTTCATTCCGAAACGACATACTTAGCGTTCAGGTACGCGCTCGTCCACTGGCACCCCCTACTCCGACGCGTGGTTCGACTGCGAGCAGGCTTTGGGCATGCCGGAGACCATTCGTTTGCGGGCCTTGACCTACCGAAGGGCGATGCGGTCACGACGACAGTTCGGTCCCGGCCTGCTCACGCACCATGTACTGGGCGTACCAGTCCGGCCAGTTCGGGTCCTCCGCACCGATGCGTGCCTCGTGTTCCCCGTGCGTGGCCGCGGCGCGGCGCAGCGCGCTCGCCAGGTCCGCTGGGGAGGCGAACGTCGTGGTCGCGGGATCGAGGCGTCCCGGGAGTCGGGTGGTGACCTCCTGGAGGAACCAGCCGTTGCCGTCCGGGTCGCTGAAGGACAGGAACGAGCCGTAGCTCGTGCGCTGCGGATCCGGCCCCGGCAGCCGGGCGTCTGTCCCGGCGTGGTGGAAGACGCCGCCGGCGTCGTGGAACACCTCGCTCGGCCCAGCGCCGAGCCGTTTCAGCTCATCGTATGCGGCGTTGATGTCGTCCACGACCAGGTGCAGTCCCTGAGCCGAGCCCGGCGTTTGGGACGTGACCGAGGTGCCGAAGATGACCGACGCCGGCGAGCCCGGCGGCGTCACCTGCACCACCCGGAAGTTCCCGTCCGGGGCGATGTCCGCGTCCAGCCTCCAGCCCAATTGCGTGTAGAAGCCCTTGGCCCGGTCGACGTCGGACACCGGCACCACCACGACCTCGAGTTTCATGTCCATGACTGACACTTCCTGTGCTCGTACAAGATGCCGACATGACGAGACTCGCACGGCCGGACGCGGGCCGCGCCCGGGAATCCGGCAGACGGCGGCCCGGGCCACGCTGGGGCCAACTGTCGGAGGGAGCCGACGGCCAGGACGATGGGTTGGGCGGCGATCCGGGTGACGCGCTCGGCGGGCTGGCCCGGCCGAACACCCCGGTGCTCCGCGCCGACAGGCGTGATCGTGGGCTCACGACGCTCGGGCGGCGGTCCAGAAGCAACCGCATACCCATCAGCAGGGAGCCGTGGCGCGCATGGGCATCGGCCGCGGCAGGCAGGCGGCATATGGTCTCTGACTGACGGCACCGGTGCCGAGTCGGGTGAGCAGCCAGAAGGTGATTGCGGTGCCGGTGCCGTAGACGACGTGCGCGCCGAAATCCCAGGCCACGATCTTGGCGTCGTACTGCCAGATCGGCTTGTAGAGCCCTGCGATCGGCAAGGTGACGTAGTCACCGGCGAACACTGCGGCACCGAAAGGCACGCCGTACACGGGGGAGGGGCTGGGCAGTGATCCGGCCACGATGCCGTAGACCGCGCCCGCCGCTGATCCGTAGGCCCAGTGAGCGACGGTGCTCGTGAGCCAGGCGGAACCATCAGGAAGCCGACGCTGCGTGAAGCCCTCGATCACCCGCTTCGCCACCTGCCCTGGATCTGGGGCCTTCTCCCAGCTTTCGACCGGCGCGAATTCCCAGGCGAGCGGGCTGTCCGTCCCGCCTGCGCGACGGTACTTCAGGTAATGAACGGCATCCAGGCACACCGTTCCCACCGCCCCGGCCAGCAGGCCGGCCGTCACCGCCGCGAGGGGAGCCAGCGGATTCCTTCGGGAGCGCACGACGCAATCTCCTCATCGGTCAGGGCCGGGAAGGTTGATGTCTTTCAGCACCCGGGCTGCGGTTGGGCGGCATTGAGCCCACATCGAGTATCCGGCGGCCAGAACATGCGCGCACGAGGAGAACGTCCCCGGGCGCAGGCGGTGAACGGGCTGCGGCGGGCGGTCCTGAGCGGTACTGCGGAAGCAGCGACCGCAGGGGGGCGCTCGTCTGCCGAACCGCCTATCACCGCGAAACGCGTTGGGCAAGCGGGCCAACTGGCCCCTCGCGGTCAGCGTGCACGCGGCCACCAGGCCATGACCGCAGGAAGCGCCCGGGTGGGATCCTCGCACTCGCGAGCCTCTCTCGCGTGGCCCCGGCGGACCGACCCGGGTGCTGCTCCTTCGCCCCGGCGGACAGCTCCGGCTTCCACGGGCTCAGCGGCGACGCCTGCCACGTACCAGGGGCGGCCTCATCCAGGTCAGCGCATGCACACAGGACTCGACGCGCCTGATAGCCCCAGACCTGTTGCCCCGGTATCAGGCCCTGCATACACCCGTCCGAGGGACCAATGAACAGTTACCGAGCCGCGCAGGTAACCGCCCCAGGCGGCACCTTCGAGATCGCCGAGCGAAGAGGTGCCGCAGCCCGGCCCGGGACACGTCAGGATCGCCGTGGAGGCGTGCGGTATCTGCCACAGCGACGCCAATTTCGTCGAGGGTCGGCTACCTGGTGTCAATCCATCTGGCCGCAGACGGCCACGCGCGGCCCCTGGCTCTGGCCGTCACAGCCGGCCAGGCCGGCGACGCGCCCGCCTTCGAGACGGTCATGGCCCGCATCCGGGTGCCGAGAACCGGCCCCGGCCGACCTCACACCCGCCCCGTCACGGTCCTGGCCGACCGCGCCTACTCATCCCGCGCGATCCACGGCCACCTGCGCCGCCGACAGATCCGCGCGGTCATCCCTCAGCCTTCGGACCAGACCGGCCACCGTCTGCGGCGCGCCCGCCAAGGCGGGCGCCCGCCCGGCTTCGACGCGGACGCCTACAAGCAGCGCAACACCGTCGAGCGGCGCATCAACCGCCTCAAACAGTGGCGCGGCCCGGCCACGCGAACCGACAAACTCGCCATCGCCTACCAGGCCGCACTCCACCTCGCCGCCATCCTCATCTGGACACGACGCTGACCGCAGAGACAGAACCTAGGCGCTCCAGCAGGGCCCGGGCCCTCGCCTCGGCGCGCGCTGTCGCAGGCGGCGGCGAGCTCGGTGCGGGCCAGCTCAGCCTGCTAGGCCGTTTCTTTCAGATCGTTGGTCTGGTGTGTCGTTGACTGACGCCCAGTGGGCACGCATCGAGCTGTTGTTGCGGGACCGGAACCGAAGCCGGGCGGCGGTGGCGGGGTCATCGGCGGATGAACGACGCGATCGCGTTCGAGTACCGCACCGGCACGCCATGGATGGACCTGCCCGAGCACTTCGCGTCGTGGAAAGGCGCTCACAACCGGCTGCGGAAGTGGGCCGCCGACAGCACTTGGGAGATGGTCTTCACCGCCCTGCTCGCCCAGGCCGACGCCGAAGGTGACCTCGAATGGGTCGTCGCGGTCGACTCCACCATCGTCCGGGCCCACCAGCACGCCGCCGGGGCCCGTCAAAAGGGGCTCCGGTCGGCGAGCCGCCCGACCATGCCCTCGGACGGTCCCGCGGCGGGCTGACCACCACCAAGATCCACCTCGCCGTAGGCGGCCACTGTCGCCCGCTGGCCTTCGTCATCACGCCCGGCCAGTCAGGTGACGCGCCCGCGTTCACCCAGGTCATGACCCGCTTACGGGTGCCCAGGCGGATCGGCCGTCCAAGGATCACGCCGGACATCCTGGCCGACAAGGCGTATTCGTCCCGCGCAATCCGATCGCATCTCCGCCGGCGCGGGATCCGGGCAGTGATCCCGCAGCCCGCCGACCAGGCCGCCAACCGCAAACGACTCGGCAGTCGTGGCGGCACCGCGTGAAGGAGGCGCACGACCTGCGGGACTGGCTGAGGCAGGCTGCTGCCGGGAGCGGGCCGGACGCTTCGGTGGCCGGCCGCTGGGCGAGGGAGACCGCCACAAGGATCCCGTCCCGGGAGTGAGCGTGCCGGTCGCCGTGACGCTTCAGTGAATCAGGGGTGACGTCGGTCGGGAAGACCGTGCTCCGCCGCCCTGACGATCTGGGCGCGTAGCTGGGCGCAGTCGTCCATCTCGCGCGCGTACAGATCGGGGTTCAGGTCGGCGAGCGGGGCGAGGCTCCTCTCGGAGGCCGCCACCTCGAGCAGCGCCTGGTCGAAGGCGCCGGTCCAGGGGAGGGTGTCCGCGAGATTGTAGTGGCAGGTCGCGATGGCGAGCGCGTACTGGTCGGGTCCGGCGTGCGGCTCCACCTCGCGGGTCAGCTCCAGCGCCTTGTACAGATGGGGCAGGGCCTCGCGCTGATGGCCCATCCGGGAGAGCACACCGGCGTACTGGGCGAGCGTGGCGGCCAGGGCGGACCGGTCGGTGGGCAGGCCGCACACGTCGAGGACTACCTGCCGGATGGCGACCGCTTGGCCGAGCAGGCCCTCCGCGTCGCTCGTCTGCCCGGCCTGCAGGCTTTTCCGGGCCAGGCCTTCGAGCTGAGCCGCCACGCTGTCGCCGTGCTGCTCGGGGTCACGGCGGACCAGGAGGCGGCGGACGAGCATCGCCCGGCGGATCGTGGAGCGCGCCGCCCGGCGCCGACCAAGGGCGAAGTAGAGATCGACGGCGAGGGACAGCACGGCGGTGTACTCGCCCAGGTGGTCGCCCGGGAGATTCCTGATGTCGCGGTCGTAGTTGCGGACGGCCTGGTCAACGAGTCGCTTCGCCCTGCGCAGGTCACCCCGTTGGTCGGGGTTCCCTCGGGCGAGGTCGATCAGATTTTCGGCGAGCATGATCTGGGCCTGGGCCTCCACCCTGGGGCGGGAGATCTTGCTGCGGACGAGTTCGCAGCCGACCTCCAGGCACTCCTCGGCGGCCTCCCGCGCCTCGTCGAGGCGGCGCAGTTCCGTCAGGACGGACGCGTGCTGGAGGAGGGAGTTCCAGAACAGCTCGTTCGGCTCGCCGGCGTCCGCGACGAGGCTTCGTCGGATGGCGAGCCCGCGGCGGATCGGCTCCAGCGCCTCTTCGGGTCTGCCCATGGAGACGAGCGTCCCACCGATGTTGTTGAGGACGACGGCCAGGCCCTCCGCGGCCACCGGGGTGGCCAGGCTCTCCGGCTGGTCGACGACGGCGAGCGCGTCGCGCAGGACGGCGAGCGCCTCCTCGAACCGGTCCAGCACGCGCAGCCGGTTGGCACGGCCGACGAGGCTGCCCACGGCGTCGTGGCCGAGGGCGTCGGGCCGCTCATCGGCCATCTGCCGCAGGGTGTGGGCGGTGGGCTCGGACAGCGTCTCGGCGGCGGCACGGAACTCGCCCTTGCGCTTGAGGGTGTGCGCTAGCTCGGCCTCGGCGTCCGCGAGACGTTCGAGTACAACGGGATCGCCCGTGTCGGCGAGGGAGTTGAGGAGGGCGACGCGCTGTTCCTGGAGGGGGCGCGCGGCATCGTCGTCACCGCTGCCGACGATGACACGGGCACGCTCGCCGAGGATCTCCGCCCGAGCGGGGGCCTGGTCGGCCGGGGTAAGTGTGCCGACCAGCTCGGCGGCCCTGTCCAGCGCGGCCTGGGCCTTGTCGAACTCCACGGTCCAGCGGTGCGAGCGGGCCATGGTGAGCAGCGCGGTGAACCGTGCGGCGGGTGTGGTTTCAGCCTCGCCGGAGTCGTACAGCCGCAGCGCCTCGTCGCATCGGCGTAGGGCCGTCCAGTGGTCCCCGGCGGCCTGCCGCCACCCCGCCTCGTGCACGAGCGCGGTAGCCCGCGGGGTCGGCGGAAGCCCCCGCGCGGCCGTGGCGGCGGTACGCGTGGCCCACGCGGCGAGCACCCGGCTACGCCCCGCGCCCAACCGGTCGAGCAGCTCCAGCAGCAGCTCGGGGTCGGTGTCGGGTGCGTCGGTGAGCCGGTGCAGGGCGTCGAGGAGGGGCTCGGGGGACTCGGTGAGGGTGGTGGCCTCCATGACCGTGCCGGCGAGGGCCGAGTCACGGCCGAGGGCTTCGTCCAGGGCGCGGGCGACGGGGTGCCAGTGGCGGGGGAGTCCGGCCACGCGGGAGAGAGTGACGAGGGCGGCGAGGAGGGTGGGGGCGGCGGAAGGGGCCGGCGGGGTCTCGGCCGACGTCGGCTGCCCGGTGCGGGCGGCCACTGACGCGGTGCGGTGCTCAGGGCTCGGCGGGGCGGGTCGCGATTCGGGGCTGCCGGCGGGCGTCGGCTCCTCGACCCGGGACCGCCACAGCGCCGTCCTCGCCCCCGCCAACGTCAGCAACGGCAGCGTCACCAGGGCCGTGTCCGCCCGCGTCCGGTCCCCCACGTGGTATTCCCCCAGGCGGTCCGGCTGGAGGGCGCCCCAACAGCTATCGCCCGGGGCGGGGTACATCTCGGCGAGCCAGGCCGCGCCCTGGTCCACGGTCGGGGCGTCCGCCGTGCGGAAGCCGGGGGAGGAGCGCAACAGCGGGGCGGCCAGAGCGGGTTCCGCGCCCGCGGTGAGGATTGCGGTGCCCACCGCGTCGGCCAGGGGCACGGGGCCCGCCTCCGCCAGTCGGGGGCGGCCGGCGGCGCTGTCCTCCCAGTACGCGCGCTCGTGCAGGAGGAGTTGCTCCTCGACCCGTAGGCCGGTGTCGTCCGGGCGGGTCGCGGGATGTGTGGCGAGGAGGTCGGTGAGCGCGGTCATGTGCAGAGTGAGAGCGGAGCCGTACTCGGGGGCGCTCACATCGCGCGGGGCGACGAGGGCGACGCGTCCCGTCCAGTCACCGGTGACGTCCCTGAGCTCCCGGGGCAGTGCCTCGGGGAGGCGCCGGGCGAGGTCGGTGAGGGCGTCGTGGTAGTGCGCGTCGCGGTCCGGTAACTCCGTCAGCGGAGGCAGTTCGCGGTGCAGGGTGTCGTAGGTCAGGTTTCTCGTCTCGCGCGTCCGGGTCCTGAGCTGGTCCCACCAGCCGCCCGTGCTGTCGCCCCTCCCTCGCGCGGTGAGCAGCAGCCGTACCGGAGGACGGCCGTCGGGCCGTCGGTCCAGCACAGTGAGCAGGGCGGTCAGTTGGGCGATCCGCAGCTCGGCGTAGTCGGCGACCAGGATCAGTGGGCGGTCCACCTCGGCGAGCACACCGAGGTCCTCGGCCGGGCCGCGCTCGTCCAGCCAGCCGCAGGCCCAGCCGTGCCGGTCGCGCCGCCGGGTGCACAGTTCGCGGGCGAGCCGGGACTTGCCGGCACCGCCGGGCCCGGTGAGGACGGCGAGCTGTACGCCTTCGCCTTGGCACCAGTCGTCGAGCTCCCCCAGCAGGTGCTCGCGGCCGTGGAAGCGGACCACCTCGGCGCGCTGGTCCAGCAGCGTCGCTGGGGAGCGGACCGGCCATCCCGCGGCGGGCGTGACGAGGCCCTGAAGGTCGACCGGCTCCCACACGGGCGGGGCGCCGGTGTGCCGGGTGACCAGGTCCGTGAACCCCGGGTCGGCCAGCAGCGCGTACACCGGTACGGCCTCCCAGCGCGGCAGCCCCCAGCCGCTGACATCGGTCACGACGACGCCGGTCAGCAGCGCGCCGCTGAAGAGGGCCGCGCCGGACTGGCCGCTCCATGGGGAGGGTGTGCGGCGGGCGGGGTCGGCGGGCGGCGCGCTGGCGAGTTCCGCGGTGTAGCGGTGGGACAGGGCGCCGGTGCCGGGGGCGAGGGTGGCGCGTGGCTGCTGAAGATCGAGACCGCCGTCGGCCCGGCGCCCGGCCTCGGGGTAGCCGGCGACGTCGCAGGGCTGGTGCCGGGCAGTGACGAGCCGCCCCCAGCGGACCGGGGCGACCTGCTCGCGGACGTCTGCCTCGGCGAGGAGCAGGGCCGCGTCGACGTGAGTGGCGCCGCGCCAGACGACCGTGCAGGGTACCGCGCGACCGCCGGGCACCTGTACGTCGCAGGCGTCCCGCCCTTCCAGGACATGACGGGCGGTCAGTATAAGCCTGGCGCCCAGGAGATAGCCGGTTCCGTTGCCGCCGTACCGCTGCTCCGCACCCGGCAGCAGGACCGCGACGATACGGCTCAGCTCCATCTGTGCCCCCGTTCACCGTGGTACGCCTGCGGGCGAGTCAGCGGACGAGCCCGCCCCCACCGGTCAGACCGCCCGTCGGAGCGTCGCTGTTGCCGATGCGGATGCCCGCGCCGTCCTGGTCCACCGCGCGCAACGTGAATGCCAGCCTGTGGGCGGCGGTTCCGGACTTCACAGCCCCCGCCTCCCCGGACACGACCCACGCCTTGATGGACCCCTTCCCGCTCTGCTCGCGACGCAGCTCCACCGTGAACTCCAGGGAGATGTCTCCGAGTTCGAAGTGCAGTCCGGAATTCACGGCGCGATCGCGAGCGGCGGTCAGTTCGGCTCGAAGGTGGTCGATGGCTTCGCCGACGGTGATGTCCTTCATGGAGCCACCGTAGCGACGCACCGAGGCGGCTGTCCCCGCGACGGCGGAAGGTCAGCGTGATGGATCGACCAGCGTCGGCACCAGATGCCGCTGCGCATGACGGACGTACTCCCATACGCGCTCCCACCCGTCTTCCTCCCCCTCCAGCCGGGTCCGCAGCCCCCAGGCCTCGGGCAGTTCGTGCTCCTTGATCCACAGCATGTAGCCACACACCGCCTCGCGCCGTTCGCCGATCGCCTCCAGACGGCGGGCGAGCGCGCCGTCGCGGCGGGCGCGGGCGAGCGCGGCGAACATGTCGACCACGGCGTAGTAGCTGAGCACGGCCTCGGTCGTGCGGTTCACGCAGGCCAGCACCACTCCGGCCTCGTACCGCGCCTGTTCCTCCAGTCGCCGGATCCGGCCGAACCGGCTCGGCTTCCCGTGATGGAAGTGGCGCCGGATGTTGCCGAAGTCGGGTACGAAGGGGCCGTCCGTGCCGGCCCCCAGGATGAGGGCGTTCATCGTGTGGACGTACGCCGCGCAGTCCGCCTGCGTCGCCAGGCGCACCTCCCGGGGCAGTCCCGCGGTGAACGGCATCAGAGGCGGCTCGATCCCGTTGCTGAGCCTGCCCTGGAGTATCGGGGTGAGTTCGCGGGCGATGAGGAAGAGGGCACACGCGTTGAAGACCAGGTAGGGGTCCCCGGATCCGTAGGGGATCTCGCCCTCCGGCATGGCCATCGGGATGAGCGGCCGGGGCGGCAGCAGGGAGGCGGCGCGCGGGGGTCGCCAGCAGCGCATGTACGAGGCGACGGTGGCGTCGACGGCGCCCCAGGTGCTGTCGCGGTCGAGCGGGAAGGAGTCGGGATCGGCAGCGCCGGATGCCGCCCCGGTGACGGCGCAGAGGGTGGGCAGGGCCCAGGAGATGTTGGCCATCAATTCAACGGTCTGCGGCGGCAGTCCGATGAGGAAGCCTTGCCGGCCGTCGGCGAGGGGGCGGGCCAGCACCCGGGACTCCGGGTCGGTGGACGGCTGGACAAAGACCTCGACAGTGGAGGCCACTCCTTGGACCTCGTCCAGGCCGGGTATACGCAGGTCGCGCACTCGGTGATCGCCGTCGTCGGTACGGGAGAAGGCGTGGGCGAGCAGGAGCAGGTCGAGCAGCCTGCGGGGCCTGCCGGATGCGTCGGCCAGCTTCTGCAGGTTGTCGAGCAGGGTGCCGGTGGGGTCGGCGCCGCTGACGAAGTCCGGGTCGGTGAAGACACGGGCGAGTCGGGTGGCCTCGGCGGCGAGCTCGGCGCTCTGGTGATCGCGGAACATGAGGCTGGGCGGGTAAGGGAGGGGCGCTGGGTCCGGCGCCCCCTGTGCGAGCAGGCCGTTGAGAGCGGAGCGTAGGGCTCCGCTGTCCCGTACGGGCACGTCGCGGCGCGGCTTGCGGATCACGATGTGCCCGTGCTCGACGCGGGGATCCGACCGCACGACGACATCGGTCGGCCCTGCGAGGCGTACGGCGATGCCGTACCGGAAGAAGTGACTGAGCGCGGCGACGGCGTCCGCGAGGGCGGCGGCGGTGGCGGTGCCGGTGAGGACGTCATCGCCGGGGGCGTTGACGCCCGGCGGGCGTAAGTCCGCGTACGCGACACCGGCCCGGCTCAACACATCTCTCGCGGCGTCCGTCTCCTCGCGATCCGACGCGGCGAAGAGATGGAAGACCACCTGTGCCCCGGTGTCGGCCCCGATGGCCGTCGGTGTCGTCGCTTCCCCCATAGCTCGACAGCATGGCGGCAGGCGGAGGGATGAATCAACCTATCGAAGGAATATGGGGAGCGATCGGAGGAACACCTGCCACAAGAAGTTGGACGCTCTTGTAGGGCACCAGGCCCTTCACCGGACCGGCCGAGCACGACCACCAGGAACAGCACCTGCACAAACACCCCCCACCACCCATCACTACCGCGCCCCCGCTCCTGGCTCCGTTGATCACGGAAAGTCTCTACAAGGCGACCTGGGCACGCCCAGCGGCCTGTCCACCCGGCTGGAGCAGATCCCCGCCGCCGCACTCTCCGGCGGGTTGGCTGCGCTCGCATGCCCACCGGGGCGCGGTCGCGCCAGGGCGAAGCTGACCGCCACTGCTGGCCCCGGACAACGGCCTCAGCGACTGGAACATACCGTGGAGCGAGTGGGTCGCCGGCGGCGCGACCCAGTGACGTCCCGCCGACCACGCCCACCGCGCCACTCCTCCACGCCGCCGGACCGGAATTCCTTCCCCCGGACGGTCGGCCGGCTTCCTCTGAGAGCACCGACGATCGCCTCCGTGGTCTCGCGCACGGTGTCCGGGTCGATGGCCGGCGGGCACAACACCCACGGCGCGATGAGTCGGCGGGCGGCGAACACGGACTCGAGGGCGGCCCTGCGCCGCCGGTAGGGCCAACTGATCGTGTCGGTCCCAGACAGCCGCAGCAGATCGACGGCGACGAAGTGGGCCGGCCACTCGTCCGCGGCCCGCGCCGCCCGGGCGCCGCGTCGTTGCAACCGGTTCTGGAGCTGCTCGAAGGCGAGCCGGCCCGCCGCCTCCCGTGCGACCAACTCGCCGTCCGGCGCGGTAACGTCCGGCATCTGCGCGGCCCGGCGCCAACCTCCGGAATCGCGCCCTCTGTCTCGAGTGACTTGTTGTCGCTTGAGCTGTTCCGATCCGGGACCTCACCGCGCGCGACGGGCACTCGGACTGCCTCGGGTGCCGGCTGGCCGGGCGGCGCGGCGACCGAGCCGGGGACCGTGGCGTCCTGGCGCACGACCAGGCCCCGGTGACCGCTTGCGGCGTCCTGACGGGCGACGAACGGAGCTGTGACGGGTGCCCGCGGCCGCGTCGCCGACCGTCACGGCTCCGCGCCGCCGGTCCCCCTGCTGGCCGACGGCGTCGAGCGCCGGCCCGATCAGGGCGAAAGCCCGGTCGGTCAGGGCCTCGGGGTCCGCGGCGCCGTCGCTCCACCGCTGCAGCACCGTGTCGAACGCGGTCAAAGCGATACCGGCGGCCGGCTGCGGCTACAGATCGGTCCGCGGATCCAGCGACAGGCAGCCGGCCAGCTCTTCGGCCAGCTCATCACGCCACTGGGCTTGGCGCTCCAGGAAGCGGGCGAGGAGGGCGGGCGTGCCCAGGATCAACGGCACGACGCCCAGCGTCCGCTGGGAATGGCCCGCGCACGCGTGGACGGAGACCCGGACGGCGTGGCGCAGTGCCACTGACGGCGGCTCGTCGGCGGGACGGCCGGCCAGTTCCGCCCGCATGCCGGTGCCCATTCCGGCCAGGAACTGGATCACCACGACCTCTTCGGACGCGAAGTACCGGAACAAGGTCCGCTTGGACACGCCTACGACGGCCGCGATCTCGTCGACCGTGACCGCGTGGAACCCCGTCCGGGCCAGCAGCCGCAGTGCGGCTCGCGACAGCTCGAGTGTCATATCAGGCAGCGTGTGACGTATGAGCAAGCAGCGTGGCTGGACCGCCGAGCAGATCCCCGACCTGGGCAAGCGCGTGTTCGTCGTCACTGGAGCAACAGCGGCCTCGGCCTGGCGACCACCCGGGCGCTGTCCCGCAAGGGCGCGCGCGTGATCCTCGCCGTACGGGACGAGGGGAAGGGGCGCAACGCGGTCGCGCAGCTCACCGCCGAGACCCCCGGCGCCGAAGTCGAAGTGCGCCAGGTCGACCGGGCGGACCTTGACTCGGTCCGCCTCTTCTCCGACAGGCTGCACGCCGACCACGCGCCCCTGGACGTGCTGGTCAACAACGGGGGCCTGATGGCGCCACCCCACCGGACGTTGAGCGCACAGGGACACGAGGTGCAGTTCGCGGCCGACCACCTCGGCCATTTCGCGCTCACCGGCCTGCTGCTCGACCTCCTCGAAGCCGGGGACGACCCCCGTGTCGTCACGGTGAGCTCGGCCGATCACCGCCGGGCCACTCTCTTCTTCGACGACCTCACCGGTGAGCGCAAATACTCGCCCATGGGCTACTACAACCGGTCGAAGCTGGCCAACGCCGTGTTCGGCTGGCAGCTCCACCAGCGGCTGACCGCGGCCGGCAGTCCGGTCCGCAGCCTGCTCGCCCACCCCGGACACACCTCGACCAACCTCCAGACGAGCTCGCCGGCGGGCATGATGAAACTCCTCTTCGGAGGTCTCCTGCTGCCGCTCGCCCAGACGCCGGACCAGGGCGCACTGCCCACGCTCTACGCGGCGACCGCCTCGGGTGTGGAGGGCGGGCAGTTCATCGGTCCCGACGGCATGGCCGAGCTGCGTGGTGCGCCGGAGACGGTGCAGCTCGCGCCCCGGGCCGCGGACGCGGAGAGCGGGCGCCGGTTGTGGGACCTGTCGGAGGAGCTGACCTCCGTGCGCTTCGGGTTCCCGGCCGCCGCCTGAGTGATCCCGGAGGGGTGAAGGTGACCGCGAAGACCATTGAGAGCAGTCCCTGGATCCGCTGGTACAACCCGGCCACGAACGCGCGCGCGAGGCTGCCGTGCCTTCCGCACGCCGGCGGATCCGTCCCCTGAACCTGGGGAAGTGCTTGGTGAGGATGGCAGAGAGCCCATTTGTGATCCAGAATGATCGGATGGTCACGCTTGAGACTCCCCGTTTGATCCTGCGTCGCTGGCGTGAGGAAGACGTTGCGCCCATGGCTGCCGTCAATGCCGACCCCGAGGTCATGCGGTGGATCCGTGACGGCAGCGTCCGTGACGAACAGCAGACTCGCGACGGGGTCCAGGCATGGGAGAGCGAGTGGGAGTCGCAGGGTTTCGGCCTGTTCGCCGTGGAGATCCGGTCCACTGGCGAGCTGGCCGGGTTCACCGGCCTTTCGGTGCCCGACTTCCTGCCGGAGGTACTGCCGGCGGTTGAGGTCGGCTGGCGGCTGGGACGTTCCCACTGGGGGCAGGGCTTGGCCACCGAGGCCGCTGCGGCCGCTGTACGGTTCGGGTTCGAGGAGCGAGGGCTGGAGCGGATCGTCAGCATCACTCAAGTGGGCAACGACGCCTCCGAACGGATCATGACCAAACTGGGGATGCATCCGGTCCGTGAGACCGTCAATCCCATCGGCGGTCGGCGAGTCCGGGTGTTCGAGTTGTCATCGGACCAGTACGTCACAACCACTCGTTGATGGCGGCAACGAGGACGGTAGCCTCGTAGCGGGCCGCGAATCTCTCGTACCTGGTGGCCACGGCCCGATGTCTCTTGAGGCGATCGGTGCCGCACTCGACCGCGTGCCGGGCCTTGTAGTCCTCTGGGCCGAAATTCGGTGGCCGACCACCGCTGGACCCGCGCTTCTTGCGGTCGCGGACCTGGTCGGCCTTGTCCGGAATGGTGCAGCGGATACCGCGACGCCGCAGCTAGGCACGGTTCTGGCGGGACGCGTACGCCTTGTCGGTCCGCACCCGTCGCGGGCGCCCGCGGGGCCTGCCGCACCCCAGTCGGGGCACGAGGATGCGGCCCAGTCGCTGGAGCGGCGCGTTCCAGCGGGACCGGTTGAAACTGTCACAGATCCCGCCGAACCGGTTCGCGGCGCTGGCCCGGTATCGTGCCCGCGCCCCACACCGAGCGACCGATGAGAATCGGGTACGACCGTACCTCGACCGCCCGCCAGGAGCGGGCGAGCCAGCTCGCAGCCCTCAACCGCGCGGAGTGCTACAAGGTCTTCCAGGAGCAGATCAGCACCCGCATCAAGGCGCGGCCCGAGCCGGAGAAGGCGCTCGCGCTCGCCACTGGTTCAAGGAGGTCGCACCCGAGACGCCGGTCATATTCACCGTCCACGAGCTCAAGCGGCTCGTGCGCAACGCCGCCGAGCTCCGGGTCGGCGGCATTCAGCTCGAACTCCTCACCGGCCCGCTCACCGGCATCTACGGCCCCAACGGCACGGGCACCATGTTCTTCGCCGTGCTCGCCGTCGCCGGGCAGATCGAGCGCAACTACATTCGGGAGAAGACCTTCGAAGGCCAGGTCACCGCAGCGGCCAGGGTCGACCACGGCGGACGGCCGAAGGTCATGGACGACGGCATGCTCACCTTCGTCGTCGCGCTCAAGAACAAAGGCGTCCCCGTCCCCGAGGTCGCGATGAAGCTGGTCATCACCACGGGGAAGAAGGCGGGCGAGAACGTCTCAGTCGCCCCGCTCTATCGGGCGCCGGCCGAAGCCGAGAAGGCTGCGGCGGACCACGGCCTGACGCTGCGGCCCATGCTTGTTCTCATCCGTCGGCCAGAAGACCTGCTCACCCCCGAGGAGATCGACCTCCGTGAGGTCTCCAGGCCCAGCCCCACCCGAGCACGGAGATCCGCGGCTGAGGCCATGATCAATCTCAGCGCCAACGGCCCACAACTGTGCCAGAGCGGCGTGCGGCAGTCCCAGCCGCAGGTGCACCAGTGGGACCAGGAGCCGGCCGACGAAGACCAGGCGTTGCTTGGGTCCGGCACCAACAGCCATCCTGCGGTCCCCGCCCCGCCGTTCCCGCAAGGCGGACTCACGGGCGGCCTGCCATTTGGGGGGCGAGTTCTTCGAGCAGTTCGCCGAAGTGTGCGCGGGAGACTCCGGACAGGGCAGGGTGGGAACTGGCCGCATGGGCCCAGGCTTGCGTCACAACTTGCCAACCCGTGCGGACCTTCGCCTGTAACGACCGAGCCGCCTGCCATGATCGTCATCATGGGGATACACATTGCACCGGCTGGGGTGGCCGACTTCCACGAGGTCCTGACTGATCATTCCCGTTACTGGGGCGAACGCGACCTTCGGTCGCTGCACCTTCTGGCACTGGTGCAGGAGTTCGGTTCCACCTGCTTGATTGCCCGAGCCGAGGACGGGATCCGTGGGTACGTCTTCGGGTTCGTCACCCCAGACGGCACCGCATACGTGCATCTGATCGCCACGCGGGACGACGCCCGTGGCACCGGCCTCGGGCGTCGTCTGTATGCGGCGTTCGCTGAAGCAGCGGAACGTCATGGTGCACGGCAGTTGAAGGCGATCACGTCAATCGAGAACACCGGCTCGATCGCCTTCCATCGCAGCCTCGGCTTCGACACGAGGATCGTCGACGATTACAACGGCCCCGGCCGGGCTATGGCGGTCTTCCACCGAGACCTGCCGCTCAACGTCTCGTGTCCCTGACCAGCCAGCCGTCACTGGTAATCGGTCGCCAGACGACCTGGTCGTAGTCGACGCCGTCGACTGGCCGTACCGGATCGGGGGCGTACACCCCCCCGGGTACTCCGCCGCCTCCGCACCGCCGTCTTCTCGATCTCGGTACGACGGCAGGCCCACGAGGTACAGCGAGCCACTTGATGCAGGGTCAGCTGGTCTGTACGCCGCGCGCCCCGACCCTGCACCCGCTGCGACGATCAGGCGCTGACGGTAGTCGGGTTGAGGCGTCCGCCCGAGGCCGCTTGCGGGCAACCAGGTCACGCGCCGGATCACGACCGCAGGCCGGTCCCGCCTGCGGCCACAACGTACGCGGTCCGCGCATCATCGGCTGGCGGAGTTCCTCATTCCTTCCACGCCCAGCTCCGCATCGTCATCGCTGTCACCGCCGGCCTTCACCACACCGATGGCGAGTGCGGGCCCCAGGCCTGCCGAACGACTCCCATGACCTCACCGCATGCACGCTCGGGCCATCGGTTCGCGGTGGAGGCACTGGAGCGGTTCCTCGGCCGTTCGGCCGACTGAGGGAAGGACGGGAATCACCCGGGACGCCCTCCGGTTGGCACGGGCGGAAGACGTGATGATCACGGCACAGCCCACCACCGGAAGGATCCCACCCGATGACCACCTCACTGAAGGAGAACATCGGCCGGTACGGCGTCTGGAGCGGCGAGCTGCGCTCGGAGGATCCGGCCCGGCGCGGTGAACTGGACGAAGCCGCGGCTGAGCTGGAGGAACTCGGGTACGGCGCTGTCTGGCTGGGCGGCAACAGCACCGTGGACCACGCCGCCCCGCTCATCGGGGCGACCCGGCGCATCACGGTCGGCACCAGCATCCAGAGCGTGTGGCAGCAGGACGCCGCCACGACGGCGGCCGGATTCACCGAGATCGAGACGGCTCATCCCGGCCGGTTCATGCTGGGCCTCGGCGTCAGCCACGGCCCGCTGGTGAAGAACTACCAGCGCCCGTTCGCGGCGATGACCGGCTACCTCGGCGAGCTCGACACAGCGGGCGTACCCGCCGACCGCCGGGTGCTCGCCGCGCTGGGCCCCAGGATGCTGGCCCTGTCCGGCGACCGCGCGGCCGGCGCGATCCCGTACCTGGTCACACCCGAACACACCGCCCGGGCCCGCGAGATCCTGGGCGAAGGGCCGCTGCTCGCGCCGGAATTCAAGGTGGTCCTGGAGACCGACCCGGCACGCGCCCGGGAGACGGCCCGCGCCTACCTGGCCCGCTACCTGGAACTCCCCAACTACACGGACAACTTCCTGCGCCTGGGCTTCACCGAGGCCGACGTCGCCGCCGGCGGCAGCGACCGTCTCATCGACGCGGTCTTCGCCTGGGGCGGTGAGACCCGGATCCGCGAGCGCGTCGCCGCCTTCCACGAGGCGGGCGCGGACCACGTGGCCCTACAGGTGGTCACGGACGGCACGGACGGCACCCTGCCCAGGGAGGAATGGCGCAGGCTCGCCTCCCTGCTCGCGTGACCGGCCCGGCCCAAGGGGGCACGGGGTGCCCGACGTGCGGCCGCGCGCAACGCAGCCGCAGCCGCAGCCGTGGCCGTACGACAGCCCAGGCCGGGTAGCCGGCACCACGCTCCCGGGTGCCGGCTCGGCTCATTCCCCCGGAAGTTCCGCCTTCGAGCCGTACGCGGCGCTGCTGTGCCGGTACGCCGCCCGCTGCCCCCGCCCGGTCCGGCGCGTTCCCGGCGTCCAGCTCCGCACCCGCGGCTCACCGGACCCGCCGCCCACCGCGCCTCGACACTCCGCCCCCGGACTCCGCGCCCCCGGGTCTCGTCCCAGCTCCAGTGGCGCGCGGCCGCGTCCCGCGCGCGCCGCTCCTCGGCCGGTTCGGCGATCTAGCACGGCTGTCCGCCCGCGCCCGCGGCTCAGGCCCGGCCAGGATCCGGGCAGGCGGCGAGCAGCGCCCGGGTGGTCTCCTCACCGGTGCTGCACACCGGGGCGGACGCGGCCGGCAGCTCCTCGTGGGGCAGCCGCCGGCTGGAGAGCGTTGTGCAGGGCGGCGCGAGCGGAGGACCGTGTGTGTCCACGGGCGCGGGCGGATAGCTGACGCAGGCTCGGGCCGCCGGCAGCCGCCCGGACCTTCTCCATGGCCCCGGCCAGTTGCTGTCTGGTTCCCAGGTCGCGTTCGCACCATCGGGTTCTGCCATCGGCGCCGCGCCCGCTCCCCGGGGCGGCGGAGCCCAGGCCGCATACCGCGGCCGCCGCGTACTGCCGTCCACCGCCGCCCGGTGCCCACGCCGCCACGGCACAGCCGGTCGCAGCAAGCCTCTTGAGGTCCGCGGGCTCACGGAGACCCGCGTCCGGAGTGCGTACGTTGCCAGAGGCGGTCGGCCGGCTCGAAGAGTGCTCGTGCCGCCGCGCGCCAGGGCGACCGCGTCCGCGAGCTGCGGAACGTAGCAGGCGACGAGGACGGGGGAGTGTGGCGCGGAGGGGCATCTGTTACCGGCGACTCGTCCACCAGGCGGGGCAGCACGCTGCGCGTGGCACTGCCCCACCCGCCGGTCAGACGGGCGGGACAGCACAGGCCGACCTGTTGCGAGCAGGCCGTCAGTAGTCGATCTGGCCTGCCGCGCGGGCCGTTCCGCTGAACTGCAGGAAGAACCTGGTGCCGTCCAACACATCGGTAGCGGCCACGCCCCAGCTCCCGGCGCTCAACGTCCGCCAGGCATTGCAGCTCCAGCCGGACCCCGATTTGAAGCACGTCCGCACCGAGCGCGTCCCGTCCAGCTTCAGGTTGATGTCGTTGCACCGGGTGGTGGCGGTGGCGTAGGTGCCCCGGGCGGGCCAGTACGCGGGGTCGTTGGAACCGGTCCCCGGGTAGCTGGTGAAGCGCGGTGCGTCGACCGTGCAGGCCCGCGCGGGGCTGACGTCCGATGCTGAGGCCGAGCCTGCTGCCGCGGCTGTCATATGCTGTCCGGCGGCCGAGGTGGTGGCCTCGGCGGTGCCGGCGGCCGAGGTCACGGCGAGCAGGACGCCCGCCACAAGGGCGGCGCGACGGAGCTGGGTGCGGCTCGTTGTGCGCCTGGTTGTGTGCCTCATCAATCTCTCTGCCTTCCAGAGGTTCTCCGGTGCGCTTCTGATGTGTCACCGGGCTCACCCAGTCTCCGGGCACGCAACACGCATCGCCTTAGCGAGACGTGCCAACTCGTTAGCACGGAGCGCCAGGTACGACAGATCATCCGGAGAAGGCCGAGAGAAGAAAGATCATTCACGCGAGGTCCTCCGCGCCCTTGGGCACGGCAGGGCCTGGTGTCGATAGTCGACAGGCGCGACACCGTAGGCAGAGCGGAAGGCACGAGTGAAATCAGCGGGGCGGAGATAGCCCCACCGGGCGGCGATGGCCCTGATGGGCACGTCACGCTGGACCGGATCGCCTAGATCGCGGCGGCAGCGCTCCAGGCGCTGCTCGCGTATCGAGGCGCGGACGTTCGCGCCGTGTGCTTGGAAGAGCCGGTGCAGTGTGCGGACGGAGATGTGGTGGGCCCCCGCTATGCCGTCGATGCTGAGCATGGGGTCGCCGAGATGGTCTTGGATGTACGAGGTGACACGGGCGTACAGGGCTCGTTGCCGACTGTCGGCCGGGATGTCGTCTTCCCGCTCCAGATGATGGGCGAGAACAGCAGCGGCCAGGTCGAGACCGATCGTACCCAGCCGAGGCATGTCTGCGGGCGTGTAGCACGTGTGGTTGTCCGTCACACGGGTCAGGTAGTCGACCAACAACTGACCGATCCCTTTGTCGGCAGGCAGCCGACAGGCGACCAGTTGGTCAACACGGCGTGCACTCACCGGCAGCAGGGCGATGGGGAACCGCATGAGCGTTGCTTCGCCGATGGCGTACGACTCGAACGGTCGGGAACTGCTCAAGAGCACCAGCTCCCCAGGCCCGACGAGACTGCTGCGCCGATTCTGCTCGATGAAATGAGGTCCGGAACGGGGCACAACAATCTGTAGGCACTCCGGGTCGGAGACGCGGATGGACTTCGATGTCCGGGAGGTGGTTATCGATGAGTAAGCCATCGAAGAAACCTGAACCGGCCCCAATGACATTTCATCGAACCAGCCGCGGAACACGTCACTGTCCACAGCACGGAACGTCTTCGGCATGACTTCTCGCCGAGCCGTCTCCGTCCAGGCGGCCAGAGCCTCTTGCCCCGAGAAGTTTCTGCTGTCGAAGACCCGTTCCATGATCCCCTCCGGGTTCGATGAGCAACGTGCACCGGATTACCAGCCGGCGTCCCTTGCCGACAGGGCCGAATCAGGCAACGTCATGGGTAGGCACCACTTCTGGCCACCGGACAGGCCGCCGACAGCCCGCAGTTCAGCTACGCGGGCGAGCTCGGCCTGGGCGTCCGCGAGACGTTCGAGTACGACTGGGTCACCGCCGTCGGCAAGGGGCGGGTACGGCGACGGCGAACTCCGCGGTCACCGTCTTGCCCGCGATGACGGCACCGGCTTCCAGCAGCCGGTCCACCACCGCGGCCCGGCGGCCGGTCAGCAGATCGGCCCATAGCGCGGAGCCTGCGCGGATGGGCAGCCCGTCGACGTGCACGGAATTCTTCACCCAGACGGGGATGCCGTACAGCGGCGGGCACCCGGCCGGCCCCTCGGCACACTCGGCCAGGCCACGGGCCGCCGCCCGCAGCCGGTCGGCCCGGCCGGGCTCGGCCACGAAAGCCTGGACGACATCGTCGACTTCGCCCGTCCGCCCGAGGGTGTGTTCCACGTTCTCCGTCACACAGATGGCCGACGTCCGCAGCCGTTCGGCAGAGGGCACCAGGGCGCGCTGCGCACACGGTCTTCCATGGCTTCTTTTATACGCCGCCGCGCCGAAGGGCCGGCTCGGGACGCCCTCGTTACCTCTGCGGCGGACTTGCCACCGGCTTGCTCTTGGTAACGACACCACCGAACACGGCGATGCCCTTGATCACGACGCGCGGGGTTCCCGACTTTCCGATCTTGCGGGCGCCACGCTTGCCGAACACGCCGAACAGACCGAAGCCCTCGACCTTGACCTCGATGTCGTCCGGGACGACGATCTCGGTGCCTCCCCACAGCGCGACGGCACGGATTACGGTCTCCTGCTCGGCGAAGCGGGCCTCGCTCAGGTCGAGCCGCCCGCCGCCCCAGATGGACCAGGCCGTGAACTTCGGCGGGACGACCCATTCACCCTCGCGCTCGAAGCCCCCGAACATGCCCAGGGCGAAGCGTGAGGTAGGCACGCGGTCCACCACGAGCGCGTCGCGGGGCCCGGGTTCGGGAAGGCCACGGCCGGCGGCCTCCAACTCGCCCATCGTTCGCGCGGCGTACACTGCGGCGAGCCGTTCGTCCAGTTCGCTGATCTCCAGGCGCCCGTTCACAACGGCGGCCCGTACCCGCTCGGCCGCGTGGTTGCGGTCGTCGTCGCAGACACGCACCTCCCTACCGGACGAGGACACTGGAGTTATGCGCTTCATCTCATCCGAATGTTTGGTGTGTTCAGTCATGCACTGAACCTTTTCACACCTTGCTCCCTCACGGCCTTCGTCCACTGGTGAAGTGGCGCCACCCCTATGGTCGTTCAGGCGGGGAGCGCCTGTCGCGGGGGCTGGCGGGGGCTGGTGGCTCGCCCGCATCGGCGCCGTCTATCTGCCGCTCGGCCCCCGCCCCGGCGAACGCCGTACCCAGGCCGTCAGCGAGGACCTCGACATCGCCTGCCTCGTCGGCGACCCCGGCGTACTGCCCGCCGCCCACCGCGCCGGCGAGCGGACCCCGCTGCCCCTGCCCACCGACGGCGTGAACGCCCCCGCCACCGCGGTGGCGGCCTCCGCCGCGCACGACCGCGGCGCGCGGCGAGCCCCCGAAGGCGCCTTCTACGCCGTCCTCACCTCCGGGTCCACCGGCCGCCCCAAGGCGGTGGCCGTGGCCGAGGACTCCCTGTCCGTCGCCCTCGACTGGTACCGCGACGAGACCGGACTCGCGCCGGGGGACCGCCAGTCCCTCCTCATCGGTGTCGCCTTCGACCCCCACCTGCTCGAACTGTGGGCCGCGCTGACCTCCGGCGCCGCCCTCGTCCCGGCCCCCGACGACACCCG
Organism: Streptomyces dangxiongensis; assembly: GCF_003675325.1. NCBI lineage: Bacteria > Bacillati > Actinomycetota > Actinomycetes > Kitasatosporales > Streptomycetaceae > Streptomyces > Streptomyces dangxiongensis. The sequence continues at coordinate 7,937,767 of NZ_CP033073.1, forward strand.
CTGGACCGCCCGCGACTGCGACGCCCCCGTACCGATCGGCCGCTCCATCGCCGGGGCCACCACCCACGTCCTGGACAACGACGGCCGGCCCGTCCCGGCGGGGGAGCGCGGCGAACTGTGGGTCGGCGGCAGCAGGCTCGCCCACGGCTACACGAGCCTGCCCGGACTGACCGCCGAACGGTTCGTCGAGCACCCGGCCGGGGGCCGCCTCTACCGCACCGGCGACCTGGTATCCGCCCGGCCCGACGGCACCCTCGACTTCTACGGCCGCAACGACGACCAGGTCAAGGTCCGCGGCTTCCGCATCGAACCCGCGGAGGTCGAACACGCCCTGCGCCGGTACGACGACGTCGGTGACGCCGCCGTCACCGTCGACCGCGCGGGCACCCCCGAAGCACGTCTCGTTCGCCCTCGTCGTCGCCGCACCCGGACCCGCGCCCACCGGCGTCGCGCTGCGCGAACGCCTCACCGCCGTCCTGCCCGCCCACCTGGTGCCCGACACGGTCACCCTGGTGGACCGGCTGCCCCTCACCCCGGCCGGCAAGGTGGACCGGCGCGCCCTGGCCGACCTGGCCCGCACGACCGGCAACGGCCACCCCGGCACTTCGGCGACGGCGATGACCCCCGTGGAACAGGCCGTCGCCGACGTCTGGAGCCGCTCCCTGGGCAGCGAGGTCACCCGCGCGGACGCCGAGTTCCTCGCCCTCGGCGGTCACTCGCTGCTGGCCCTCGCCGTCACCGACGACCTGCGTGAGGAACTCGGTGTCGAGCTCACCCTCACCGACTTCTTCGCCGCCCCGACCGTCTCCGCACAGGCAGCCCTGGTCGAACGGGCCCTGATCACCGCCCACCAGGATCCGCACCCCCAGACCCCGGAGCACCAAGATGCCCACTGACGCCGACCCCACGGCGCCGACCCGGCGGCAACTCCAGCAGGAACTCCTGCGCCGGGCCCGGGCCGGCGCCGCCCGGCGCACCACCACCGCCCCCGGCGGCGGCGCGGCGACTGCGGACGCCGGTAGTCCCGAACCGCGCGACACGCCCGGCGCCGCCGCCCGGCACGGATGCCACCCGCTCTCGCGCGCCCAGCGCCGCATGTGGCTGATGGAACGCCTCGGCGGTGCCGGCGACTCCTACCACGTGCCGTTCGCCACGCGCGTGCGCGGACCGTTCGACCCGGCCGCGTTCGCCACCGCCCTCACCGCGCTGGTGGCCCGGCACGAGATCCTGCCCACCCGCTACACCGAACAGGACGGCGAACCCGCTCAGGAGGTGCTCCCGCCGCCGGCGGCCGTCCCGGTGCACGCGGCCGACACCGACCCGGCGCACGCTCCCGAAGCACTGCGCCGCGAGGCGGCCCGCCCCTTCGACCTCGCTGCCGGCGAGGCCGTACGCGCACTGGTCCTGCGCCACGGGCCGCGGGACCACACCGTACTGCTGACCTTCCACCACATCGCCGTCGACGGCGGCTCGCTCGACACGGTGGCGGCCGAACTCGCCGTACTGTACGAAGCGGCCGGCGACCCGGACGGCACCGACCCGCTCGCCGCACCGCCGCAGTACGCCGACCACGCGCACCGCGAGCACGACGCCCTCCCCGGCCTGCGGGCCGAACTCGACCACTGGGCCGACCTGCTGGCCGGCGCCGCCCCACCCGCGCTGCCCCGGCCGGCCACGACCGCACGGGACACGACCGCCCGACCGGCCGCCGTGCACACGGTGCCCGTCGCACCCGGCCTGCCCGACGCCCTGCGCCGAACGCCGCGCCACCCTGTTCGCGGTGACACTCACCGCCGCCTTCGCCACGCTGCACCAGCTCACCGGCGACGACGACCTCGTCATCGGCGTGGCGAGCACCCACCGCACCGGTACGGCCATGCGCGGACTGGTCGGCCTCTGCGTCAACACCCTGCCCGTACGGGTCGACACCTCCGGTGACCCGTCCTTCGCCCAACTGCTGCACCGGGTGCGTGACGCCCTCCTGGAGGCCCAGCGCCACGGGTACCTCCCGTTCGACCTCGTCCTGGAACGCCTCGGCACCCGGGCACGCGGCACCGACGGCGCCGGCCTGGTCCGCGTCACCCCCCACGCGTCCGGCGGCACTCGTCCAGTACGACCCGCGCGCACTGGACGATGCCGTGGCGCGGGCCACCGCCCGGGGACCACGCCCACCTGCTGGCCGCGGGCCGCGGCCGACCCGGACACACCGCTGAGCGAACTCGCCGGCCCCGGCACCCACCCGGCACCCGCCGGGGACGACCCCGGACACCCGGCGGCCCGGGCCCTGCGCGCCCACCCGCAGGTCGCCGACGCCGACGTGCACGAGCGCGACGAGGAACGGCCCGTGGCCTACGCCGTCCTGCGCGACCAGGTTGCCCGTGGCGTCGTAGTGGAACTCGGTCTTCTTGCCGTTCGCGTCGGTGGTGGTGCACACCTGCCCCTGGCAACCACCGCACCCGGGGGTCGCCTCGTTGTAGGCGAGGGCCCGGGTCCCGCCGCCGGTACCGCTGGTGGCGACGGAGGTGGTGTAGCCCCGCCGCGTCATAGGAATAGGTGGTCTTCTCGCCGTCGGCTCCGTTGGTGCTGCTGGGACATTCGGCGCCGGCGCTCGTCTGCCACTGTCCGGGTGCTGGTCAGGGGGCTGGCAGGATCGTGCCGGTGATCTCCAGAGCCCCGCTCAGCGCGGTGATCGCGAAAGCATCCGCCTCGCAGCGTGGCCCGGGATCACCCCGGGCGCCGATCTGTGCGGTGGTGGGTCAGCTCAAGGCCGAGAGCGAGCAGCAGTTGCCGGCTCACCTGGTCGAACTGCTCTTGGAGAGCGGAGGGGTAGTTCGGCGCGCCCACGGAGTGTCAGGGAGGGTACGGCTGCCTAGATGATCGATTCCAAGGGGTCAGTGGTCATAGGCGGTCAGTGAGCGCAGGACGGGTTGTCCGGTGTGGTCGTTGTGCCAGATCGCGGCGGTCAGCGCGAGGATGCGCTGCATGACGCGGGCGACGACCCCGCCGGCCGTGCGCCCTCGGTGCTGTTCGAGATCGAGCTGGCCCTTGAAGGTCTCATTGACCGACTCGATGATCTGCCGCAACGGCTTGAACAGGGGAGCTCCGGGCCGCTCCGGCTCGCCCTTGCGGGCCGGCCGCAGCAGCCGGATGTCCTGCTGGGCCAGCTCGTCTTCGAAGCCCCGGCCGAAGTAGTTCTTGTCGCCGATCAGCGTCTGGGCAGGACGCGCGGCGACGAGGTCGGCTTCGGCGGAGAAGAGATCCAGCAGGGTCTCGCGCTCGTCGGCCTTGGCCCCGGTCAGGGCGAACGCGACCGGCAGGCCCTGGAGGGTGTACACCAGGCGCAGCCGCAGGCCCCAAAAGAAGCGGCTGTGGCTGGCGCAGTACCCGTACTCGGCCCATCCCGCCAGGTCGGAACGCTTGACGGTCTCGCGTGAACGGCCGCATTCCACTGGCGTGGAGTCCACGATCCACACGTCGTCGCTCCACACCGAGGTATCGGTGGCGAGCAGCCGGGTGACCCGCCGAAGCAGTCCGGCACCCTTGCGCAGCCGCTTGTTGCAGCCGGGCTGCTTGGGCAGGTAAGGAAAGAGATACCGCAGGTGGGAGCGGGCATAGCGGAGCCACCTGGCCTCGGAGGTGAAGCCGAGAATGGCCTGCATCATCGCCAATGTGACCAGCTCGGCGTCGGTGAGCTGCGGGACGATCCCTACGGTCGGCCGCCGTGGCGCGAGATGCGGAGACGCCTTCAGCAGGTCGTCGGTCTTCACATAGAGTGCGGTCGCGAGGGTGTCCAACTCTGTCATCACACAATGACGTTGGACGTCCTCGCCGCGTGCGCGCAGTCAATCCGTCCGAATCGATCAGTCGGCGAGGACCCCCGTGTTCTGGCAGGCGGTCAGCAGCCAGCGGCCGTCGTCCTGCTTGGTCATCACGTACAGCGGGGCGCCCTCGCTCTCGTCGTCCGGGGTCAGGTAGCGCTGACGAACCTTGACCGCTGCGACGTCGGGGCGGATGAAGAGCACATGGACTACCTCGTAGCTGACCTTGCCGTCCCAGTTGGCCGCGGGGAGCACCTTGCGGGTGAACTCCGAGATCGCGTCCAGGCCGATGAGAACCTTGCCGTGGGCCGTCGTCCAGACCGCGTCGGGGTGGAAGAGGGCGAGGAATTCGTCGGGGTCCTTGTGCTGCTGGGAGTGCTCGACGGTGGCAACGACCTGCTTGACGGCTTCGATGTCTGCGGCGTACGCCGTGGATTCCGTGTTCATGTGGACCATGGTGCAACCTCAAGCACGGTTGAGATCAAGAGGGTGATCGGTCAAGGGATCGGCTGCGCGAATTCGGCGAGGGCGTCCATTGAGGACGTCCACTGACCCCTTGGAATCGATCATCTAGGCCTGGGCCCAGCGGATCTGCTCGGCCGCCCACGCGGCCCACTCGCGGCGCATCGCGTTGAAGCGGAGGCCGTACTCCAGGGCGATCTTGCCGTTCACCGACAGCGGGTCGTCGTCCCAGTCGATGGAGTCGGCCAGGCGGCGCAGGGCCTCGTACTCCTGCTTCGACAGCTCCATGAGCTCGGTGAGGTAGCTCCGCGCCTGGTCGGGCGTGATCACGTTCAGGAAGAAGACCCGCAGCAGGATGTCGCTCCGGGGGTTGCGTTGGGGCTTGGTCTCCGTCAGCCAGTGGCGCAGCTCCGCCAGGCCCTCGTCGGTGAGGGTGTACTCCTTGCGGCCGCGCGGGCCTTGGGCCGAGACGCTGATCAGCCCGTTGTCGGCGAGCTTGGACAGCTCTGTGTACATCTGGCTCTGTGTGGCGGGCCAGACGTTGGCCAAAGAGGTCTCGAAGCGCTTCAGCAGGTCGTAGCCGCTGGCCGGGCGCTCTGACAGGAGTCCGAGGAGGGCGTGTCGCAGGCTCATGCCTTCACTTTACCTTCCACTCTTGACATGTCGAGGGTGTGACTTCTAGTTTCAACATGTCATAACAGGAATGTCAGCAGCCCGGGGGCCTTCGATGTCGTACGTACGCACCTTCCTTCCATGGATCGTCTTCGCGGTGGTCCCGTCCGCCCAGTGGCAGTGGGGGGCACTCGCCGGGCTGCTGGTGGCGGTGGCGGTGATCGCCCAACAGCGGCGGACGGGAGTCGGCTTCGACGCACTGATCATGGAAACCGGCTCGGCCGTCTTCTTCGCGGTCCTGGCGGCCGTCGCCTTCGCAGACCCCCACTCGGCCGCACACGCCTACTCGACGGCACTCTCCTCGGCCACCCTGGCCCTCATCGCCGGGGTCTCGCTGCTCGCGGGCAAGCCGTTCACGCTGGGCATCGCCAAGCGCACCACCCCACCCGAAGTCTGGAACCTCAAGCCCTTCGTCCGGGTCAACGTGGTCATCACCACCGTATGGACCGCCGCATTCGCCGCCACGGCCGGCGCCCTCGCGGCCCTCGCCCACGCCGGCCAGGGCCACTCCGCGACGGCGACCCTCGTCCAGGCCGCCGGGTTCGTGGTCCCCATGGTGTTCACCCTGCGCTACGTCGCCACCGCCCAGGCCAGGGCCAGGGTCTAGCACCGATCCCTTCCGTGCTGGAGCAACTGGGCTCCCCGACTGCTTCCCTCACCTTGAGCCATGTCGCTGACCTGGGCGTTTCCTGATCCTGGTCGCCGATCCCCGCGATGGGCGGGGACTGCGGTATCCGGCGGTCGCGTTGCTGTGCGCGGCCGTCTCGGCGGTGCTGGCCGGGGCCCGCTCGCTCATCGCGACCAGCGAGTGGATCACGGATGCCCCGCAGTATGCGCTGGGTGTCCTTGGCTTCGCGGCCGATCCACTCACCGGTCTGCGACCGGTGCCGCACGCCGCAGCGGTGCGCCGCCTGCTGCAGCGTGAGACGGTGATGCGCCGGACGCGGCGATCGGCGCTTTTCTGCAGGCCAGAACCCCACCCCCGGCCGATTCGGAGACGAAGGCGGGGCCGGCGGCGGGTGATCGCGGTCGACGGCAACGTGTTACGCGGTTCGCGGACCAAGACCCCCACGGCGGTCCAGACTGCTGGCTGCGATGGACCACTACGGCGTGGTCCTGGCCCACGGGTCCATGCCGCACGGCTGCCCGGCGCGCTGGCACATCGGCGGACAGGCCGGGGCGGGTGCCGCGGGCAGGACACCGTCAGGCCGGCCGTCACATCGCCATCATCACGAGCCGTCGCAGCGCCTCGCGGGCGCGACACAGGCGCGCCCGTTGGGCTTCACGTCGATCTTCACGGCGGCTGCGTCGTCTTCGCTCGGGTGCCCGGCCGCGGCTGCCCCCGTCCGTCTGCGCGCCCGCCCGAGCATCCCTAGGTCGTGTCTTCAAAAGATCTTGAGTGGTGGATCATGGTGGGGTGATACGTCGCCATGAACTGTCGGACGCCGAGTGGGAGTTCGTCCGGCCGCTGCTGCCGGAGCCCTTGCGGGGGCGGAAGCGGTTGGACGACCGCACCGTGCTCAACGGGATCGTGTGGAAGTTCCGGACCGGCACCGCCTGGAGGGATGTGCCCGAGCGGTACGGTCCGTGGGCCACGCTGCACACCCGCTTCCGCCGCTGGGCGCTGGACGGCACCTTCGAGCGGATGCTCCGTGCCGCCCAGGCACAGGCAGATGCGGCCGGGGACATCGACTGGCTGGTGTCGGTCGACTCCACCGTTGTCCGCGCCCACCAGCACGCCGCCGGAGCCCGAAAAAGGGGCTCCGCAGCCCCGGCCTCGGACGCTCCAGGGGCGGCCTGACCAGCAAGATTCACCTGGCCTGTGACGCATTGGGCCGCCCGCTCGCCTTCACGATCACGGGCGGGAACACCAACGACTGCACCCAGTTCACCGCCGTGATGGAGGCGATACGGGTGCCCCGCCTAGGCTCGGGACGGCCACGCGTGCGGCCCTCCCATGTCCTGGGCGACAAGGGCTACAGCTCGGGCCATCCGGACTTGGCTGCGACGCCGGGGTATCAGCCACACCATCCCCGAGCGGGCCGACCAGGTCCGCAACCGGCACCGCCGCGGCAGCCGGGGCGGGCGCCCGCCGGTCTTCGACAAGCAGCTCTACAAGCGGCGCAACGTGGTGGAACGGTGCTTCAACCGCCTGAAACAGTGGCGCGGTATCGCGACCCGCTACGACAAGACCGCCGAGTCCTACCAAGCAGCCGTCACCCTCGCATCGCTGTTGATGTGGGCGTGACATTTGAAGACAACTCCTAGGGGAGGCGCGGACGGGCCCGGCGGCAGGAGGAGTCCGGCCCCGGGCAGCGGAGCCGTCAGAGGGCCGCTTCCGGGCGGGACGGGGGTCGCGCGTGTTTCAGCCACCGTCACTGCCCGGGTGTGGCGGGCCCGGCGCCCAGAGCGCGACGGCCGGGCGGGCGCGTGGGGTTCAGTGCGTGAACCCGTTGCTCCGTTCCACTTTCGCCACGTGCAGCGTGTAGCTCTGATACCACTCGGCTCGCCCGCGCTTTTGCGCCGCGCGGTGCTCGGCGTTGGTCCGCCACTCCGTGAGGGCGTCGGCGTCGCGGAAGTAGCCGACGGTGATGCCCAGCCCGCCAGGAGTCTGCGCGTGGTCCATCCCCAGGTACCCGGGGACGTCCTTCACCAGGTCTTCCAGGCGTGCGTCGGTCTCGCTGTAGCCGCTCTGGTCCTGGGTTCGCACCGTAGTGAAGACAGCTACGTAGTAGGGGGGTTCATAGGACCCGACGGGCGCGACAGGCGCTTCGGAGCGATTGCTCATGGCGCCACCGTAAGGCGGGATGCGTCGCCGCGCATACACCTCTATTTCGATCTTCATCCGCGGGTCGGCGAGACCGCACATGAGCATCGTGGCGGCCGGCCGGACATCGCCGAAGTAGCTGCGCAGGACCGGCCAGCAGGGTTCGAAGTCTTCGCGGTCGGGCAGCAGGTAGCGCACGCGCACCACGTCGGCGATGGTGCACTTCGCCTCGGCCAGTGCGGCTTCGATGTTGCGCAGGCACTGCTCGGCCTGCTCCGCCGCATCGTCGGAGATCGTCATGGTTGCGTAGTCGAACCCGGTCGTGCCGGACACATGCACCCAGTCGCCGTCGACCACAGCACGGGCATAGCCGATCTGCTCTTCAAAGGTCGAGCCGCTGAGGACCGCGCGTCGCTCTGTCATGCGCCGAACGCTAAATGGTCAGCACTAATACGTCTAATAGGGCCGCATGCATTGTCTGATATCTCTAGGCGTATGGAGCGCCCCGAACTTCCCCTACCGCAGCTGCACGCCTTCGTCGTGCTCGCAGAGGAACTTCACTTCGGCCACGCGGCCGCCCGCCTGGGCATCGCCCAGCCGCCGCTGAGCCAGCAGATCCGCCGCCTGGAGGACAAGGTCGGCCACGCGCTGTTCAGCCGCGCCTCAGGGCGTGTCACCCTATCCCCAGCCGGCAGCGAACTGCTGCCCGCCGCCCGGAGGGCACTCACCGACCTCGCGGACGGCCTGGCCGCAGCCCGGGCCGTCGGCAGTGGCCGGGCCGGCTGCCTACGGATCGGCTTCGCCGCCTCCCTCGCCCTGACCATCCTGCCCGGCCTGCTGCGCACCTTCCGTCACCAGTTCCCTGGCGTGCACCTGGACATCCACGAGATGACTACCGCTCCGCAGATCGCCGCCCTGCATGACAAGACCATCGACATCGGTCTACTGCGCGAACCTCCCACCGACGAGACGGAACTCGGCTTCAGGACGGTACTCAGCGAGCCTTTCGTGGCCGTGCTGCCGTCCACCCATCCTCTGGCTACCCAACGGACCGTGCAACTTGCGCAGTTGGCGGACTCGCCCTTCGTGCTGCTGCCCCGCACGGTCGGCCCGCCACTGCACGACCAGATCATCGGCCTGTGCACGGCAGCAGGGTTCACACCGCAGGTAGTCCAGCACGCGGTGGAATGGCAAACCGTGTGCGCCCTCGTGGAAACCGGTCTGGGCGTCTCCCTGGCCCCGGCGAGCATCCGGCGCATCCGCCTCAAAGGCGTCGCCTTCCGGAGGATCGAACCCGGCACCGACCGCACACGAGTGGCCGTCGCCTGGCGCGAGAACGACCATAATCCCCTCGTCACGGGCCTGCTGGCGACCATCAGCCAAGATCCGCCGGACAGGCCCTAGGCCCGCGCGGCCGCGAAGAAGGCCGGCGGAAGGCCGAAGGTGATGCGTGACAACGGAGACGTCCGCAAGGGCGCCCGCGTCGCGGGCGACGTCTGCGCCGTCTTCGAGCGGGCCGCGGGGTGGGATGCGGCTGACGTACAGTCGGGCTGGACCGTGCCCCGGTCCGAGCCGCGGCGGCGGGTCGGGCACCGGAAAGGTGCCCGACCCGGACCCTTGCGGTTGCGCCGAGCCGATCTGCTGGACCTGAACGACTGCACACTCGGCAGTGCGCAGGGCGTGGCACCGGGCGGGTGGATCCGGGGGCCCGTTGGTTCGGGTCACCCGGATCCGCCTCGGCTGTGGGGGCAGGTGGTGGGGCTGTTACTTCGGGGCGACGAGCGAGTGTTCGGTGCCGAAGGTGGCGCCGGTGTGTGTGTACATGGTGGTCTCGCCGTCGGACCAGCGGACGACGAGGTCGTCCGGCCAGCCGTTGGAGTCGTAGCTGCCCGCTGTCATCACCGAGTCGTGGGACCAGATGCTGCCGGCCGGGGCCATGTGGACCTCCTTGCCGACGCCGCCGGGGCCGGTCTCCTGGAACTGGGAGACCCTTCCGTCGGACCAGCGCACCAGGGCGTCCCAGTTGTTGCCGCCGGTGAAGTCGCCCGCGGTCACCAGGGTGGCGTCCTTCCAGGCGCTCTTCGGCTTCGCCAACTGGTGTTCGGTGCCGAAGCCCTTGTCGCCGACGGCGGTGTAGTCGGTGACCTCGCCGTCGCTCCAGCGCACCAGCAGGTCGCTGACGTACTTCGCGGTTCCGAAGCTGCCGCCGGTGATCTGGTCGGCGTGGCTCCAGATGGATCCGGCGCCGGCCAGTTCGATCCCGCCGTCCATGCCCTTGGTGCCGACATCGGGGAGGAGCCTGACCTCGCCGGAATTGAACACCACCAGCAGGTCCGAGCCGTTGCCGCCAGAGAAGTCCCCACCGGTGAAGGACTTGACGTCCTGCCAGACGCCGTGGGGTGCGGCCAGCCGACGCTCGCCGGTGAAGCCGCCGTTGCCGTCACCGGTGTACAGGGTTACCTCACCGTCGGTCCAGACCACGATCAGGTCGCCCTTGCCGTCGCCGGTGTACTCGCCCGAGGCCAGCAGCTTGGCATGGGACCAGGTCTCACCGCCGCCCATGGAGTACGGCAGCGGCGGCTGGTCGTAAGTGGTGCCGTGGGACACGTGCTGGTCGTTCTTCGCCTCGTCGTACAGGCGGAAGAACCAGTCGCCGTGCATGGGGCTGTACGTGAGCCAGTCCACGTTCGCGTCGTTGCCGCCGCCGTTGTACCCGCCGACGTTGCCGATGATCTCACCGGTGCCCTTCGCCCAGTCCACCTGGGAGAACCAGGGACCGCCGGAGACACCGCTCCACATGCCGCGGCACTTGGCCTGGATCTGGTAGAAGCCGGGGAGCGCCTCCGTCTGCGTGAGGCACCGCACGGGATGGTCCTCGGGGTCGTGGCTGGAGGGATAGCCCAGCATCGTGACCTTGTTCAGGTAACCCGGCGTGCGCACCAGCTTGTTCGCGCCCACCACGTCCTGCGCCTGCTTGCCGCTCTTTGAGGGCTCGAGCCGGCCGAAGGAGAAGTCCAGGTCTGAGATGGGCTTCTTGGTGTTGTGCACGTACCGGTTGTCGGTGAACCACTTGGAGATCCGGTAGAACCCGAACGTCTGCTTGTCCAGCGTGTACTCGGCGGCGTACTGGGGGACGAAGACGGCCTTGCCACCGTCGCAGTGCCCGGCGGTCAGGATCAGATTGTGCCCGGGGCTCTCCACCACGCTGGCGGTGCACTTGTGCGCGTGCATCCGGTCGGTGGTCGGATCCGTGTCGTAGGTGAAGATCGTCCCGACGGACGGCAGGCCGAGGATGTGCTCCGCCGTCGGCATGTCGGCCGCCACCGAGGGACCGGCCGGGGCCGCCCGCCGCACACGGGCCTTGGCGCTCGGGTCCGCCTGCTGCGCGGACAGTGCCGGGTCGGTGGCCGAGGCCATGCGTTCAGGCGTCCAGAAGCGGATGGCGTCCGCGTCCGACCAGTCGTCGTCGCCGGTCTTCGGCTCCGTGGAACCGCCCGCGCTCGCCGACGGCGAGGCCGAGGGCTCCCCCGTTCCGTTCGGGGTCGAGGGGCCGGCAGATGCAGAGGGCGCGGGTTCAACGGACGGTCCGGCTGACGTTCCAGCGGACGGCACCGTGGTCGCAGACAGGTGGGGCGCCGGTGTGACGTCCTGAACCTGGGCCTGGGCCTGGGCGAGGCTTCCCCCTCCCGTCAGGAGCAGAGCAGTTCCGGCCGCGAGGACCACGAGGCGCGATATTCGTCTGTGTGAGGTATGCAAGGAATGCTTTCTGAGTCGTGGGACAACTGAACCGCCTCCGGGCCGGAAACGGCCAGAAGGAGCGAAGGAAGAGCGAGGAAAGACGGGGACGGTCTGCGGCTGCCGGTTTGCCTCTACGCGGAGGGCTCGGCCTTGCGTGAGCGTTGGCGCCGCACCGTGAACACTCCGCCGGAGGCGAGGGCCAGTCCCGCGGCTGCGACGCCACCGGCGACCGCCCAGGAAGGGCCGCCGTCCTTGACGGGCTGGCCGGCGATCGTGACGTGCTGTGTCGTGGTCTGCTGCCCATGGTGGCTGACCACGGTCACGGTGTAGCGGCCGTCGGGTACATCGCCTCGCAGTCGTGCGTGGCCCGCGTAGACCGTGCCGGCGTCGTCGCATTTGCAGCCGGGGTTGTCCGGGCTGTTGGTCTTGATGGTCAACGGTCCCTTGAAGATGGGCGACGTGACGGTCAGGGAGTTCTCCCCCGGTGCGGCCCGCAGGTCGGTGAGGACCACCCGGACGTCACCGCCCGGCCGGAGGGAGGCCGGCGTGCCGCTGCCGGGGAACGCGTCCCGGGGACCGATGACGAACCGGTCGATCTGCGCCGAGTTCTCGGCCGCGACCTTGAGTGTGGCCGTCGCGACGATACGGCCGTGGCTGGTCGCGGTGACCGGATAGGCGCCCGGGCGCAGACCCGAACGGATGCGATGCTCTGAGCCCTCCGCGTCCACCTGCACCGACTGCGTCGACCCCTTCTTCAGGGGAGTCAGGGTGATCGGCTCCTGCAGGGCCGGGGAGGTGACCTTGACCTTGTCCCATCCCGGTGGCATTCCCTCGAGGCTGAACCAGAGGTCGTCACCGGCTTCCAGGGCGAGGTTCTGAGCCACGTGGTACTCCAGGCGGACGCCCGGAGACGGGCTCACACCCTCGGCGGCCGACACCCCCGCCGCCCCTCCCAGCAAGGGCACCACGGCAAGACCGGCGACGCCCACGGCCCGAACTGCACTGCGGAACAACGGTTCCCCCTTGGTCGGCGATGGCTGGGCCGGTTCGACCGCGTCCATCTGTCGACCAGGAAGAGGACAGAAGCGGGCAGTTGGTTGCCGACGACCAGCGCCTGTGGTGCTTTCCTGCCCGGCGCTGGCGGGGTGTTCGTCGTCCGGTGCGCATTCGGGAGGGAAGAACGGGGCCTGTGCTGCTGGGCCGTCGGGGGCGGCGGCCGCGGGGACGGACGTCTCGCCTCGCGCCGCACCGCCGACGATGTCGGGGTCCTCGGCCGGCTGCACGAGTGTCTCGTACAGGCTGTCGAAGGGCGGCTCCATGCAGACCGCCCAGGGACTCGGCGAAGTGCCTGGGGCAGGGGCTCAGGGCGATGGCGTGGTCCAGAACCGGGAACATGCCCCACTCGTCGATCCGTTGCTGCAGCGCGGCCAGGGCCGGAGTGTCCGGCAGGAGCAGCCCGTGCAGCACGTACAGCGCGTAGAAGCAGCACAGGCCGACCAGCACCGTCCGTGCCCCCACCAGCTCCTCATCACTGGCCCGCTTCACCGGTCCCACCATGTACGTTGCTGCTGGAGCAACCCCAGTCCACCGGGGGCCCCTCGCCGCGCTCCGCCGCTCCGAGCGCCTGCTCCCAGTCCTCGACCGTCAGCCCGAACACGCCGCATGCGGCGAACGCCTCGGCCGGCGCGTCCACCCCGACCTCCTGTGCTCCCAAGCCGAACGCGGTCCCGCGCGCGGGCCGCGGGCGCGGCTCCTGAGGGTGCGGCTCCATACTGTCGGCGATGTCGTTTTCCAACCTGTACGCCGTCGCCTGCCTCCGCCGCGCTGCGCAGCCGCGCCATCCGGTTGCCCCGGCCCGCGCCCTCTTCGTCGCCGGTTCGCCGCTGGCTACTTACGCCCGCCCACCCTCCAAGCCCGCGCCCCGCCCGAATCCGGCCGTTCTCCCGCGGCCGTCGGCCGCCGCCCGTGTCGGCCACGCCTGGGCCGTGGGCGGCCGCCGTGTCGGCGTCGTGCCCGTGCCGGGCCGGCTGCCGCCCGCCGGAGGCTGCCATGCTCCGCCCGGCTGGCCGTCGTCCGGCCGCGCCGCCCGAGCCGGAGGGCCATCATGACCAGGAGCGGGGCGAGCTTCGGAGGCCTGTTCCGCTGCCGTACTGGCAAATCTCCGTCGGATTGAGCAGTGAGTCGCTCAACAGGTCTCTCGGTAGAGCAGTTCAGGGATCAACGATTGCCAATCCGCTGTACGCATGCCACCGCTTGAACGGCGGGAGATGGATTCGACGATGGACTCGGGGGAGTACGTCAGGGCGGTCACGGACCCAGGCTCATTGCTTCCCGTAGTGCTGGTGGTCCCGGTGAAGGTGCTCAACCGCCGTTTCTGAGCCCGGTCCCAGACCGTTACCCAGCCGGCGTCGTCACCGGTTGCCACACGGTCGCTGCTCGGAGGGCCGGGGGCGACGGCGGCCGATGCCGGTTGTACCTCGAGGTACCGGCACCCTGCGTTCCGTATCCAGGTGCACTTCCCGGATGCCATGGCGGTGCAGCGGATACCGGTATACCGGTATACCGGTGTGCTGAGGTCTGCGGCTCTCCACACACGCATGGTGTTGTCGTCCGCCGTCCCTTTTCGCTGAGGGGGTTCTCGTCGCACCGTTGAGCCTGTGCCCGGCCACGACGGACCGGGCCGCGGCCGGAGACTGGCTGCACCCGGCGTGGGGCGCGGCGGGCGTGGAAGGCGTGATCGTGAAGGGCCGGGCCCAGGCGTACCGGCCCGGACGTCGTGGCTGGATCAAGGTGCGGGCCAGGACCACGGCGGAGGGCCTGATCGTCGCCGTCACGGGGACCGTCCAGGAGCCGAACACTTTGCTGCTGGGCCGTTACGACACGGCGGCCCGGCTCCGCCTGGTCGCCCGCACCGCGCCCCCATCACCCCGCGCCAGGTCCGTGGTCCGGCCGGTCCCGACCGGCCGGGGCAGCCGTACCGTGCCGCCGTCGAGGGGCATGTAGTGTGCTGCGCGCTCCGTGCCGGGTTGCCCGCCACTGCCGCCGCTCGGCCTCTGTCCGGTCCCCGCCGCGTCGACGGGTCTCGCTGCCCGGCCGTCGCGTCCGTCTGGCCGCCGCCGGGCGGCCGTGCCGGGCCGCGCGCTCCGTCAGACTGTCTCCGGCCCGGCGCCCGCCGCTGCCCGTCCGGCCCGGCCTTGCCTCACAGACTCTGCGGTCCTCGCCGTCCCGGGCGGTCTTCCGGCCTGCGGTCTCGGGCGCTGCCTTCTCGTCCGCATTGTCTCTACCCGTGCCCGGCCTGTGCCCGGCCTGTGCCCGGCCTGTGCCCGGCCTGTGCCCGGCCTGTGCCCGGCCTGTGCCCGGCCCGTGCCCGGCCGTCGGCGGTTCTGTCGTCGGGTTGCAGGGGGAGGCTCCCGCCGGGTCGTCCCGCTGCTTCCCGTGCGGTGCCTGTCTCGCGTCTCCGACTGGCCGTGCCCCGCCGGACCCCGCGGTTCGCTGGCCAGCAGGGGGGAGAGGTGGCCCGTCCGGGCAGCGTGCGAGGGGCCTCGGGCGGGCTCCGGTTCGTATGGTGCCCGTTGGAAGATGCCGGAAGGCGGCGACAGGCCGGGCACGGCTCAGGCCGGCGCGGCCCTGGTGGTCAGGCGACGTGGGTTTCCAGACGGCGGGCGAAGTCTTCGAGGGCGGCGAAGTCGTCGTCGCGCAGTCCGCACCGGGGATCGACATGCCGCAAGAGCGCAGGGGCATGGTGGTGTGCCGCGACGAAAGCCCGGTCTGGCTCGCCGAGGTCGTCGTCGACCCACGCGAAGGGGCGACCGCTCGCGTTTTCCAACTGGTCTGTGGGTGTTCGTGTCCCTCGTTTGGGTGCCCTCTACCGGCGCCCCGTGCCGGTTAACCGACTGTCTCCGTTCTCTTCGGTACGTGTAGGAGATCGGTTGGGGAGGCAGGGGTGGCACGTAGTCGAGTGGTCCTCGGGGACTTGCGGGTGCAGGTGCTGGAGAGGGCTGGCGGTGGCAGGTCGTACACGGTCGTGTGGCCGGACTGCACGGTCGACGCGGAGGCGGACTCGTATCTGCGGCCGTTCGAAGGGTCGGGGTCGCAGAAGACGTACGCCTACTCCTTGGTGGATCATCTGCGGTGGCGGATCCGGGAGGGGCTGAGCACCGAGACGATCACGATGCGTGACCTGCACCGTTATATGGGGGCGGTGGGTGCCCAGGTGCCGATGCCGTACGGACAGCCGTGGCGGGTGCCTCCTCAGCGTCCGTACGGTGCCTCGGCTCTCCAGGTCGCGGCGGCATGCCTCAAGGGCTTCTACCTCAATGCGTGCGCAAGCAAGGGTGTGAACGGTGAGCTGAGGGAGGCCCTGGCGGTCACTCGGCTGCCGACGAGGGTTGACCGGGACCGGGCTCTGCTGGGGCACGTGAAGACGTCGATGACGGCCAACCCATTGGCTCCGAAGCGGCCGCCGCGTCGTCGGCACCCGAAGATGCTGCCTGAGGGGGCGAAGGTGGATTTGCGGGGCGTGATGAACACGGCCCGCGACGAGATGGTCCTGCAGTGGCTGTCGGACACGAGCCTGCGACCGGGCGGGCTGGCTGGGCTTCACCTGATGGACCTGCACCTGCGGGAGAACGCGGCCTGCGGCGAATGCAAGGGCCCTCACCTGCATGTCTGTCATCGCTGGGGCAACCCGAACCGGGCCGCCGCGAAGATCAAGCCGGAGTGGAAGGTGGCCGACGGGGTGATCACTGGCGGGGAGATCTACCGCGCCAGCCCCGCCATGATCAGCAGCTACTTCAAGTACATGACGACGGAGTACGCGAAGTACGCCACGGGGCACGGGATGCTGCTGATCCAGCTGACGGGCCCGAACCGTGGAGAGCCCTGGAGCGCGGATGCCGCCCGGGGGATGCTGCGGCGAGCTGGCCGAAGGGCCGGGTTGCCGGGGAGGATCACGCCCAAGGCGTTTCGCCACCAGATCACCAACGACGTGCTGGACGTCACGAACGGCGACTCGATGGTGGCCAAGGCCGTCGGGAACTGGGCGTCGGCCAGGATGGTCGATGAGGTCTATGGCCATCCCGACCTGCACTCGCCCGAGTTCACGGCTGCGCTTCAGGCGGTCTGGGGTGAGGACGAATGACGCACCCTGCACCGGCACTGCGGGCCTTGCCGGTCATCGTTCCCGGGCAGGACGGACGCACCACGCGGGACCGGCTGGAGCTCCTTACCGCCTTGATGGACGCCCCGTCCTTCGACCCGCTGTTCCGCCCGGACGTCATCAAGGTTCCCGGAGACCATCCTGTCTACGGATGGATCTGCGGTGTTCCGGAGTGCCAACGAGGACGGGAGGCCACGGCCGACTTCTGTTTCAACCACGATGTCGAGTGGCGGGACCTGAAGCGGGAAGGCCGGGGACTGGACGCCTTCCTCAAGAACGCCCGGCCTTTGCCGGCCGTGTCGTGGCACGACCCGCCGGACTGTCTGATCTGTCCGGGGATTCCGGCGGCCAGCTCGATCGGGTTGTGCAAGCTGCACGTGGACCGCTGGTATCAGCACCGTCTGCGGCAGCAGCGGCAGGGACAACTGGCCGATCTCAACGTGTGGTTGGCGTCGGAGTCCGCGTTCGTGCCGTTCGGCCAGTGCCGGGTCGATGTCTGTCCCGACCAGGCCGTAAGCCCTCTGGGGCTGTGCAGTCGGCACCGATACCGCTACAAGAGCGAGGGGCAGCCCGGCGGCGCCGATCTCCCCAAGAACTGGGGCAGATGGCTGGCCGACCTCGGCAAGCCCGTCCCGGTGACCTACACCGACGAAGCCCGATTCCGGCGGTGGTGCACGGAGACCGGCCCGATCGCGCGGATGAACGGCTGCCTGAGCCTGCTTCGTCTGCGTCCGCTGGTGAAGCGCGAGATCCAGTGGTCAATGTTCCAGCACACGCAGATGCCCGTGGAAGGCAACCCATGGCCCGTCCAGTGGCTCCAGCACGTCGCGGAGGATTGCCGACGGCAGGGGGTCGGCTCTCTGGCCGATCTCGACCTCGGACGCTGCCGACAGGTCTCACGCAAGATCGTGAAGACGATGCTGCGCTACCTGCGCCTGATCTACTTCACCCGGCAGGACACCAAGGACGCGGGCTTCATCGACCTGGGGCACTTCGGCGTCCGGATCGAGGAATGCGACGGCCTCTTCGACCTCGGCGGCATCTCGCAGCGCTGGCTGCGTGACCTGCTCTGGGAGTCTCTGGCAGACCGACTGGTCAAGGCTCCTCCCCGCAGCCGGAACCCCCTCGAGACGAGACGGCGCGGATGCATGGAACTGAGTGCCTACCTTGAGGCCCAGGCGCCGGCGGGCGGACACGACCCCACGCTGCTGACCGCAGACCACATGATCGACTTCCTCACCGACCAGCGCCACCGCGCCGGACACGGACTGCCCTCGCTCGCCTTCCCCACCCAAAGAGGCGGCCAAAAGCCGACCAGGATGACGAAGATGTCCGTCGGCCAGCTCCTCAATGGCCTTCGCCAGCTCCTGCGAGAGGCACTCGAGTCGGGCGAGGCCGAACGCACCGGACTACACCGCGCGTTCATCGTCGCGCTGCCCGCCAGCGGCATCAAATCCGGGCGCCGGCGTCCCTTCCCCGACGACGTCGCCCGCGCCCTCGCCCGCCCCGACAACCTGGCCCGCCTGGCGACCGGCGATCCCGGCGACAGGGGCCTGCAGGATGCCTGGGAGATGCTCGTCTTCACCGGCAGGCGCTGCAAGGAAGTCCTCAACGCCCGCTTGAACTGCATCAGCCGCCACAACGGAGTCCCGCTGTTCTGGCACGACCAGACGAAGGTCGGCAACCTCGACGCCGCGATCCGCATCCCCGAACGCCTCTACCAGACCATCGAGCGACGGCAGGCCACCACGATCGCCCGGTTCGTCCAGCGGCAGGGGCGCGAGCCAAGCGTCGAGGAGAGGTCACAGATCGCACTCTTCCCGCGGCGGACCGCCAACCGTGAGTGCCTGAAGGGCGTGAGCTACGGATGGTTCCACCGCCTCTTCCGCGCGTGGGTGATCACCCTCGACATCGGACACTGCGTCCCGCACCAGACACGGCACACCCTGGCCACCCAGCTCCTGCGCAACGGTGCGGACCTCACGCACGTCAAGCGCTACCTCGGCCAGGTGTCCGAGCGCATGGCCGAGCACTACGTCCACCTCGCCCACACCGACCCCCGCCTCAACGACGCCCTGAACGCCATCTGGGTCGCCGGTCCGGGCGCCGCCGAACCAGGGTCCTTGCTGACCACCGGCGAGCCGATGACCAGGGAAGAGGCCGAAGCCATGCTGGTCGATCTCACCCGCAAGTCGACACCGGCCGAAGGAGGCTTCTGCACCTTCCAGCCCGTCGTCGACGGCAACGCCTGCCCCTGGAAGCTCAACTGCCACAACTGCGACAAGTTCGTCATGACCGGCGCCGACCTCGTCTACTGGCACCGCAAGCGAGAGCAGTGGCGGATGCTCGCCGAGCGGGCCCCGGACAGCGCGACCGCCGACTACCTGCACGAGGCCTTCGAGCCCACCGCCCGGGCAATCACCGGCCTGGAAAGAGCTCTGGAAGCCGTCGGCCTCCTGGAGGAAGCACTTGCACTCGATCTGCGGCGGCCTCAGGACTACTTCGGCCGCGTCTGGAGCACCGCGTTCCGGGCCCAGGAACTTGCCCGCGAAGACAGCGGGGCAGCCGCATGAGCTCCGGGCCCGAATCCACCAGGGCCGCTGTCGCCGCCCGCCGACAGCAGACCCAGGACAAGCTCGCCCGGGTCGAGAAGGCCATCGGCCAGCTCCGCCGCGAACGCGGACGCCTGACCGTCCGGGCTGTCGCCGAACGAGCCGGGGTATCTGCCACGTTCCTCTACGAGAACACAGACGCTCGCGCCCTTGTGAAGTCCGCCGTCACTGACAGCCGCAGCCGACACGACCGACTCGGGCAGGAACAGCACGACCAGATCGAGGCGTCCTGGCGGGAGCGGGCCCTGAACGCTGAGGCCGAGCTGACCCGCACCCAGAAGGAGGTCTTCGCCCAGCGCCAGCGGATCGGCGAACTGATGGGCCAGCTCCGCGACTTCGACCGGATGGTCCCCGGCGAGTCCGTCCAGCAGCTGACCACCGAGAACACCACCCTCAAACACCGCGTCCACCAGCTCACCCAGGAACACCGCAAGCTCCAGGAGCGGCTCGAAGGCGCCCGCTCCAACCTCCGATTCGCCGAGAAACGCATCGCCGACCTCGAAGCCCAACTCCTCGAACAAGGCCCGTCATGACCGACCAGCCATCCGCCTAACCGATCCACCTCGACCCCTGTGACTTTTCGCGGCAGCGGTCACCGGATTCCAGCCGCGGGCTGGCATCCCTCGGCGAGCCGTTCGCGATAGTCGTCACCATCTGGTCGAGGCAGTTGTCACCGACTCAGATGCCTTGGTGATCGGTCAGGCTCCTTATCGCTTACGCAGTCCCTTGCCGCGCTACCTGGGCGTCAGCAAGCAAAACTCGTTGCCATCGGGATCGGCCATCGCCACCCGGCCAGCCTCGCCCTGGCCGGTGTCGATTCGATTCGCCCCGAGGGAGAGCAGACGCTCGACCTCTGCCTGCAGGCCACCGCGGGCAGGTGGAGCGAGGTCAAAATGCAGCCGGTTCCTGCCCGTCTTCGGCGCCACCGGCGGACCGCCCCACGTGAACTTCGGACCGCCGTGCGGCGAGCGGATCGCGGTCTCCTGGTCCTGATCCCAGACCAACGGCCACCCCAGCGTTTCGTTCCAGAAGTACCCGACCTCCTGCGAACCGTCGCAGGCCAGCGCTCCGATGAAGCCGCAGTCCGCAAGGAATTTGTTGCCCGGCTCGATGACGCAGAACTCGTTGCCCTCAGGGTCGGCGAGTACCACGTGCCCGTCCTCCGGGCGTTGGCCGACGTCGATGTGCTGTCCGCCGAGCGCCAGCGCCCTCGCCACCGTCTGCTGCTGATCCCCCAGGGATGTACTCGTCAGATCGAAGTGCATCCGGTTCTGTCCGATCTTCTGCTCCTGGCTCGGAGTAAACCGGATTCGGAACCCGGTGTCATCACGGGGCAACAGCGCGACGCCGTCGTGGAGATCGTCGGCCAGTTCCCAACCCAGAACCCCGGACCAGAACTGCGCCAGGCGCAGCGGTTGGCTCGCGCCGAAGCAGACCGCGAACAGTTGAGAAGTCATGGCCCCGTGCATCTCCGATCCACTGACCGACCACTGTCGGCAAGGCACTTCGGCCCCGTGAGCGGAAGCCTAAGGAGAGGCCGGGATCACCCGCAGTCGATTTTTCACGCAGCCACGGCGAGCAGCAGGGCATGCAACATCGCGACCACGACCAGGTCGCCGTGCTCGCACGGCTCTTGCGCGAAGTCGAGCGATTGTTTCAACGAATGCGTCAGCGGCGTCGAAGACGCCCCGGCCGCACGCTTCGCCCTCAACCCCGCCAACGAGGCACTCAGCGCAGCTCTGTGCTTACACATGGACACCGCCGAAAACGTGTTGCCGCCGAACCCACCGCGTCACGGACACCTACGCGACGCATCTGCCCAGTTCATAGCCCACCTGGCCAAACCGAGAGTCGGTAAACTCGCGTGGGCGAGGAGATGCCGGGTCTTCCAGAACGTGCCGTCCGGGCCCGCCTCCGGCTCCGAGGGCCATTGCACAACGGGGAGTTCGGGCAGGCCGAGCACGGGGGTGATGAAGGTGTTCGCCTCTGCCCCCCACGTGGTCGCCCACACCACGTCGAAGCTTGCGCCCAGTTCTCGCAGCCTTCTGCCGTGGTCCGGGTTGAGCCACACGCGCAGCGGCTTCACGTAGGCCGGGGGCTTGCCGCGGTGCTGGGCGACCCATCCCTCGGGCTTCATGCGATGGGTCGAGTAGCCGTGGGGCCGCCGCTCCGGCTTCGCGGCGTACGGATTCAGCGGGCCGTCGACATCGAGGTAGAGAAGGGGCCTCTCCACCACGTCCTCCTTCTGGCAGCCGAGTGGAGTGCGAGCGTAGCGTGCGCTGTCTGCGCACCGCTTGCGGTGTGTGCCGGTGAGCGAGGGACGGGACGCCCCGCTCGCCCGGCCGCTGGCGCCGCGCCACCTCGCCGCCCGTCCGGTTCGCGGCCGTCCGCTGTCGCGGGGCCGCGCCCGGGTCTGCGGCCCCTGCCGTCGGCCGTCCTGTCGTCGGGCCGGCGGGGGTAGCCCCCCGTCCGTCGACCCCGCCGTCCGCGCCCTGCTGCCCGCTCCCGCCTCGGCCGCCGCCCGGCCTCTGTCCCGCTCCCGCCGCGCGTCGCCGCGCCCTCCCCGCCGCCCGTCCCCGGCGAGGGACTTCGATCCGTCGACCCATCCGCCGTGGCGTGCGGTCTCGATGAGGTCTTTGCCGGCCTGTTTGGCGGCGGTGGCGAGGCCGCGGCGCAGGCTGTGTCCGCTCCAGCGGGGCGGGAGGTCGGGTAGCAGCTCGGTGGGGGCGGTCAGGTGGGCACCACTGGGTGCTGGACGCGGTCGGCGGCGCGGTGGTGATCGCGGCGGGCTTCGGACGGTCGTACCTGTTCCAGGGGCCGCGCGCCCGACTGGTCGCGCGGCCGGCGGCCGAGACCAGCCGGGAGCCGGTGAAGACGCGGCGCCCGGCTGATCACTACGGCCGACGGGCCAGCCGCTCCTGGAGCCGGACATGCCGGAACTCGTACGCGGGCCCGCTCGCCCGCAGCAGACCGCGCCGGTGCGCGTCGTCCAGGAAGGTCATCAGGCGTAGGGGGGTGCCCTCGCGGACGGAGAGTTGTACGGCGGTGAGGGCGGTGGCGACGGCCGCGTTGCTGAGTACGCCAGCTATGAGGGCGTGGCCGCTGCCTATGGCCACGCCGAGGGCGAGACCGAATCCCGCTCCGTTCGACATCGCCGCCAGCCCCCCGGCGTACAGGCCCACGGCACCGCCGGCCAGCAGTCCGAGGGGGAACAGCATTCGCGTGTGATGGCGCCAAACGTCCCTGGGGCCGAGGACCCTCGTCTCGGTCTCCAGCTCCGGGATCATGTCGCGCGCGAAGCGGGCCAACGGGAAGGGTGCCACGATGGTTCTGACCACCAGGTCGGCGGCGCGCCCCCGCAGCAATACGCCGCCGAATCCGTACGGCAGCCCCAGCAGGCAGCACTGCAGCAGGCTCTGCGGATGCCCGGCGAAACGCAGCACGAGCCAGGTCAGACCGGTCACCGTGATCCAGTCGAACAGACCGCCCGTGATCGCCAGGAGGGGCAGGACGTCCCGCCAGCCGGCGCTGGTCAACTGCTTCTCATGGTGGAGCCGGGAGATGCGGATGCCGGCATCGAGAGTGCCCAGGGTCCACCCCATCAGGGCGGCGCCCGCGGCCCAGAGCGGTCCGATCCACGGCGCGAGGGCGAGGACGACGACCGTCAGGTACACCACGGTGACGGCGGTCCCCGTGATCCACGCCCTTGACCGCCGCCCCGGCCAGGACGGAATCCGCCACCAGCGCAGTTCCCTGGTGTCCTCCTCGGTGAGCCGCGCGGCGAGATGCCGCAGCGTCCGTTCGGCCGTCTCGGGGGAGTAGGGGCGGCATCCACGGGGCCGCGGCTTCCTTGTGTAGGCCGCGGCGACCGCGTGATCGAGCAGGTGGTCCCGGACGGCGTCGGGACCGGCCAGGCCGAACAGCTTCTCGACCGGCCCGTCGGGCGCGTAGACCTCCACCAGGAGACTCACCGTCAGGGGATCGGCCAGGGCCCCGGCCACTGCGCTGTCCGGCTCCTCCAGGAGCTGCCGGACAAGCTTCTGCCAGGCCGCAGGAGCCGGGTCGTCCAGCGAGTCGAGCAGGCACGCGGCGGCGTCGGCGGGCCGCACCGGCTTGAGCTCCAGGGCGACGGCACCGGCCGGCAGCTCCCGCCCGGCCGTGTCCGAAGCCTCCTCGGTGCGGGAGACCAGGACGACACGGAACGGCGCGGACTCCAACGCGGCCACCGCTAAGGCCCGTACCTCCTCACCGACCTCGTCGAAACCATCGAGGAACAACGCGATCCGGCCCGTGTCCAGTAACTGGCGGAGGTATCTGTGCCCCTTGTGCTCACGGGACAGCCGCTCGACCGCCCAGTCGACCACGTCCTTCCTCTCGTCGCCCGGTGCCCAGCCGTCCAGCGTCACCAGCACCGGTACCGGGATCCCCGACTTGTACGGCGCCCTCGCTGGGTTCGCGCGGTGGTCCAGCGCAGCCCGGAGCAGCACGACCGCGGCCGACGTCTTGCCGGCCGCAGCGGGCCCGACGATCATCAGGCGCCCCGAGGCCAGGCCGCCGTACACCCGGTGCAGATCGGTCAGGTCGCCGCCCGCACGCAGGCTCTTCTCGGTCACCGGGGCGACCCCGGGCAGCGGCGGGAATCTCCGCGGGCCCCGCTCGGCCATGGCGGCGGCGACCCTGGTCGTGAGCCGGTGCCGGCTCACCTGCCAGTGCACGGGTACCTGGCTCTTGAGCAGTCCCCGGCTGTCCGCCTCCGTATGCCAATGTTTGCCCACAGCGTCAGCCAGCTCGTTGGCGGCCCGGTCCAGCTCGCTCTCGGTGATCGTGACGGTCGTATGGTGGATCTCGGCCTGACTGCCATGGCCGTTCAGGACGACCGCAGGCCTGAAGAAGTTGTTGATCACCCGGCCGTCCCGAAGTTGACCACCGCACGGCTGCGCGCGCCGTTCAGGACCACGGGGGAACCACCGTGGAAGTTGTTGACCACGCCCGCCCCTCCGGAGCCGCAGTCGGTCACAAATTGCCGCGCCAGCGCCCGCGCTTCGGCGGCCACCCGGCCCCGCTCGGCGGGTTCCATGCTCTCCAGCATCTCGGCGAACTCCACCGTCCACCTCCGCGTGTGCTCCGCACGCACCCGCTGCCGCTCGTCATCGTCCGGGGCTGCGTCCAGTGCGGCGACGGTCTCCTCCCAGCTCGCCTGCACCTCGCACTGCCGCTCGGTGTCGCCGCGGCCGAGAAGCCGGGTGAACCTGAGCACGCCGGCGTTGTAGCCGTGGTCCAGCGCCGCCGCGAGCACCGTGGTGCCGCAGAACGCCGCCAGCTCCGGGACATCGTTCAGCCATTCCATGGCCATGTGTAACCCCCCCCATCACATGCGGGTCTCCACCCCGCATTCGAACGAGATGATCTCGCCGGCGTCGATCCCGAGAAATCCCCACTTGTCGACCACGGCATCGACCAGACTAAGCCCACGGCCACTCTCCGCCTTTATGTAGGCGCACTCTGTTACGGAAGTGAGCTGAGTGAAGCTGTCGGACACCTCGGCTCGCACAGGACCGAGCCCCGTGGACCGGGGCAAGCCGGGTTCCAGGATGCACATCCTGTCGGACGCGAACGGACTGCCCCTCCTCGTCGGCGTCTCGGCCGGCAACACCCACGACAGCGAAGGACCGAAGCCGGTGGTGGAAGGTCACCAAACGAGACATGACCCCCACCGCGGCCGGCACTTCAAGCCCCGGCGCCTGCACGCGGACAAAGCCTACGACCGCGCCGATCTGCGCAGATGGCTCCGCGGGAAGCGCATCGGAGTGCGGATCGCCGCGGATCGCCCGCAAAGGCATCGATTCCAGCGAACGATTGGGGCGCCGCCGTTGGGTCATCGAGCGGACCATCTCCTGGCTGTCCGGCTACCGCCGACTCAGCCCCCGCTACGAACGCAATCCCCGTAACTACCTGGCCTTTCTCGACCTCGCCGCCGCCCGGTGCTGCTACAACCGACTCGTCCGCCTCACCACATTGGACACGGTGTTAAGGCAGCAAACGTTGATCGTGTGCCACGTTGATCGATCGGACGTCTCGCCGAGCGGCTACCTGCATATGCCGCAGCAGTGATGGCTGTCGTGTTGGCGGGAAGGAGGGTCCGTAACCCAGGGAGGCTGATGATGGCGCGGGATCGGATGGTGCTGGCGGAGGTGCTGGCTGCGGCGGAGAACGCGGCGCCGGTGGATTCCCTCGATGTCGTGGCGCGGAATCTGCATGACCGGTTCCACGCGCAACACGTGTCGTTCCTGTTCGTCGATATCGTCGGCCGTCGCATGCTGCGGGTCAGCGAGAAGACGGCCGCGCAACCGCAGGGCCGCGCCGAACAGGTTCCCCTGGCCGGAAGCAGCGTCTACGACGAAGTCCTGCGCACCCAGAAGCTCGTGCAGGCACCGAAGGACGGACAGGGGCAGCGGGTGCTCGTCCCGGTCACCAACCGCGGTGACATCATCGGTGTCCTGGAGCTGTCCCTTCCCCAGGGCAGCGAGGACGTGCTGGAGCAAGTCGAAGAGGCCGCGCACGCGCTGGCGTACATCATCGTCACCGACCGCCGTTTCACCGACCTCTACCACTGGGGCAACCGCACCTCCTCGGTCAGTCTGGCCGCGGAGATCCAGCGCCAGCTCCTGCCCTCGGCCCCCTCCTGCGAGGCAGCCGAGTTCGCCCTCGCCGGCGCGCTGGTCCCGGCCTCCGACATCGCCGGCGACACCTACGACTACTCCCTCGACCAGGACACCCTGCACCTGTCCATCACCGACGCCATGGGCCACGACGTCGACGCCTCCCTCATGGCCACCGTCCTGGTCAACGCCTCGCGCGGCGCCCGCCGCGCCGGAGCAGACCTCACCGAGCAGGCCCGCCAGACCCACCAGTCCCTCATCGACCACGGCCGGCGGACCTTCGCCACGGGCCAGCTGGTGCGCATCGCCCTGGACGGTACCGGCGCCCAGCTCGTCAACGCCGGCCATCCCTGGCCGCTACGGCTGCGCGACGGCACGGTCGAGGAACTGCGACTGAGGGTGAACCTGCCCTTCGGCGTCGCCTGGCAAGGCGCCTACCAAGTGCAAGACCTCGACCTGCGCCCCGGCGACCGCCTCGTGCTCTACACCGACGGCATGCAAGAACGCCAAGCGAAATCAATCGACCTGCCCGCCCTCATCGGTGATACCGCCACCGAGCACCCGCGCGAGGCCGTGCGGGCCATGGTCGCGGCGGTCGCCGACGCCTGTGACGGTCACGTGAGAGACGACGCCACCGTCCTGTGCCTTGACTGGCACGGCCCCCATTCCGGAGGTCCGGGTGCGAGCGCCGACGCCTGACCGCGCGTACCTGGAGGTCTCCGCATGCGCCGCTCCGAGCGCCCCATCCGGCCCTCGTCAGCATGATCTCCACCGCTCGACGGCTCACTCCTCCGGTTCAGAAGGGAGCCGGGGGAGTCGCCCGCACCGAGCCCCCTCATCTCCCGGGTGACCCGTGCCTTCAACCAGTGTGGTCGGTCACGAGAGGCTGCCCTGTTCGCAGACCAGTCGGGCGACCTCACGGAGTTTGGTGTTGGTTTCCTGTGAGTAGCGGCGCAGCACGTCGAACGCCTGCTCTTCGGTCAGATGGTGGCCGCCCATGAGGATGCCCATGGCCTCGCCGATGACGTGGCGGGTGGTGACGGCCTGCTCCATCTGGGCGTGGGTGCGGGCGCTGGAGAAAGCGACCGCCGCGTGGGAGGCCAGCAGCAACCCCGCCGTCTCGCTAGCCTCGGTGAATGCGCCAGTTTTGCGGGAGTAGAGGTTCAGTGCGCCGAGGTCTTCGTCCTCGGTGAACAGCACGAAGCCCATCATGCTGCCCACACCGAGCGCGTGAGCCTGTGGGGCGTAGGCGGGCCAGCGCCGCTGCTCGCTGGTGAGGTCGGCGATGCGGTAGACCCGCTCTGTCCGCGTGCTGCGAGCGGCATCGAAGCACGGCCCTTCACGCAGCCGCGCTTGCAGCTCATGACTGCCGATGACCAGCCGGTCGGTGGGGGCAAGTGTCTCCACCTGGTTGCCATGCAGCACCAGGATGCCGGCCGCGTCGCAGCCCTCCACCAGCTCCGTGGCCGATGCCGTGATCCGCTGGAGTGTGGCATCGACTGAATCCTGCGCCAGGAGATCCCGCGCCATCGACGCCATCCCCTG
Source organism: Streptomyces dangxiongensis (assembly GCF_003675325.1). Lineage (NCBI taxonomy): Bacteria > Bacillati > Actinomycetota > Actinomycetes > Kitasatosporales > Streptomycetaceae > Streptomyces > Streptomyces dangxiongensis. The sequence continues at coordinate 7,965,198 of NZ_CP033073.1, forward strand.
TGCGAAACGCTCCCACTGCACTTGGCCTCCGCGGTCTTGCCTGTCCGGACAGACCGCATACCCAGCTTTGTAAGTGAGCCACATGGCGGATCGGCAACTGATGCTGGCGTCCGAGCAAAGGGCCTGCCTGCCAGTACTGCTGGAGTAATGCGCTCGACTGGCCAGAGTACTGAAAAGGCCAATGTGACGACGCAGCTTTGTTGGGACTGTAAAACGTTCGGTGTAACTCCCGATCACGGAAGATGCATCGATGACCAGCAACAACATGACCGAGGCTGAACCCGTCGCGCCGTCTGAGGCGGTGCCGGCGAAGTCTGTGGACGATCGGCTGATTGACGAGTTGGTGGGCCGGGCTCAGGCCGAAGGCCTCCAGCTGACCGGCGAGGGCGGGCTGCTGCAGCAGCTGACCAAGCGGCTCCTGGAGTCCGCTCTGGAGGGTGAGATCACCGACCACCTCGGCTATGACAAGCACGATCCGGCCGGGAAGAACGGCGGCAACTCGCGTAACGGCACCCGCGCCAAGACCGTCCTTACCGACGTCGGCCCTGTCGGGATAGCCGTGCCCCGCGACCGGGAAGGCAGCTTCGAGCCGAGGATCGTCAAGAAGCGGCAGAAGCGTCTGTCCGGCGTGGACGAGATGGTCATCTCGCTCGCGGCGAAGGGCCTGACGACCGGCGAGGTCCAGGCCCACCTGGCCGAGGTCTATGGAGCCGAGGTGTCCCGCCAGACGATCTCCACGATCACCGACAAGGTCCTCGACGGCATGGCCGAATGGCAGAACCGGCCCCTCGACGCCGTCTTTCGTTATGCCGCCCGCCAGGACTGGGACAAGATCGCGCGTGTCCTCAAGCCCGTCTACACCGCGACAACCGAGGAGGCCGCACTTGATCGGTTCGCCGAGTTCGCCGACGCCTGGGGCAAGAAATACCCGGCGATCGTGCGGCTCTGGGAGAACGCATGGGAGGAGTTCACGCCGTTCCTCCGCTTCGACACCGAGATCCGCCGCATCGTCTGCACCACGAATGCGATCGAGTCCGTCAACGCCAGGATCCGGCGGGCAGTCAAGGCCCGCGGGCACTTCCCCAACGAGCAGGCCGCGTTGAAGTGCGTCTACATGGCCATCATGTCCCTGGACCCCACCGGCAAGGGACAAGCCCGCTGGACCATGCGCTGGAAGACCGCACTCAATGCCTTCGACATCACCTTCGACGGCCGCCTCTCTGCAGCCCGCCAGTAACTCCAACAACCCAGTTACACCGCTCGTTTGACAGACCCGCCACGGGCGGGGCGGGGAGAACATGCGGGAGGCGCCGATGACCTTGCGAACGCGCTGGTTGCTCTGGTCCACGATGTACAGGTCCCCGGAGGGGGCCACGGCCAGCACATAGGGGTTGGAGAGCTGGGCTGTCGAAGTGGGGCCGCCGTCGACGCGGTACCCGCTGATGCCGTTGCCCGCGAGAGTGGCGATGATGCCGTCCGCCGCAACCTTCCGCACCCGGTTGTCCGCTCATGAACGCTGGCGTGCGGTCACCGCACCCCACCTCGTGGCCCTCGTGCGCGCCGGGGCGCGGTTCGAGAAGGGTCATATCGCCGAGCGGCCCGAGGTCGCCGCAGCCTGATAACCCGTCACCCGAGCCACATCCCCGGACCATTGCCTGCTCCACTACCGCACCGGCGCATGTACCGCACCTGCGCATGCGGATCAAAGCAGGCAAGGTCCACCTGAAGGATGACCACGGGCTCCGCCGTCTGACGGAGGTAGAGGCTCCCTGAAGCTGACGCACGTCGGATGGGCGATGCGCAAGGCTGGAGTCCTTGCCGAGGAAGGGGCATCCAGGTGGAACGCTGGGACCGGGTCGGGAAGTTCGCGGGGTACGGGGCGGCCCTGGCGCTATCACCCTATTTGTTGATCAAGGTGGCGTGGGTTGCCGGCTCTCTGCTGGGCCTGGCACCGATCGGGGAGGGCTTCGACCTGGCCGGTTGGGTACTCCTCAACACGGTGACCATCGGCATGGCGGGAATCGGGATCGCCTTGGCGCTCGCTCTGGTCCGGCCTTGGGGCATGCGGATACCCGGGTTCCTGGTGGCCTTCTGCGCCTGGACGGGGGCGGGATTCCTGGTGTCGATCCTGCCATACGCCGTGCTCAGTACGGTGCTCGACGCCGGGCGCGGCACAGCGGCCGACAGCGGGGGCGATGATCCTTCCATGCCCGGCTGGGAAGGCGCGCTGATCCAGTTCAGCTTCATCGGGATGGGATTGGGGCTGGCCCTTGCGGTCCCGGCCTACCTGCGCCGGCGCTGGCCGGAGGCGTTCGCCCGTCAGGTCGGGGAAGGTACCCCCACCGTTCCCACGTGGGCGGCAGCCGTCGCAGGCATCGTCGGTCTTGTCTGGGCGTACTGGGCGGCCGACGGCACCCTCGGAATCGCGAGACCTGCCGAACGGGATATCAACTGGCACCTGCTGACGAGCGTTGGCGCGCTCTGGGCACTCGCCGGCGCCGCCGCCAGCTGGACGCTCGCCCGGAAGGGTCCGGCCTGGGTACCCCATCGGCTCCTGCTGGCGCTCGGCTGGCTGGGGTCGGGCTCGCTCTTCGCCTGGAGCGGCTGGAAACTGCCTCTAACCTTGTTCGTCGCCGTGGCTGACCCCGCCGATGTCAAACTACCGGAGAACCTCGCTGTCGCCACTGTGTTGCACCTCGCCGCTGTCGTGGCGGGGGTAGGCATGGTGAGAACGCTGGTCCGCTCACGCCCACGCACCGCGCCCAGCCCGCCATTCGTGCACGAGTAGCCGGGGAGGCGGTCGGGCCGGATGTGTGGGGAGACCTGCCGGCAGTTGATCTTGGCTGGGAGCGTGTTCGCGTTCCTGGCCAAGGACCGTGGCATGCTGTTCCCGGCGGAGATGTTCGTGGACATGTACCCGTCGGCGAACGGCGGCCGAGCATGCCGCCGCAGATCCTGGCGGCGACGATCACGCTACAGGGCTTGCACTGCTGTTGGCCGCGGCGCTGTCCCGCAGCGTCGCGTGTCACACCTACCTCGGGTATCAGCTCTCGGCTGTGCGCATGGCTCCTCACGGCGCCCGTGAACACACAGCAGGCAGGGCGAAGTGGTGCACATCCATTGCGCCGCGGTGCTTCAGATGCGAGGACGCGGGAAGATCACATCATGCGAACGTGCCCGTCCTCCCGTGGAAATAACTCACTTTTGGTGTGCTTGTAGGGGTGAAGTAAGGGCATGCGGTGGTCAGGAGGTTGATAACGATGGTTCCCCTGCTTCTTGTTCTTCTTCTGGCCCTGATCCTGTTCGGCGCGGGTTTCGCACTGAAGGCGCTGTGGTGGATCGCGGTGATCGTGCTGATCGTGTGGCTGCTGGGCTTCGTCGTCCGGTCCGCGGACGGCGCAGGCCGCAAGGGTCGCTGGTATCGCTGGTAGCACACGCCCTCAGCGCGCAGCGTGAAGGGGCAGTGTCGTAACGGAGGTTGAAGTGGGGCCCGGCCGCAGACGGCCGGGCCCCACTCTCATGCCCCAGGGCACACCCCGCTCAGCCGGCGGGGATGGATGGGGCGTATCGGGCGCACCGCAGGGTACGTGTGGGATGCACCGGCCCCGCAGAAGCAGCAGTGGAACCCTGCGCCTCCTGAAACTGCGGGGCCGATGCATGCACCAGCGCAGAGACGGCCGACGCCCTGCTGCGCCCAGGGTGATGACAGTGGCGGGCGGCGGCCTGACGGCGTTTTCCCCAGGCCGATCAATGTGGGTGGTGCGGGTCGGCTCATGGACGAGGTAGCAGAGCGTCCTTGCGGTGGGACAAGCTGCGGTGGACCCCGTCTCCCCAGAACAGTTGGTGCCGGGCAACAGCAGGTGGCGCCACTGCTGTCGGCCTGACGGCCCGGCCTCACTTCAGGTGCCGGGCGAAGAACCGGGCCGCGTCGTCCACGTGGACCGCTTCGAGCATGCGCGGCCTTCGCCGGTAGGGAGTCACACCGGGTCCGGCAGGTCCATGAGCGCGAGTTTGGCCGGGTCGACCACGGCGGTGATCTCGGTGATGTGGCCGTCGGCGGCAGTGAAGGCCAGGAGGGAAAGCGGGGTGCCATCCTCGCTCCAGGAGATGACGCCGGGGCGGCCGTTGACGGTCGCCGCATGTCCTCGTGCCGCACTGCCGGCCAATCGTGCGCGGATGGCGACTTCGGTGGCCCCGAGCGTGACGAACGTGCCGTTCGGGGTGTGGACGGGAGCGATGCCACGACCCCTTCCGGGCCGACCTCCCCGACGTCGAGGATCGCTATATCGTCAAGGAACTCGAGCTCCGGAGGGACTTTCCCTTGCTGCAGGTCCTGGATGCAATTCGTAACATGTCGCAACATTCCTTGCTTGATTCCGAGCCGATTGTGACTCTGGCGCCCACTGCATCCCTCTCGGAGAGAGACGGACTTGATGACGCCGATTGGCGGGAGCCGGAATCAGAATCGGTGTCTCTATCGCCTGCTCCACTGAGCGAATAACAGAGCTTGATTCAGAGTCGGATCCCAGCCTGACCCTCAGCGCTGGCCGCAATCAAGTAACTTGCAGTAGAGATGACGGGTCTTCGAACTCAACCGTGCCCGGTGGGCACGGTCTGCTGTCAGGGTCTTGACGGGTGCAGAACGCCCGTGACGCTCTGTGATTCTTCGAGTGGCGACGCTTGAAGGATCACGTGAAGGGCCACGGGCTTGTCCAACGATACGACGCGGCTGGTCGGGGTGGAGGTGGTCGGCGTCGAGGTTGGCGCCGACGCCGATGCTGGCCCTGGTCACCTGCGATGAGCAGGCCCGATGCTGTCCCGACTGTGGGGTGCGGTCCGGGCGGCCGCACTCCTGGGTACGCAACCGTCCGCGGGACCTGCCCGTGGCCGGGCGACGAACCGGTCTGACCTGGACCAAGCGCCGATGGCGGTGCGTCAACGAGCAGTGCCGACGCAAGGCGTTCACCGAGGCGCTGCCGTCGATCCCACCGCGGTCGCGGTTGACGTCGCGGCTGCGTACCTCGGTCGGGGAAGCGGTCGCCGACCGCGGACGGACGGTGGTGCAGGCCGCGCGCGACTTCGAGGTGTCGTGGCCGGTGGCGAACACCGCGTTCACGGCCGCGGCCGAGGCTGCGCTGCCGAAGGACACGCCGCCGGTGACGCACCTGGGGATCGACGAGACCCGACGCGGGAAGGCGAAGTTCCGCCTGGTCGAGGCGCCCGACGGCGGTGAGATCTGGGAGGTCGTCGCCGACCGGTGGCATGTCGGGCTGGTTGACCTGGTCGGCGGTGCCGGGCTGCTGGGGCAGGTCGAGGGCCGCACCGCGGCGAGTGTGTCGGCGTGGATCGGCGCCCAGACTCGCCAGTGGCGGGCCGGGGTCCAGGTGGTCGCGATCGACATGGGCACCGTGTTCAAAGCCGCGGTGCGCGACTCGCTGCCGCACGTCAGCACGTGGTGGCCGCAGATCCTCGCCGCGATCACGACCGGCGTCACCAACTCCGCCTCCGAAGGGATCTACAGGGCGATCAAAACCGACGCCGTTCATCTTTACGCGAACGCGTTGGAGTATCGCCGAACCCTGATCGGGAGATGCATAAAGGATTCATATAAAGCTGCTATGCTTCAGCCATGAGTCGCCGAGACGCCGCGCACGGCGCTTCCGATGCCATCGGGTCAGCCCTCTACGGTCTGGCCACCAGGGCCGTGAGACGCCTTCCCCGCGACATGAGCCTGACGTCCGCCGCCACCTTGGCCACCCTGGACAAGACCGGCCCGCGACGGATCACCGATCTGGCGGTGGCCGAGGGCGTCACCCAGCCCGCGATGACCGTCCTGGTCCGGGTGATGGAGGAATCCGGGCTGGTCGAGCGGAAGGGCGATCCGTCCGACAAGCGGGTCACGCTGGTGTGCCTGACCGAGGCCGGCGCGTCGTACGTCCGGACGCGACGCCAGGCGGGCGTCGACGCGTACGCACGGTTGATCGACGAACTCACCGGTGACGAGGTCAGGGCCTTGGCAGCAGCCCTTCCGGCGCTGCTGCATCTGGCGGAGCTCGAAAGCCACGCCCGGGAGGAGTCGGACCGGTGACCGAGGCCCAGGCTCATGACCAGCCCATGAGCACTGCCCTGATATGTTCCGAGGCACGTCTGCTGATCCCCGCCCTGATGTTCATCGCCCTGGTCGTGGCGGCGGTCGCCAGCCTCGGGACGCCGCTCATCACCAGCGTGGCGACCACGTTCCACGTCTCCCTCGACAGCGCGCAGTGGACGCTGACCATCGCCCTGCTCAGCGGCGCCGTCGCCACACCCGTCCTCGGCCGGCTCGGAGCCGGTCCGCACCGGCGGGCCACGATTCTCGCCACGCTGGCGATCGTCGTCGTCGGCAGTGCGCTCACCGTGCTGCCGCTGCCGTTCGCCTGGCTGCTCGTGGGCAGAGCGGCCCAAGGCGTCGGACTCGGTCTCACGGCGCTGATGATGGGCGTGGCCCGCGACCATCTTCCCGAGGAGCGCAGCGCGGCCACGATCGCCCTGATCTCAGTGGTCTCCATCATCGGAGCCGGCGTCGGCTACCCGCTGGCCGCGCTGCTCGCCGAGTTCGGCGGACTGCGGGCCGCCTACGGCCTCGGCCTGCTCGTCACCGCCATCGCCTTCGTGACCGCGTGGCGCTCCATGCCCGCAGCTCCCGAAGGCCGCTCCGCTCACGTGAACGTGGCCGGTGCGCTCGTCCTGGCGGGTGGACTGCTCCTCGTCCTGTTCCTGGCCGGCGAGAGGAGCCTGTGGAGCCGACACCTCGCCGTGGCGGTGACCCTTGCCGTCGCCGCCGTACTCCTGCTCTGCGTCTGGACCGTTTACGAACTGCGAACCAAGACGCCCCTGGTCGACGTCCGGGCGGTACGGCACCCGGCGGTCGCCGGGGCGAACATCGCCAGGTTCGTCGGCGGGAGTGGCATGTACCTCCTGCTCACGCTCATCACCCGCTACGCCCAGACGCCGCACAGCGCCGGCTACGGCTTCGGACTGACCACCTTCGTGGCGGGGCTGGTCCTCATCCCGTTCTCCGTGCTGGGGTTCGTCGCCGGCAAGCTCACGCCGCGGGTCCGCGAACGGATCGACGGCCCCCTGCTCCTGGCCGGCAGCGCCGCCATCGTCGGCGGCGGGTTCGTCCTGTTCGCCACCGCCCGGTCCAACCTGGCCGAACTGCTCGCGGCCATGGGCGTGCTGGGCTTCGGCGTCGGCAGCTTCTCGGCCGCCATGCCCGGCGTCATCCTGGCCGTCACCCCCAAGAGCGAGACGTCGAGCGCCATGAGCTTCAACTACGTCGTCCGCAGCGTCGGGTACTCCCTGGGCAGCGCCATCGGCGGTCTGGTCCTGGCCGCCGGCACCGCCACGGGCCGCCTCTTCCCGAACGACGACGCCTACACGACCGCGGCGCTGGTCGGCGTCGCCGCGATGGCGATCACGACGATGGCCGGCCTCGCCCTCGCCCGCCGACGCTCACCCGAGACCAATCCGATCACAGCCCCAGTCGGTGTGCCGGGCCTGGGCCGGTCGAGTCGAACCGGAAGCTGAGGTTCGAAGCCGTCCGACTTCGACGCCGTCTCCGTCGGCTCGCTGACCCACAGCGCGCCGGCCATGGATCTGAGCATGCTTCTGAGCATCAATTCCGAACACAGGAGGTACCGTGGCCAAGGGCTACTGGGTCAGCGTCTACCGCACCATCGCAGACCCCGAGAAGGTGGCTGCCTACGACAAGCTGGCCGGTCCAGCCGTCAAGGCCGCAGGCGGGCGGCTGCTCTCCCTCGGCAGCCGGGTCGTCGCACACGACGCCGGAATCGCCGAGCGCACCGTCCTGATCGAGTTCGACAGCTTCGAACAGGCGGTCGCCGCACGCGAGAGTGCGGCCTACCAGGAGGCGCTGGCCGTACTTGCTGACGGCGTCGAGCGCGACTTCCGCATCATCGAAGGCCTCGACTGACGATCGAGGCTGCGTCGGCGACGAACACGGAGCCGACTGCGGGGATCACCCCGGCTCGTCAGCGCGCCGGGCGCGCGACGGCGGCCGGAACACCCCGGACCACTCCCGTTGCCATCCGGCGTGCGCGACCATCAGCCGCACCGACAGCCAGATCGCGATACGCCGAGGGCTTGTTCGGCCCACGCCCGGTCCACCGGGCGACGGTGGCTCGGCGGGGCGGGGGAGGCGGACGAGGTTGTCGATCGCGGTCACCGGAGAAAGCTACCGATGCCGGAACTGGGGAATCGGGCATATGAGCCACGGGTGACAGCCACCTGTTTTGCCGGTCAGGACCCTTTCGCGCCGTCAGACTCCTGGGAGGGAACGCTCCGGTGGGGCGTGGGTATGGGCGAGGGGGGCGAGACGGGGTGGGCGTGACCGAGCGTGGTAGGGCCGACCGTGCCGCTCCGGGTGAGACGGGGCTGGGCGTGACGGATCACGGCGTCCCGCACGCACGCCCGGCGACGGAGGACCGGCAGGGCGGGCGACAGTACGGCGACGAGCAATGGCAGGACGACGGGCCGGTGCGTGCGGTGCCGCGGCACGTAGCCTGTGTAATGGACGGCAACGGCCGTTGGGCGCAGCAGCGTTCGCTTCCCCGGACGGCGGGCCACCGGGCTGCGGAGACTACCGTAATCGACATCATCGAGGCGGCCCGGGCCGCCGGTGTCGAGTGGCTCAGCCTGTACGCCTTCTCTACCGAGAACTGGAACCGCCCTGGCACCGAGGTCGACTACCTGATGCGCTTGGTCCGCCGGGTCGTTCGGAAGCACGCGCCGTTACTGCTGGCCCGTGGCATCCGCTGTCGCTTCCTCGGGGGTGCCGACCCGCGTATCCCCCGTGAACTGGCCCGAGACTTCGCCGATCTGGCGGCGCTGACCGTCGACAACCGGGGGATGACGCTGACCGTGGCCTTCGACCACGGCGGGCGCCGGGACATCGTGGAGGCCGCAAGGTCGCTGATCCGCAGCAAGACGCCCGCTGATGAGGTGACCGAGCGGCTCTTCGCGGACCACCTGCCGTTCCCCGACACCCCCGACGTGGACCTCGTCATCCGCACCTCCGGCGAGCAGCGCATCTCCAACTTCATGCTCTGGCAGGTTGCCTACGCCGAGTGGGTCTTCCCCGAGGTGCTCTGGCCGGACTTCCGGGCCCCCGAGTTCCTCGCGTGCCTACATACCTACCGGTGCCGCGACCGCCGCTTCGGCGGCGTGCCGCCCCGGACGAACGGAGACCCATCATGACCACCGGAACCACGGGAACGGCCGACGAGACACCTCTGTTCGGCCCGGAATCGCAGTTCAGTACCTTCTTCGACGACCCGCGCTGGGCGCTGGCCATGGTCCGCGCCACCGTGTTAGAGGCCGCTCACCCGCAGATCGGCGCCGCCCTCGTCGACAACTCCACCTTCGTCGCCCACCCTTGGCGCAGGCTTCGCAACACCTTCCTCAGCATGCGGCGCATGTTCGGCACCGACTCGGCGGTGCGCGAACGGGAGGCCGCTCGGCTCAACCGGCTGCACGCCCGCATGAGCGGCTCCGACTCCCGCGGCCGCGCCTACGACGCGATGGACCGCGCGACCCGCGCCTGGGTGGTCGCCACCCTCTTCGAGAGCGCCGTCACCATGTGCCGGCTGAGCGGCCAGCCGCTCGACCAGGACACGATGGAGCGGATGTACGCCGAGTACCGCACGTTCCTCGCCACGCTCGACGGCGACGCCGCAGAACTCCCCGAGGACCTGAACGACTTCTGGCGGTACTTCGACCGGGTCGTCGAAAACGAGCTGGAGAACACCGAAGCGGCCCGCGTCATCCTCTACCGGCTCTTCGACCACCTGCCCGCCCCAGCACTGCTCGAGGGCGCGCCGACGCTGTGGGCGGCCGGCCGGGCCGTCGCCGGCCCACTCCTCGGCGCGATCACCGTCGCCTCGCTCCCCGAGCCATACCGGCGCAGGGCCGGGCTGCCGGAGATGCCCGGTGCCCAGACCCTCATGCAGGGCGCCTACCTCGCCGCCGGGCTCGCCCGCTTCCTGCCCGACGGCTGGATCAACGCCGAAAGCATCATCGAAGCCCTCTCACTCTCACCTGGCAGCGACGACCCCCGCGCCCGGACCGTGACCGCCCTGCGCGCCCGCATGAATAGGGCATCGGCCCTGCTCCGTCTCCTCACGCCGCGCTGGGCGGCGACGCCGGCACCGGCCCGGACCCGGCGCCTTCCGCGGGCACGGGAGAGGGCCGACGCTCGGCGGGGGAGGAGTTCTTCCGCCAGGTGCTGGACCAGACCGGCGACGGCCACCTCGACTGGCCTGACCTCGCCGCCATGGCACGCGAACTCTCCACCCGCCTCGACCTGGACGAGCCCGAGGAGACCCGGCTCTACGACGCCTTCGCCGCCTGGTGGCGCGAGCTCCAGGCCGCCCTCGACACGGACGGCGACGGCCGCGTCAGCGCCGACGAGTACGCCGCCGCCGTCCCCTCCCTCGCCGGACCCGCGCTCATCCGCGTCGCCGAGGTGCTCTTCGACGCCACCGACAAGGACGGCAGCGGGAGCATCGATGCTGACGAGTACCGGACCCTCTTCCGCACCGCCTTCCACCGCGACCTCACCGCCACCGACGGCGCCTACGGCCGGAGCACCTTCGTGGGCGACTTCCTCTCCTTCATGTCGGGCCGACGCACGAGCACCCCGTACGGCCCTCTTCTCGCCGACGCCTAACGAACTCGTGCATGTGGCGGCCACGGCTGCACGCTCCTGTACCCACGTCCGGACTTGCGGCTCAGGTGCCCGCGAACTTCCTCGAGCGGCAGGGCCTCCTTGACGCGCCCTTCTCATCCACGCACTCGTCGCTCTGGTGGCGTCGCCAGCCAGGCTGCAACACATGAAGACTGTCCGCAGAACCGGTGGGCGCCGCGGTGGCGGACGTTGCGAGCACCGACCGCGGTCAGAGCCTCGCGCAGCCAGATCGCCGGATCGGCTCCGGGCCGCGGCCGCGGAGCTCCGAGCGCGATGAGCTGCTCCTGGGCGTACCGGTAGCGCTGCTCCTGGCGACGGATCTTCTGCGCGGTTCGGGAGGAAGCGCGCGAGTTAGCGAAATGTCGATGGGGGTGCGCCTGGAACCCGAGCGCTGTGGTGGGAAATCGACTGGTTTTGCGAACGGGTTCATGCCTGCAGAGCCGACCCGACTCTCAGTCACCCGTGATGTACACCGACGACCAGGAGGCCACAGCCAGAATAGGGTCCCGGAGATCCAGCGGGAGGGAGATCCGAACAGGACCACCGTTGCCAGCGTCCACCCGGCCTCCGGCAGCGCTAGCAACCGTGTCCGGCGCTGTGGAGGCGCTGGGCGCGCCCCAGGCTCCGGAGCCGAGCTGGAAGCGGTCGGCCGCGAGACGACGACCCCGGTGACCTGACCGGACAGTGATCGTTTCCCATCACAGAGATTCTCGCGGTGCGAAGCCGGGCGCTCGCACCTGATGCCCCTTGGGAAGTGCATGACATGTTGACGGCGTTGACAGGAGCCACCGGCTTCCTCGGTTCCTACCTCCTGCGCGAGCTGCTCGCCTCCGACGGCGATGTGGTGGCTCTCGTCCGTGACACGCCGGCTATCGCCGCTCGGCGGCTCCGCCACGCCTTGGAGACCACTGGGACCGGCCTTCCGGAGGACTTCGATCAGAGGGTTCAGGTGGTGCAACGTGCGCATCCATCGCGGTGGTGTGAAGGGCATCCGCCACCCTGCCGTCGGCGACCTCACTGTGTCCTATGAGTCGATGACCGTCGACTCCGACGCCGGCCTGATTCTCACCGTCTACAGTGCCGAGCCCGACTCCCTGTCCGAGAAGGCCCTTCGTCGGCTGGCCGATTGGGCCGCCACGGTCGAGGGCGAACAGAGCACCCAGGCTGCCACCGGCTGAGGCCCTGCCACTCGGCGGATTCGATCACCGCCGGGTGCGCGGGCCCAGGGCCGTCCGCCAGCCAAGACATCAGGTGGTCGACGGCTGCCGCATGTTCTCTTCGCCCTCGACGGTGGCCGCCCAGCTGGCCAGCAGGCGCAGAGCGTCCTCGGAGGGCGTTGCGGGTTCGGCGCTGTAGGCGACCAAGGTCAGCCCTGCATCGGCATCGATGGTCATCGACTCGTAGGAGAGTGCCAGATCGCCGACGGCGGGATGGCGGAACGCCTTGCGGCCCTTGCACTGGATGCGCACGTTGTGCGTGGCCCAGCGGGTGCGGAAGAACTCGCTGCGCGTGGACAGCTCGCCCACCAGGTCGGTCAGCCCCTTGTCGTAGGGGTTGCGGCCGGCGGCCCAGCGCAGGGTGGTGACGGTGTCGCCCGCGACGTCCTCCCAGTCGGGGAAGAGGTCGACCGCGCGCGGGTCCAGGAGGATGAACCGGGCGTTGTTCACCGGCAGGGCCTGACCGAACATGATCGGTGAGAACAGGGCGCGGCCGAGCTGGTTGGCGGCCAGGGTGTCGTGGCGTGCGTTGCGGACGAAGGCCGGAACGGCCATGGCGTCCAGGATGCGCTGGACGGCAGGACGGATCTGCTGCTTGACGGCCTGGCGGGGGCGGGCGGCTGCGTTCGCCGCACGGACCAGGTCGAACAGATGGGTGCGCTCGGCCTGGTCGAGTTGCAGGGCGCGCGCGAGGTTGTCCAGAACGCTGTCGGAGACACCGCGCGCGTTGCCCCTCTCCAGGCGGGTGTAGTAGTCGACGCTGACCCCCGCCAGCAGGGCGACCTCCTCGCGACGCAGACCCGGAACGCGCCGTGCGCCACCGCCGTAGACCGGTAGCCCTGCTTGCTTCGGGGTGATCTTCGCTCTCCGGGACGTCAGGAATTCGCGGATCTGTGTATGCCTGTCCATGCTCCGAGGCTAGGTCCGCGTGAGCGTGACCTGGGAGGTCCTGCCAGTGCCTGGGTCATCAGGCTCTCCCACATCCCTCGCCCGGAAGGTTGCATGGAGTCCGCCGCCCCGGCCGCGGCCGGAATCGTCCGCTCGTCGCAGGCAGGACGTCCGGTCGCCGCGCTGTCACGGGGCCGCAGGAACACTCGGCAGTTGGAGGAGCAATCGTGAGCAAGGGATCCGCGCTCATCGTCGGTGTGGGCCCCGGCCTGGGTCTGGCCCTCGCCCGAGCCTTCGCCCGGGACGGCAACCCGGTGGCGCTGTTCGGCCGCGGCGCCGAGCGCCTGGAGGAATACGCGTCCGGACTGGTGGCCGAAGGCCATACGGCGAACGCCTATCAGGCGGATGCCGCCGATCCCAAGGCTCTGCAAGCAGCGCTCGTCAAGGCCGCCGACGAGCTCGGCGCGCCGGAGGTGCTCGTCTACAACGCGGCCCTGCTGGCCGCGGACACGCCCACCGGACTGGACGCGCAGGACTTCGCCCGCGCCCTCGCGGTGAACGTCACCGGGGCCATGGTCGCGGCCCGGACGGTCCTCCCGCTCCTGCCGGACGACCGCGGGAGCCTGCTGTTCACCGGCGGTGGTCTCGCCCTCGACCCCTCACCCGAGTACAGCTCGCTGTCGGTGGGCAAAGCGGCACTGCGCGCCTACGTCCAGTCCCTGTACAAGCAGCAGCAGGGCACCGGCGTACACGTGACCACCGTGACCGTCACCGGCTACATCGGAGGCGACGACCCGCGCTTCACCCCCGAGGCCCTGGCCGCGGCCTACCTCGACCTGCACCACCAGCCGCAGGGCTGGTGGCAGGCGGAACTTCTCTACCCTGACCACCCCGCCTTCGGGCCCGCTCCGCGCTGCTGACGCCCCCGATCCGGCGGCCCTCGACACGGCCACCGGGCCATGACGCGCACAGGCCGAGCCCCCAACCCGGCAAGGAACTCCCCAATGACCGCCATACGCGGAACAAACGCCGACATCCCCACCCAGGACGGCACCGCCGACGCCTACCTGGCCCACCCCGACGACGACGCCCAACACCCGGCCGTACTGCTCTACATGGACGCTTTCGGACTGCGTCCCCAGCCGCAGAAGATGGCCGACCGGCTCGCTGTGGCCGGCTACACCGTTCTGGTTCCCAACGTCTTCTACCGCCACGGGCGCGCCCCGTTGTCCCGCTGCCCGACTTCATCGCCTCAGCCGACCGCCCAGCCCTCTTCGAGCAGATTTTCCCGATCATGGGCAAGCTGACCGCGGAGGCGGTGGCGCGCGACGCCGACAGCTACCTGGCATGGCTGGCGACCCGCCCGGAAGTCGCCCCACAACCGGTGGGCATCACCGGCTACTGCATGGGCGCCCGCCTGGCCCTGCTCACCGCCGCCAGCCATCCGGAGAAGGTCACGGTCGCTGCGGGATTCCACGCCGGGGGCCTGGCCACCGACGATGATCCTGAAAGTCCCCATCTGGTCGCCGACCGGATCACCGCCGAGCTGTACTTCGGTCACGCCGACCGGGACCACTCGATGCCGCCGGAGCAGATCGAACGCCTCGACAAGGCTCTCGCCGACGCCGGCGTCCATCACCGCACCGAGGTGTACACCGGCGCCGAACACGGCTACAGCATGGCCGACACCGAGGCGTACAACGCCGAAGCCACCGAACGCCACTGGACCAACCTGCTGAACCTGCTCGGTCGGCACCTGTGACCCGGGTTCCCCTCCTTCTCTGCTCTTTCTCTCCCAGCGCCTCTGCGCCCTCTCTCCCTCAGATCGCCCTTTTCGAGGGAAATGCCACTCTTCCTCGAATTCCAGGAGTAATCATGAAGAACAGAATCACGCGCGCCGTTCTTGCCGCGACCGCGGCAAGTCTGACTCTCGCGACGGTTGCCACCGCGACTGCCGCGCAGGCCGCCACGGATCCGGTCTCCCGCACCGACATCGTCGCTCACTTCGACATGGCCAAGGGGCAGAGCCCGGAGAACGCCCTCATCGAGCCGAACGGCTCCGTGGACGTGACCTTCGCCGGAGCCCACCAGGTGGCGCGCATCGAGCCCAATGGCACGACGCACATCCTGGCCACCCTGCCGGCGCCCGCCGACGGCGGCGTCCACACCCCTGTGCTCGGCTTCGCCCTGGCCACCGGACTCGCCCGCACCCCCGACGGAACGCTCTACGCCCTGTACGCCACCGGCACCAAGGACCTGACCGGTCTGTGGCGCCTGAAGCCGGGACACAAGACGCCGGAACGCATCGCGGCCCTCCCGGCCAACAGCCTGCCCAACGGACTGGCTTTTGACCTCCGCTCGAACGCCTTCTACATCACGGACTCGGTCCTCGGCCGGGTATGGTCCGTGCCCTCCCACGGCGGACGCGCGACGGCCTGGTCCACCGCACCCGAACTCACTCCACACGGATTCCTCGGTGCCAACGGCGCACGCGTGCACGATGGCGCCTTGTGGGTGACCAACCTCGACCAGGGCACCGTGGTGCGCATCCCCATCGGCAACGACCACCGCGCGGGAAGGCCGGCCATACAGGCCACCGGTCTCCAGGGCATCGACGACTTCGCCTTCACCGGCCGCGGCAACGAGATCCTCGCCGCTCTCAACAAGCCGAACAAGATCGTGCGCATCACGGACGACGGCAAGAACACCACCGTCCTGAACGCCTCCGATGGACTGCAGAACCCCACCTCTGTGGCGGTCCGCGGCAAGGACGTCTACATCCCCAGCGCCGCCTACACCACCGCCACCGACCCCAACCTGCTCCACGCCCGCCTGGTCCGCCACGGTCACTGACCGCCGCACCACTCCCAGACCTACGCCTGTGCACTCCCCTTGGGGTCCGCCCAGGACTCATCCCCCGCCCACAGAGGGCGCCTCTTCCGGGCGCGCTCGACATGGAGGTACACCACTGTGACCCAGACCATCGGATTCATCGGAAGCGGCATGATCGGCGGCTCGCTCGCCCGTCTCGCCGTCACCGCCGGCCTGAACGTCGTCATGAGCAACTCCCGCCGCCCCGAGACCCTCGCCGACCTGATCGCCGAGCTCGGTGACCGGGCCCGCGCGGCCACCCCGGAGGAGGCGGCGAAGGCGGGCGACATCGTCGTGGCGACCGTCCCCCTGGGCGTCTACGACAGGCTCCCCGCCGACGCTCTCGCGGGAAAGACCGTGATCGACACCATGAACTACTACCCGGACCGCGACGGCCGCATCGCCGAACTGGACAGCGCCGAAGTGTCCTCCAGTGAGCTGCTCCAGCGGCATCTGGCCGGCTCCCGTGTGGTCAAGGCGCTCCACAACATGGACTGGATCCGCCTGTACCGCCGGGCCCGTCCCGCCGGCGCACCGGACCGCAGTGCCCTGCCCGTGGCCGGCGATGACCCGGCCGCCAAGACGGAGGTCACTCGTCTGATGGACGTCCTGGGCTACGACGCCGTGGACATCGGCACTCTCGCCGACAGCTGGCGCTGCGAGCCCGGTACTCCCGTCTATGTCCAGCCGTACCAGGGCCAGCGCCCGGCCTCGATCATGCGACAGGACTGGCACGAGCCGGAGTGGCAGCGGTGGTTCCGCGAGACCGAGGGCGAGCCGGTGCCCGCCGACCGGGTCAAGCAGCTCATCGACCAGGCGGTCCGAGGCTCCGTGGGCGGCTCCATCGGCGGCTGACTGACACTCAGGCCGATGCGCTGTGGAGGCTGAGTCGCGGGCGGGAGATGACCTCGCGCCGTCTGGCCGACCTCTTGCAGTGCGACGCCTCAACCGCCACGTCGATGATTGACCGGCTGGAGAAGCGCGGCCTGGTCTGCCGCGTGCCCCACCCTGCCGACCGCCGCGCGAAAGTCATCCGGCTCACCCCCGAGGGATGCGCGCTGCGCGATCACCTCATCC
The DNA here is from genome assembly GCF_003675325.1 of Streptomyces dangxiongensis. NCBI lineage: Bacteria > Bacillati > Actinomycetota > Actinomycetes > Kitasatosporales > Streptomycetaceae > Streptomyces > Streptomyces dangxiongensis. The sequence continues at coordinate 7,981,998 of NZ_CP033073.1, forward strand.
AGCACACCACCGAGCACTCACCCTTCGCCCTCCTCGACCACGAGAGCAGGCTGCGCCTGCACACGCTTCTCCCGCGAAGTGATCGACGGTCCCCGCCCGACAGATGAGGCCGCCAGCGCCAAGGACACTGTGAAAAGGAGCAGCAATGAGCAGCGGGACCGCGGTCATCACGGGTGGAGCCTCGTCGGCCGGGACGCGACGCGCACCCGGGCCGCCGCCGACAACCTGCGCGGCCTGGCCCCTGCGGGCAGTGACGCGGTACCGCCGACGACGTACACCGCTGACCTGAAACAGTGGTCGCAGGTACGGGCACTGGCAGCGGAACTGGCCGCCGACAGATACCCGGTGGACGTCCTCATCAACAACGCAGGGGCGGCGTTCCCCCGGTACGAGCAGACGCCGGATGGCGTGGAGTGCACCTACGCGCTCAATCACCACGCCCCGTTCTTGCTCACCCACGCCCTCCTGGCCGAAGGAGTGCTCACGCTCGAAGCGCGGATCATCAACATGTCCTCGTTCGTGGAAAAGCGCGGCAAGCTCGATGCTACCGATCCGGATGTCACGGGAACATCGTGGTGCAAGCGCTTCTACAACCAGATCAACGTCTACGCGACGAGCAAACTCGTCAGCCTCCTGGCCGCGCGTGAACTCGCACACCGCCTGCCCGACGGTATGAGCCTCTACAACGCCAATCCCGGCATGGTTAAGGGCACCGCGATGAACAGCAACGCCGGCGGCCTGATGCGGCTGACCGCCCCGCTGTTCCGCCCGTTCGCCATCATTCCGGACGAAGGTGTGCAGACCCCAGTCTGGCTCGCCAGCGCCTCGCCCGCACCGCGCCCCAGCGGTGGCTTCTTCAGCGAGTCCCAGCCGGACACCCCTTCGCGCCTGGCCCTGAACGGCGCCCTCGCCCGCACCGTCTACACCAAAACCGCAGCCCTCCTCGGGGTGGAGCCCCTCGCGAGGTAGGGCCGACCCGGAACCGGTTGTCACGCCGGGGTTGCGGCTGCCTCGTTCTGCGGGGTATCCGGGCCTGGCACCGTAGCCCCGGATGGACAGGTCCAGGTCGAGGCGGCTGTTCATGTCCAGCTCGAACCGGCCGTACGGATTCACATGGGTCCAGAACAGCGGCGGCAGTGAGCCACTTCCAACCTCAGGTTGAGGCGTGGTGAAGGACGAGGACGGCCTTGACGATGGCGGTGATTCGGTTGGTGCTGCAACGGAGCTTTCGCAGGAGGCGCCAGCCCTCGAGAGTGGCCATCGCCTGCCCGCCGAGGCAGCGGGGTCGCCGCATCGCAGGTGGGCCAGGGCCAGGGTCACCGCGCGCTCCGGGTCCTTCCCTGGGCCGGGGTTCGCCGACCAGTTCGGTCTCGATGTCGTGGGACCGCGACCCCAGCGTCACACGGGGCCCGGTTGAGGCTCGTCGAAGGCGGCAGACCTTGCGCCATCGTGACGCGTGCACGAGCCGGTCGTGATCCCGTCTCCACTGGCTGGGCCGTCGGCTGCGGTCGCCAACACCAAGGTCCAAAACAACCCGGGCATCGCGCCAGCGAACCCGGCCATGACACAATCGAAACTGATCCGTGGTCAATGTCCGCCACGGTCGCTGAGGTACCCGACGACACGCTGTTGCGCCCCATGCTCGCCCACCGTCTCCTGGGCGAGCCGACTGTACGGACACGTGCGGTCCCTGCGTGAACCGCCGCGCAGCTCGCCGCTCCACAGCTCGGGTATCGGAACGTCCAAGCAAACTACCTCTGGCTGGGAGCTCGTAATGGCGCGGATAGTCCTGCATGACAAGACCGCTAAGGATCCTGGGGAGTGGGTCCCCGGAAAACCTCCCATGTCTACGTTCGGTCGGGTGCTGGCCATGATGCTGGCTTTCGCGGGGACGGTCGTATTCGCGGTGGTTCTGGCCCGGCTGACTCTGGAGCCCTCGGCAGCGTCCGTGCCGCTGACGCACAATAACCTGCGCCCTGGTGACTCCATCCGTGCGTACCTCGCGCAGCCCATGGCCCCTGACACAGTCAAGCAGCTCGGCGGCAATATCGTGATGGGGATACCGTTCGGTGTGCTGTTGCCGGTACTGGTACCCCGAACGCGAGGACTGGTCCGCGTAGCGGCGGCCACCGCTCTCGTGATGATCCTCGTCGAACTCGTCCAAGGCGCCCTCATTACCGGGCGCGCCTTCGACGTCGACGATGTACTGCTCAACACCACGGGTGCCCTCATGGGTTACCTGCTGATCGGCCGCCGGATGGGTCTCGCAGTGCATCCCCGACGCCGCCACTGGTGGCACCGGTTCACCAAACGCCAGCTGACTGCTGAAGACCCGGCATAGGTGCGCCGCGCCCCCTGTTCCGCCGCCCCTCGCCGGAGCGACCGTGCTACTCGCCGCCTGGGCGAGGGTAGTGGTGCGGCCGGTGTACTGAAGGCGGCCATCGTCGTCGAACCTGCCGAGCAGCAGACTGCTGGGGGCGGCCAGGGAGCCGGTGACCGCGCCGACGATCGCCTCGGTCGTCTCGCGCACCTTGTACTTCCGCCACCCGCGTACTCCAGGTTCGTACACGCTGTCCAGCCGCTTGAAATAGCACGCCCTCCATCCCGACGGACGTCCACGTCTCCACTCACGCACGGTGTCCGGATCGGTGGTCGACGGGCACAGAGCCCACGGCGCCGACAGCCGGCGGGCGGCGAACACGGACTCCAGCGCGGCCCTGCGCCGCCGGTACGGCCAGGAGGTCGTTTCCATCCCGGACAGCCTCAGCAGATCGAACGCGACGAAGTGGGCCGGCCACTCCTCTGCCGCCCGGGCCGCCCCGGCACCGCGCCGGGCAAGCCTGTTCTGCAGCCGCTCGAACGCGAGGCGGCCCGCGGCGTCCCATACGACCAACTCGCCGTCCAGCGCGGTCGCGTCCGGCAACTGCACGGCCCCGGCCCCAATCTCCGGAAACGCCGGAAGCATCTCGGTGCCGCGCCTGGAGCGCAGCACCACCCGACCTGCATCGACGGAGACCAGGGCTCGGAATCCATCCCGCTTCGGCTCACCCGCCCACCCCGTCAGCAGCGCAGGGTCGGACACAGGGGCGGCGAGCATCGGTTCCGGCAGTGTCCACGTCACAGCCCATGCCTTGCACCCAGCCCGCCCGCCGGCGTACCGAGTGCGCGTACGCACCCGACTACCGGCCCGACCACGGCAGGTCAGCGCACTACAACATCTCGCCGGGGGCTGTGTGCTGAGCTCCTGGCGTCGTCAAGGCAGCGCAGCCGGACACCGGGCTGCCCGGATCCCGTGTCGTACGGTCTGATGTCGTGGCCGCCCACCGTCCGCAACGGATCTCACCGAAACCGGCGGTGCCGCCGGTACGGCCGGGAGATCTGAGCCGATACCGGGAATCAGGCCGCGACGAGCTCCTGCTCGCGGTCCGGCGTTTCGACCTTGGGCTTCGCGTTCGGCAGCGAGAGCCGGAAGACCTTGTGCCACGCGGAGAACACCTGCTTGGGCAGCGGCCCGGTGACGTACTCCAGCTCGTACTTCTCGAACAGCGCGCGCACCTTCACAGCGACCTCGGCGTACCGGTTGCTCGGCAGGTCCGGGAACAGGTGGTGCTCGATCTGGTGCGACAGGTTGCCGGTCATGAAGTGCATGGCCCTGCTGCCGCTGATGTTCGCCGAGCCCATCATCTGGCGCAGGTACCACTGGCCGCGCGTCTCGCCCTTGATCGACCGGCGCTCGAAGACCTGTACGCCCTCGGGGAAGTGCCCGCACATGATCACCGAGTGGGTCCAGATGTTGCGGACCAGGTTCGCGGTGAACGTGGCGCCGAGCGTGGTGAGGAACGACGGGCCCGACAGCAGCGGGTGGATCACGTAGTCCTTGAGCACCTGCTTGCGGATCTTGCGGCCGACGGCCCTGGCCTGAGCGCGGAACTCCGGGCTCTTGCGGCGGCGCTTGTGCAGGTTCTTGCCGAGTTCCAGGTCGTACGCTGCGATGCCGTACTCGAAGAAGCAGGCGTTGATGAAGTTCCACAGCGGCTGGCCGAGGTGGAACGGGTGCCACTTCTGGTCCTCGTCGACGCGCATGATGCCGTAGCCGAGGTCGTTGTCCTTGCCGATCACGTTGGTGTACGTGTGGTGCAGCTCGTTGTGCGAGTGCTTCCACTGCTCGGACGGCGAGACGTGGTCCCACTCCCACGTGGTGGAGTGGATCTTCGGGTCTCGCATCCAGTCCCACTGGCCGTGCAGGACGTTGTGGCCGATCTCCATGTTGTCCATGATCTTCGCCACGGACAGACCGGCGGTGCCGAGCAGCCACGCGGGCGGGAAGATCGAGAACAGCAGCACGCCCCTGCTGACCGCCTCGAGCTTGCGCTGCGCCGAGATGACCTTACGGATGTAGGCGGCGTCTTTCTCGCCGCGGCTGGCGATCACCTCGTCGCGGATCGCGTCCAGCTCGCGGCCGAGCTCCTCGATCTGCTCCGCGGTCAGGTGGGCGGTGGGGTCGATGGCGGTCAAGGTGCTCCTACCGTTCGATGTCGCAGGGGCCCGCCGCGGCGGACACGCAGGTCTGGATGAGGACGCCCGGCTCTGCCTCGGTGATCTCGCCGGTGCGCAGGTCGCGGACGGCGCCGGCCTTGAGCGGCGTGATGCAGCCGAAGCAGATGCCCATGCGGCACCCGGAGGGCATGAGCACGCCGGCCTCCTCGCCCACGTCCAGCAACGGCGTGGCGCCGTCCGCGTCGACGGTCTTGCCGGTGGCGCTGAACGTGACCTCGCCGCCGTCGCCGGCGACGACGATGCTGGGGCGGAAGCGTTCGGTGTGCAGGCGCTCTTGTACGCCGTGCTCGCTCCAGTGCTCCTCGGCGGCGTCGAGCAGGCCCGCGGGCCCGCAGGCCCAGGTCTCGCGCTCGGCCCAGTCGGGCACGAGTTCGTCGAGACGGGCGATGTCGAGCATGCCGTCTGTGTCGGTGTGCACCTCGGTGAGCCGCAGCTTCCTGTCCGCGACCAGGTCGTGCAGTTCGTTGCGGAAGATCACGTCTTGCGGCTGTGGCGCGCAGTGGACCATGACGACGTCGTCGAACTCGGTGTCGCGCAGCATGCCCATCACGGGCGTGATGCCGCTGCCGGCCGTCAGGTAGAGCACCTTGGCGGGCTTGGCCTGCGGCAGCACGAAGTCACCGGTCGGCTGGTCCAGCTCGATCAGCGTGCCAGGTTTCGCCCTGCGGACCAGGTGGTTGCTGACCTTGCCGTCCGGGATCGCCTTCACGGTGATCGTGACGCGGCCGTCCCGGCGGTTCGTCGGCGAGGTGATGGAGTAGGCACGCCACAGGCGCACCCCGTCGACGTCGACCCCGATACGCACGTACTGACCGGCTGTGTGGCCGCGCCAGCCCCGTCCCGGCCTGATCACGACAGTCGCGGCGTCACCCGTCTCGGGGTGCACGGCCTCGATGCGCCCACGCAGGTCAGCGCCCGCACGCAGCGGGCTGACCAGGTCGAGGTAGTCCGACGGCAGCAGCGGCGTCGTGACCATCTCCAGCAGTTTCCACGCCCTGCTGCGGAGGGCTGCACTTGTCATGGCTCCAGCTTGCTGCGCCTCAAGGCGTAAAGTCCTGACCGCAGGACGTAAATCTGGTCGGCTGAATTGTTCGCAGGGAACAAAAACGTGAGCCACGCAATCCGGAGGGCCAGCGAACTGACCCTCGATGAGACGACGGTCACCGCACTTCGGGCCGCGCTGAAGACCACCGCCGACGAGGTCGTCCAGGCGATCATCGACGAGGTACCTCCCTACGCCAACGCCCTTTCGGGCCACATGGGCGCCACCATCCGCCGAGCCGTCCGCACCGCCCTGGGGCACTACCTGGACCTCGCGAGCGGGAACGCCACAGGCGGCGACGCCGGTGACGCAGCCTACGAGCTGGGCCGCGGCGAGGTGCGCGACGGCCGTTCGATGGACGCCCTGCTCAGCGCCTACCGCGTCGGCGCCCGCGTGGCCTGGCGATGCCTGGCAGCGGGTGCCGTACCCGCAGGTCTGCCCGCCGCCGAGGTCGCCAAGTTCGCCGAGCTGACCTTCGCCTACATCGACGAGCTCTCCGCCGCGAGCGCCGCGGGCCACGCCGACGAACTGGCCGCCCAGGGCAGGGCCCATGAGCGTCACCTGGAACACCTGGCCCGCGACCTCCTCGCCGGCGCGAGCCCGGACGTGCTGCTGGCCTCCGTTCAACGGGCCGGGTGGCAGCCTCCGGTTTCGCTGACCGCGGTCCTGCTGCCCGCCGCCCAGGCCCGTCCTGCCTACCGCGCGCTCGACCCGAGGACCCTCGTCCTCGACGATCTGCCGGACGCCACCGGTGTGCTGCTCGTCCCCGATGCCGACCGATCACATCTCTTGCGGCAGCTAACCGACCGCACCGCCGTGGTCGGCCCGGCCCGGCCATGGACTCGTGCGTCCGCCTCGTACGCGCGAGCCGTACGCGCGCGCTCCCTCTCCTCCGATATCCGCGACACCGAGGACCACCTGCCCGAGCTGGTGCTGAGCGCCGACGCGGACGCGTTCGCGGACCTGCGTGCCCGAGCCCTCGCACCGTTGCGGAACCTGCCCGTCGCGACGGCACGGCGACTGGAGGAGACGTTGCGGGCGTGGCTGCTGCACCAGGGCAGGCGGGACGAGGTGGCGGCGGCGTTGTTCGTCCATCCCCAGACGGTCCGGTACCGGATGTCGCAGCTACGGGAGCTGTTTCCGGATCTCGCATCGCCACACCGGGTCCTTGAACTGACGCTGGCGGTCGGTCTTCGGGTCAGTTGACGCGTACTTCGACCGTCCACGACCGCGTCCGCGAGCGGTCCAGGAATCGTGCCTCGTTCCCGGTGCCATCAGTCTGGCTCATGCGGCCCGGGGAAGAGAGGTATTAGCCGGCTGAGACCGGGGGTCGATGTGAAGACCAGACAAGGCCTCGGGAAGCCCGTCGGGGGCGCTGTCTCTGAGAAGCGCGGTGGCGGATAGGGCTCGACTGGATCCGGTGGACGATGCGCACCGGCCCGCTCATCGAGCATCTGGTTGGTGATCTGGGCCACTACGCCCTGGAAAACGGCTTTCATGTCGTCGTGGAGCGCTGTCCTGGCACGAGCTGACCCACGGGCGCGCGGCGGGCTGCAGCCGGGTGACCGGCGGGGCGGCCAGGCCGGGTCACCAGGGGCGGGGGGCCGGGCCGCTCGCGCCGGGGACCACCGTGGTTCTGCGACGGCCCCCTGCCTCCCTTCCGACAGGTCAACCGGACGACCGACCGGGCCGGCCTGGCACACCGCGCGAGGGATGATGGGGATGGAATGACGGAACGTGAGATCAGGAGCTTCCATGACGAAGCGGGTTCACCGACCCCGTGAGGACGCGGAGTTCAATTTCATCCTCGGGATGAGCGGAGTTCCGGTCCTCGCATACTTCACCGGGACATGGCCCAAGGCAATCGAGCCCTGCCGGGTGATGGACCTCGTCGTGGGTGGCATCGCCGACGACTACACGGGCCGCCTGACGGCCGTCCGGGCCGACATCACGCGTTGTCCGGCCGCAACCGAGCGATACGGGATCACCGGAGCCCCGTCCTACGTCCTGCTGAAGGAGGGAGAGGCGGTGGCGCACGGCACGGGGCCTACGACCATCGCCGAGGTACGGAAGTTCCTGGACGGCCACCTCTGAGCGGCCGCTGCGGCACGTGGCCGCGACGCCCGTCACGTCTCGTCTGTGGGAGCTGCGCGCCGCCTGAGACACCTTGGGGCTGAGAGATCCCCACAGGTCACATAACGCAGGGCCCGCTCGGGGTGGTCTGGGGCCTGTACGTCCCCGTACACCGCGACCCGACCACCGGCATCGTCCTGGCGGAGGTCCGGGTCACCATCCCGCGCCAGCGGTAGCCGCCGACCGCCCCGCGCGGTCCGGCCACCACTGCAACACCACACTGCAGCACCCGAGGTGTGTTGCACACCTGACCTGCCGAGTCAGGTCGAAGGGGCAGGCTGCCAACACCTTGGCAGCCCGCCCCTTCGTCAAGGCTTCCGTCAGTTGGACAACGGCACGCTGCGGTCGGCGTGGATGACCGTCGCGTCGGCCAGCCCCACGTACGGCCGCATCTGCGCGTACGGGATGCGCTGTTCCCGTTCTACCCGCCGCAGCTCATCGGCTCGGATCAGGAACCGCGCGGGAGGGGCACCGGGGGCAAGCACGTGGGGGAGCGGGAGTTGCCCAGTTCTCCCCTCGCGTGACGAACATGCGCCGGTCACCGGGGAGCTCGATGCCCCAGCTGGTGATGGCGATCGGCTGGTCACCCGCGTCGACCGCCTCCACGCTGACGAAATGATCGCCCAGGTCCTGACTGCCGTCGGGCAGGTCGTAGACAGGGATGGAGTTGGAGACCTGGAGGACGACCCGGGGGCCTATGGGAGCGGGCAGGTAGCTCGCGATGTTGAAGCGGTTCTCCTGCTGGTTGTGGTTTCCGACCTGCGGGGCAGCGGGGCCGTTGAAGGTGTTGCCGAACACGCCCGGGCGGGCCGCGAATTCCTGCTGCTCAGCCACCAGCGCCTGAAGCTCGGTCGCGACCTGCTGCTGCTCGGAGTCCTCCAGGGTCTCCAGAAGCGACTCGAAACGGGTCTGTCACGACGCCTCCTGGCGCAGGCGCGCGCTCCGCATCGCCAGTGGCATCGGCTTCTTCCAACGCCTGCGCAGTACGGTCCAGGCGCTCCAGCTCCGCACGCTCGCGCTGAGTGTCTCCGCGCCCCAGCAGACGGGCTACGCGTTTGCTCGGACGACGGCGGCACCGCCCGCTCCAGCCACGGCCATGAGTGCTTCGGTGAGCATGTGCCAATCCTTCGTCCAGGAAGACCGGCCCCTGAGCTGCGGCTGTGGCGCTGAGGCTTGCGACCGGTGTCCCTGGCACCACTGACAACAGGACCCCCGTCAGGGGTGCCAGCCCAGTTTCACGAGCACCCCAGCCGCAGGCCCCGAGGGCGTGGACATACTGCTGGCCATGACGTCCCCGCTCGGCACCCGTGTGTACGTGATGACCATCGCGGTGCTGGTGTGCGTGGTGGGTAGCGGAGCCTGCCTCGACCAGATCTTCTCCCCGACAGCGACGCCGCTACCCAGTCCTGACCCGTGCGGCGGTGTGGGGAGCGTCCGCGGTGTGTGTGGTGGGCACCCGGGTACGCGAGAGAACAGGGAAGGTGAACGCGACGAAAGGGCACCATATGGTCCTCCCGCTGAGGAATCGGAAGGCCGACACGCACGGTCAGGATGGCAGCCCGCCGCTGCGGTACGGCGCGACCTGGGGGGAAGGCGCGGCCCGTGCCGCAGACGCCCGTCAGGCCCTGCGCGCCTTGCTGAGCCACGCCCCCCGAACCGGCCGCACAGCAGTGTCGGCCGACCTGGCCGTAGACGCCGAACTCGCCGCCAGTGAGCTGGTCACCAACGCCGTCCGGCATGCTCCGGGCCCCTGCGGAATGACCCTGAAGTTGTCCAGCGACGAGTTGACGATCACCGTGTGGGACAGCTCCACCGACAAGCCGGCGGCGAAGAAGGCCGACCCGCGCCGCATCGGCGGTCATGGGCTGCACCTGGTGCACACGGTCAGCGACAGGGTCGTCGTCGCGCTTCGTGAAACGGGAAAACGGATCACCGCCCATCTGTCCCTGACACCGAACCAGAGCACCACCGGTCTTGGCGGAACGGCTCTCCCGGGCTGAACACGACCAGCGTCACCGGTCCACAACTGACAGCGAAGACAACTGGACTCGGTGGACGGCAGGCGCACCGCACCCGCTGGGCCGCCAGGTCGCTGAAGTGTCACGGCGGCGGCCACGCGGTGACGTTATCCGTGAATGAGCCTTTTCCAACCTGCTCGCCGCGAGCGTGGTGCTCGACTGGTCATGCACCCTCGGTGTCCAGTCGCTCCGCGGACTGGACCAGGTACTCGGGCAGTTTTGAACTCGCCGCCAACACCTCGATGCCGATGAGGCGGCCCTGCTCGTCGAAGTCGAGGTTAATCATGCCGTCGACGTCCACCGGATTGCAGGGATACATGCGCGCGGACTTCACGCGGGCCTGCGGTTCAGTGAGGTATATGTACGCTGCGTCCACGGTCTCGTCGTAGGTGACTCTGACGTCTGTAGCGACCTCAGGCTGCCGTGGCGAGGTGCAAGGCCAGAACGGCCTTGACGATGTCGGTGATGCGGGTGGTGCCGCAACGGAGTTTGCGCAGGAGCCGCCAACTCTTCAGGGTGGCGTTGGCCTGCTCTCCGACGGCTCGGATCCTGGCGTGGGAGGAGTTCACCGCCCGCTTCCCGGCTGGGAGCGCGCTCCAGCGGCCGCGGTAGGGCACCCGGATCGTCCCCTGTGGGCCCTCGCCTGGACCATCAGGCGATCCTTCATCTGCTCGAACGCTACGGTTCTCCGGTTCAGTTGCGGAAGGCCGGCAGGCGGCGGCTGATATCAATGCTGCGGCCCAAGGCCCCGGGGATGACCGAACGGCTCGTCGAGGACATCTTCGACGCACTCGACGAGCAGACTGTCATCGTTCCCGGCACCGACGCCGCTGCGCTGATCGTCCCCAGCCTCGCCGCCTCGCTCACCGCCGTGCTCGACCAGCGAGCCCTCCTCGCCAAAAGGATTGAGCAACTGCTGGAGGCACACCCTCTTTCCCAGGTCCTGATCTCGATGCCCGGCATCGGGGTCAGGACCGCAGCCCGCATCCTCGTCGACGTCGTCGGTGACGGCAGCAGCTTCGCCACCGCAGGCCACCTGGCCGCCTACGCCGGCCTCGCACCCGCCACCCGCAGATCCGGCTCCTCCATCCGCAGCGAACACCCCTCCCGCCGCGGCAACAAACAGCTCAAGAGGGCCTTCTGTCTGGCCGCCTTCGCCTCACTGTCCCAGCCAGCCTCGCGCGCCTACTACGACAGGAAACGAGGCGACAGGAAACGACGCGAAGGAAAACACCACGTCGCAGCCCTCGTCTTCCTCGCCCGACGCCGCATCGACGTCCTCTTAGCCTTGCCCTCGGTGGCTGAGCCGAGGACCGACTCCGCACGGGTCCACGTCGGCGGCGACGGACTGCCGCCGCTGCTCCGCACCGCCGTTTCCGGTGCCCGTGAAGCGGGCCTGCCCCACCGAACCCGCTGGGACCGCCTTCGTAGGGCGGGGCCGTCAGGGGTGGTCGCCGGTGCCTCCACCGGTGGGGGCGGAGGTGCGCTGGTGGCCGCCGGGTCGTGGTGCCTGGCGGGTGTCGCGAACGCTGTCGTGGGCGGCCTCGGCAACCGCCTGCGGGGTGATGCCGAACTCCGCGTACAGGCGCTGGTAGTCGGCGGAGGCTCCGTAATGCTCCAGGCTCACGATCCGTCCGGCGTCGCCGACCACCTCGCGCCATCCCTGCCCGACCGCAGCCTCTACGCTGACCCGCGCGCGCACGTCCGGGGGCAGCACCTCGTCCTGGTAGGCCGGGGACTGGGCGGCGAACCACTCCCGGCACGGCATCGACACCACCCGCACCGCGAGACCGTCGGCCGCCAGCAGTTCGCGGGCGTCCAGGGCGATCTGTACCTCGGAACCCGTCGCGATCAGGATGACGTCCGGCGCGGCGCCGTCCGCCGCGTCGGCCAGGACATATCCCCCTCGAGCCGCGCCCTGCGCGGGGGCGTACCTCCCGCTGTCGCGGTCGAGGACGGGCAGGTTCTGCCGGGTCAGGATCAGCCCGGCGGGCCGGTCCTTGTGCTCCAGGACGGTGCGCCAGCAGGCGGCGGTCTCGTTCGCGTCGGCGGGGCGCACCACGTCCAGGCCGGGGATGGCGCGCAGGGCCGCCAGGTGTTCCACGGGCTGGTGGGTGGGGCCGTCCTCACCCAGACCGATGGAGTCGTGGGTCCAGACGTAGGTGGCGGGTAGCTGCATCAGCGCGGCCAGGCGTACGGCGGGGCGCATGTAGTCGGAGAACGTCAGGAAGGTGCCGCCGTAGGGGCGGGTCAGGCTCTGCAGGGCGATGCCGTTGAGGATGGAGCCCATCGCGTGCTCGCGGATGCCGAAGTGCAGGGTGCGGCCGTACGGGCCGCCCTTCCACTCCTTGGTCTGCCGGTCGGCGGGAACGAAGGAGGGCTCGCCGGTCATGGTGGTGTTATTACTCTCGGCCAGGTCCGCCGAGCCGCCCCACAGCTCCGGCAGTACCGGCGCCAGTGCGGCGAGCACCTGGCCGGACGCCTTGCGGGTGGCCATGCCCTTCGGGTCGGCCGGGAACGTCGGCAGCGCGTCGGCCCAGCCGTCGGGCAGCTCCTGCGCCTGGAGCCGGTCGAGCAGCGCGGCACGGTCCGGGTTCGCCTCCCGCCACGCCGCGAAGCCCCGCTCCCACTCGGCGTGCGCGTCGCGACCCCGGTCGGCCACCGCGCGGGCCCGGCTCAGCACGTCGTCCTCCACGGTGAAGGTGCGCTCCGGGTCGAAGCCGAGCACCTGCTTGGTGGCGGCGACCTCGTCATCGCCCAGGGCCGAGCCGTGCGCCTTCCCGGTGTTCTGCTTGTTCGGCGCGGGCCAGCCGATCAGGGTGCGCAGCATGATCAGCGAAGGGCGCCCGGTCTCCCGCTTGGCCTCCTCGACCGCGGCCAGCACCGCGTCGACGTCCTCGACGTACGAGCCGGTGCGCGTCCAGTCCACGGTCTGCACGTGCCAGCCGTAGGCGGCGTACCGGGCGGGAACGTCCTCGCTGAAGGAGACGTCGGTGTCGTCCTCGATGGAGATGTGGTTGGAGTCGTAGAACGTGATCAGGTTGCCTAGCTGCTGGTGGCCGGCGAGCGAGGCGGCCTCGGAGGCGACGCCCTCCATCATGTCGCCGTCCGAGGCGATCACGTAGACGTGGTGGTCGAACGGGCTGGTGCCTGGCGCCGCGTCGGGGGCCAGCAGACCGCGCTCGCGGCGTGCGGCCATCGCCATGCCCACCGCGCTCGCCAGACCCTGGCCCAGCGGGCCCGTGGTGATCTCCACGCCACGGGTGTGGCGGTACTCCGGGTGGCCGGGGGTGGCCGAGTCCCAGGTCCGGTACGCCTCCAGGTCGGACAGTTGCAACCCGTACCCGGAGAGATAGAGCTGGATGTACAGGGTCAGGCTCGAGTGTCCGCAGGAGAGCACGAACCGGTCGCGCCCCAGCCACTGGTCGTCAGCCGGGTCGTGCCGCATGACGTTCTGGAACAGCAGGTACGCGAGCGGGGCCAGGCTCATCGCCGTCCCGGGATGGCCGTTGCCCGCCTTCTGGACCGCGTCGGCCGCCAGCAGCCGCGCGGTGTCGACCGCGCGCACGTCCACCGCGTCCCAGCCGGCCCGCTCCGCCACCGGCAGGGGCACCGACCTGTTCCGCTGGATGCTCGACTCCTTGCTTGCCATGCCAATTGCTCCTCACGAAAACCGGTGAGCCGGACTTCGGGTTCTGTGGCCGGCCTTCGCGTGAGTGGCGAAAGCCGCCTCTGGATGAACAGGGGAAGGCCCGCCTGGCGCTTTGCATCAACAGGCGGGCGATTACGCAGGCTGGGAACTCTTCTCTGTCCCCGGCTCCTGGAGCCTGGTTAACAGGGGGCGCTCAGCGGTTGTCGTCGTAGGAGTCGCGGCTGCCGGACTTGGCCAGTCCTCGGCTGATCATGTAACCGACGGTCAGGATCACGATGTACAGCCATGCCTTGTCGGCTCGGAAGTAGTCGGCGTGACCGTCGTCGCTTCCGACGAGCGTGGAGGCGAACAGGACCGCGACGACTGAAGCGACGTAGACAAAGAACTCGGTGGTCTCAGCGCTGACTTCGTTTCGGTCGAATGCCTGCGGACCTGGTGAGTCGTGGAGTCGTTGCCTGCGCGTTCAGCCGGAGTACCGGGCGGGTTCATGGTGGTCATGGGCGCGCATCCTCATGGGGTCGCGAAGTACTTGCTGCACTCCACTGGGGCATTGCCTGGGTTTCGGCCTGCCCCCTCCGAGTACCCATAGGCAGGGGGGCAAACAGGACTCGTGTCGCGGAGGGGCCTCCGGCTGTTGGGCCACGGCCGTCCGGGCCGTCCGTCGCCTGTTCTCCTTTGGTGCGATACCGGTTGGTGGGTGAGCTGGTCAGTCTTCGGAGAGCACGTCCTTGACTGTCTCGTGCAGTGGCAGGACGGACGTGAGACGGGTGAGTTCGAGGATGCGTCTGACCTCCGGTTGAACACCGGTCAACGCGAATCGGTGCCCGGCGTCCGAACGGCGGCGGTGCATTTCGACGAAGGCTCCCAGCGCGCTGGAGTCGCAGAAGTCCGCCTGGGTGAGGTCCAGGATCAGCAGCGGGACCTTCTGCATCTCCGTGGTAGCGAGATGTCCCAGCAACTGGGGCGCGGTGTGGTAATCGATGGCACCGTCCACGGCGACGACCGCGTGCCGTGGGCCGCGGCGCGATGCGAGGGCCAGTGTCGGACCGGTGGGAAGCAGACTGTCGGCGTCGACCTGTGGTGCGCTGTCGGAGGCCGTGTGCGCCTCGGGGCCGGGGGAGGGGGTCATCGGGAGCGGCTCTCCTGTATCCGGGGCGAATGGGTGGGCTGATGGTCCTGGTGGCGGTCGAGGAGTCGACCGGGGTACGTCGTCATGAGGTCTTGACCTCCGCCCACACGACTTTTCCTCCGTCGATCCGGCGGGTGCCCCATCGTGTCGCGATGGCGTCGATGAGGAATATGCCCCGGTGCCCGAACTCCCCGGGCTGGGAAACGATGACACGAGGCTCCTCGCGACTGCTGTCCGTCACCTCCAGGACCACGTGTTCACCGGCTCGCCGCAGCTCGACGCGCAACGGTGTCCTGGCGTGACGGACGGCGTTGGCGACCATCTCGTCCGCGATCAGCATCATGTCGTTCGCCAGATGCCGCAGACCCCACTCGCGCATGACCTTGGAGACCAGGTCGCGGGCGTCGGGGACCGCGCTGGAGACCGGTTCCTCCAGCCCGTCCACCTGACTGCCGGTGCAGAGCGCGATGTCGACGGCCCCGGCCCGCGAGGTTGTCGAAGCGGACCTCGATCGACTGAGGTGAGCGGACCCAGCCGAGCCGTGCCACGCGGTCGAAGTCGGCACGGCGTACCCGGAGCCGGGCGGCGGCCTGTTCGGGTCCGAGCGGAGTGTCGGCGGCGACCAGCTCCGCCAGGTCCTCGTGTCGCGGCAGACCTGGTCGACCTGTCCGGGGTTGGTGCAGCGTCCCGTCCGGGTTCGCGTTCAGGTCGACCAGCAGGCCGCGGTCGATGAACCGCCGGACCAAGAAGGCCGTCACGTTCAGCCTTTCCGCCGATCACTCCCCCTGGTTGCGGTCGGTGCTTCGGCGGCCGTTCCACGAGGCTCGCCGTCGTATCGGGTGGGGGGCGTTCGGTAGGGTTCTGGGGTGCTGGCTGTCCGGTCGGTGCCTTCCTGGGGGGATGAGCGAGACGAGGAACATGCCGGAGCAAGCGAGTCCGCCTGCGATAGCACCGAGCGAGCCTGTGGCCGCAGTGGTCGAGGCGGCGCGGATGGCGGCGGTGCGCCGTTACGACATTCTCGACACCCCTCCGGACGGCGCCTACGACAGGGTCGCGGCGCTGGCCGCGCGCCTGTTCGAGGTGCCGGTGGCGACGGTGACGATCGTGGACGAGGACCGGATCTGGTTCAAGGCCACGCACGGCCTGGAAGGCGTCACCGAGATCGGCCGCGATCCGGGCCTGTGCGCCTCGGCAGTGCTGAGTGATGACACCACCGTCATCCCCGACACCCTCCTCGATCCGGTCGCCTGCTCCAACCCGCTGGTCGCCGGCCCGATGGGGGTGCGGTTCTACGCCGCCGCTCCGATCATCACCGCCGACGGATACCGGCTGGGCACGGTCAACGTCCTCGACACCCGTCCCCGCGAGATCAGCGAGGCGGATTCGGCCACGCTGGCGGACCTGGCCGCGGTGGTACGTGACCAGCTGGAGCTGCGGTTGTCCGCGCTGCACGTGGTGCGCGCCGAGCAGGAGCGCCGTCGGGTCGAGCAGGAGAAGCGTCAGGCGGAGGAAGAGGCCCGGAAGCGGGCGGAGCGGGACAGGGCGGCCATCGCCGCGTTCGCCTCGACCCTGCAGCGCACCCTGGTGCCTCCCGCGCTGCCCGCGGTGCCGGGGCTTGAGCTGGCCTGCCACTACAAGACCGCCTCCCCGCAGGAAGTGGGCGGCGACTTCTACGACGTCTTCCCCGTCGGCGGGGGCCGATGGGCGTTCTTCCTGGGCGATGTGTGTGGCAAGGGCGCCGAAGCCGCCTCGGTCACCTCACTGACCCGTTACACGCTGCGGGCCGCAGCCCTCGTCGACGCGGACCCCACGGCCGCACTCAAAGCCCTGAACACCGCACTGCTGCTGGACGCCGCGGTCGGTACCCGCTTCTGCACCGCCGTCTTCGGCCTGCTCGATCCCGCCCGGGACGGCGGTTTCACGGTCACGCTGGCCACCGGTGGTCACCCGCCCGCCTACCACCTCAGCCCCACCGGGGGCGGCGGTGTGCAGGTCGAGGCGGTCCGTGCCAAGGGCGGCATGCTGGTCGGCGCGATCGCCGAAGCTGCCTTCGTCTCACGCACCCTGCACCTGGCACCCGGCCAGGGCTTGCTGCTGTACACCGACGGGCTGACCGAGGCCCGCACCGCCGATGGCCACATGCTCGCCGACACGGGCCTGACGGACTTCCTGGCCCAGCGACCGGCGCCCGTCAGTGCCGGTGCCCTGATCGACGACACCGTCGCGCTCCTCGACACCCTCCCCGACACCGAACGCGACGACGTGGCGCTGCTTGCCCTCTCCGTCCCCACACCCGATGCCGCTCCCGCCGGCATCACCACTACCGCCCACAGCGCCGCCGCCCCGACCACCGACGTCTCCGTCGGGCAGGAGAACCGACGCCCATGACCGACGCATTCCACATCGACGTCCCCCACACCGACGGCGCCCTGGCCGTGCTCGCACTGTCCGGCGAATTCGACATCACCACCGCACCCGCCGTACGGACCCGCGCCCTCGAGCTCATCGCGAACGGCCACCCCCATTTGGTCGCCGACCTCTCGGACGTCACCTTCTGCGACTCCTCCGGGCTGGGCGCCCTCGTCGGCATCTGGCGCTGCGCCAAGGACGCCGACGGCTCCCTGACCCTGGCGGCCATCCCCGACCGGCTGGACCGCCTGCTCAGCGTCACCGGGATGGACACCTTCCTGCCCGCCTACCCCAGCGCCGAGGCCGCCCTCGCCGCCAGCCAGGGCAACTGCACCACCCCCTGAACCTTTCGTCGTTTGTCGCGCGCAGCGGCGGGCGGCATCAGCGAGTTCGGTCGGCACAGCCCAGCCCAGCCGTTCCCCTGCGGTGGCGCGGGCGGGCATGGCTGAGCGCGCGTCGCGACCGATGTACTGGTCGCGGCGCGCGCTCATCTACTCCGTTCCTAGCGCTCCACGTCGGCGCGGCGGCGTGGAGCGTGACGCTCGGAGGGGAGTTGGACCTCGATCGGGTCGCCGGCCGCTTCGGCGCCTTCGATCAGCAGCCGCGGCCGCGCGAACTCCTCGAGGACTGTCGCCGTCAGGCCGGGGCGGCCGGCGTTGCGGGGGTGAACGCATCGCCCAGGCGATGGACCTGGCCTCCTTCGACCCCCGCGACCCGGCCGTCTCCCGCTCCCGCCGCCTGGGGCTTGCCGCCGCCCAGTCCTACCGCGACCAGTACGGCCACCTCGACGTCCCCGCCGACTACACCGACCCCACCGGCTACCGGCTGGGCACCTTCATCACCACCATGCGCGACGCACACACCGCCGGCCGCCTCGAAGCCGACTGGACCGCCGAACTCGACGCCCTGGGCATGATCTGGGACAAGCACGACGCCGCCTGGCGCTCCCGCCTGGCCGCGGCCGCCGACTACCACCGCACCCACGGCCGCCTCGCCGCCCCCGCCACCACCCCCGTCAGAGCCTGGCTCGCCGAGCAACGCCACCTCGCAGCGAAGAACGAGCTGGCCAGCGCCCGCGCGGACGCTCTCACCACCCTCGCCGCCGACTGGCGCCTCCCGCACGGAGCGGACTGGCACCGTGAATACCACCTGCTGCGCGCCCACCTCGCCTCCGGCGCCGACCCCGCCGCCCTCACCCGCGACACCCAGCTCGCAGGCGTGAAGATCGGCTCCTGGCTGGCCCGGCAGCTCACCACCTGGCACAACCTTCACCCCGGCCAGCAACGGCTGATGAACGCCCTCGGCCTCACCCCCACAAGCAACCCGCTCGCCCCCGCCCGTCGCACCCGCCGTACCTTCGCCCAGACCGTCCAGCTCCTGGAACTCTTCCTGCACCGCGAAGGCCGCAACCCATCCGCCCGCGAGACGATCCGCGTCGACGGCGACACCGTCCAAATCGGCGCCTGGCTGGCCAAGGCCCGCCACCGGCACCGCTCCGGCCAGCTCCCCGAAGCGGACGCGCGCCTGGTCGCCGCCCTGTTCGACGGGGACTGGACGACCGAGGACGCCGCCCCGGCCGTCCTGGTGCAGACGCCCGTCGTCGGGCATGCGAGCTCGGGCGGACAACGGTCCCGCGGCTACGGCAGCCGGCCAGCGGCGAAAGCGGCCGTGCCGGTGGCTGCAGGGGCGTCCGGCCAGGTGAAGGCGGGGATGTGCCGGACGAGGGTGTCGGTGAAGCGGCCCCATCGGCGCGGATCCGACGTGGACCTTTCTGTCCTGCGGTAGCGGGGGGTTTCGCGCTGCCAGTCCAGATTGCCGCCGATCCAGGTACGGGACTACGAAGAGGCAGCGCTACCGGCTGAACGACCACCTCGACCTCGACGCCGACGACTACGACACGGTCGCCTGAGCCACCCGGCCGGGGCGTCCTGGTTCGCCGGAGCAGGCGGACAGGCGTACCTCGGGATCGACGAGGACTGACCCCCGCCGTCCCCTTGGCCCCCGCCCTCCCGGCGGGGGCCGTGATGTCGACCGGTCCCTCGGTGCGCAGTACGCGCAGCGCCGCCCGAACGGTGCTGCTCTTGCGCGCGCCCCGGTAGCCGCAGCCGCACAGTCGGCTGCTCTCGGCCGTTCCGTAGGCGATTTCCGGCATCCCGGCCGGCACCGCCACAGGGGGCGGGACCATGGCGGTGCCGTTCCTATCCGGTGGAGGAGTGAAACGATGGGCAAGCACGACAAGCCGCCGGCGGACCCGAGTACCGGGAACCCGCCGCCGGGCAACAGCGACGGACAGGTGCCCCCGCCTCCGCCCAGTGACGGCAAGCACAAGAAGTAGGCCCGTGGTGGTGGGGTCCGTATCCGACCTGGATGGGCCGCAGCGGTCCCTGGCCGCTGCCATGGACCAGCGGGGCGACTGGCCTGAACGCTCCGCGTGGATCCGCGACGGCGTCGACGCCCTGCCCCGGCACCTGTTCGCCCCGCGACGCGTCTGGCGATGGGACGGGCACGCCTACGTGCCGGTCGACCACGGGCACGATCCGGCCGGCTGGGCGGACGAGGTGTATGCCGGGCCGGATGCGGCGACCGTCACCCAGGTCACCAACGGACTGCCGACATCGAGCCTGTCCTGCCAGGCCGTGGTGGTCGACATGCTGGACTCACTCCTGCTCGAACCCGGCCACCGAGTGCTGGAGCTGGGCACGGGCAACGGCTGGGACGCCGCCCTGCTGGACCGGCGAGCCGGCCCGGGCCTCACCGTCAGTGTGGAGGCGGACCCCGATCTGGCCGAGACAGCGCGCCGGGCACTGGCCGCAGCGGGCGTCATGGTGGACGTGCAGGTCGGTGACGGAAACCAGGGTTGGGCGCCCAAGGCCCCCTACGACCGGGTCATCGCAACCTACGCCGTCGAGCGGATCCCGTGGGCCTGGGTCGAGCAGGTGAAGCCGGGCGGACGGATCGTCACCCCGTGGGGCCGCCTGGGACACGTGGCGCTGACCGTCGCCGACGACGGCCGCTCCGCCACCGGATGGGTACAGGGACTGGCACAGTTCATGCCCGACCGCCGTACCCTGCATGCCGAACCCGGCTTCACCCAGGTACGCGCCGGCAGCGAGCCGGACGGGGAGCAGCCCTTCGTCCGCGACCTCGCCCCGCTCCGGGACGACGTGCATCTGCGGTTCGCGCTGCGCGTCGCTCTGCCCGATCTCAGGATCGCCCTCGCTGAGGACGCTGACGGGCTCAACGCCTGGATCCACGACGCCCGGCAGTCCTGGGCCGTGCTCTCGGCCGTCGGCGGCGGCCGGACGATCGCCCTCCAGGGCGGCCCCCGCAGACTGGCCGACGAGCTGGAGGCAGCCTGGAACACGTGGCTGGAGCAGGGTGCACCTGACCTGTACGACTTCGGGATGACCGTCACGGACAGCGGCACCGCCCAGTACATGTGGGTCAACGATTCCCAGAGCGGGCCCCGCTGGCCGGTCACCTGAAGCACACCTTCCGCCCCTGTGAAAGCCCCGCTCCTCAACCCGACCATCACCCACCCCGCCCCCCGGACGACGCACCCGGGGCTGCCCCTGGCCGGCGCCGAACACACGCCGCCCACACCCCCCCCCGGGCACCGCCGCCTCACGCGCAGCCGCTCACCCCGGCAACCGGGACGCGCTCCTGCTGACCGCCCGCCTCGTCGCCCGGCCCGCAGACGTTATGGGGCCCCTCAGGCCGTCCTCTCGCACGCCAGCGCCCTGCTCCGGGCCGCGGCAGCATGGACCGGTCACCGAACCCCGGCTGCCATGCAGTGCGCGAAAACGCTGAGCAACGCCGCGAGGTGGACGCCGTTCGGGCCGTCCGAACACCGCGACCCCCGCCCCGGGGAGACGGCGCCCCAGAGGCGGCGCTGCCCGCGGAGCCCTCACCGGTGCGGTCCCGGCGGTTGCCCAGCCGTATGCCGCCGGCCCGCGACGGTCCCCGCACCTTGCGGGCGCTGCCCGGCATCCGTGGTGTCCCCCCGCTGGCCTGGGTATTCGCGGGGCGCGCGCGGGCTGCACCGCCTGGTGGATGTCAGCAGCCGGACCTACGGGCGACGGCGCCGGCGCACGGTCAGTCGCGCGCGGGCAGACCCAACTGCTCGGCACGGGCCGCCAGGGGGCGTCCTGGCTTTGTTCACGGGTTGTGGTTCTGGCTCAGCTTCCGTGCAGCGGCCACTCTGAGTGACGGCTGAGCGTCTGCTGGCAGTGCTCGAAGTCGCCCGAAAAGGAGCCGTGGTCAAGGTAGTTGGGGGTTAGCGGCTGCGGCGCAGGCTCGGGGCGCGTGTAGGGCTCGTGGACTTTGGCAATGACCTCGTCGTAGAACGCCGCCAGTACCGACACCGCATGATTGATGGTTGCCGGGGCGTACCCCGACTTCAGGTACGGCTTGCCGGTGCGCGCGTTCAGCGACCCCGGCGCGGGTGCATCCGGGCGGTGCCGGTCCCACGCCGGGTTGTGGCACGTCCGCAGCCACAGGACGAAGTCGCGTACGTCCACGCGCTTCGCACGGCTCCAATCGACGTCCACTGCGGCGAGGAACCGGAACCAGCGCAGCAGGTCAAAGGCCTCGGTCAGCCCACGCGACCCCGCCCTCCTCACCACCGTGCTTCCTGAACCAAGGAGCACGACCGGCAGCATCGAGCAGGCGACGGCGGATCGTGGTGAACTCGCCCGCCTGGCCGAGGGCCTGCTGAGCGAGCCGACCGTCCGCAACCTGTGGCGCCAGCAGCTCTCACTGACGCGCGTCTTCGACTGGCCGGGTGGATCCCCCGCCGACACCTGGCAGGACCGCTGGCTGCTGAGCGGTTCCGACGACCTGGGCTCCGGCTGGGGACCGCAAGGGCTGAGCGCGGGCACCCGGTCGCGGTTCACCGCCGGTCTCGGCACGTTGATCGTCCTGCAGGTCGTCCGGCCTCCTACAGTTGGCTCTTCCGCAGGATCTTGTCGACAGAGACGGTCAACGGCGGCCTGCCGATCCACATCGCCGCGAAGCTCCTTGGCCACCTCGATCTCAACACCACTCAGGCATACCTCGCGGTCTATCCCGAGGGGGTCATCCGCCACTACCGGCAGTTCGTCGACCAGCGCCGAACGCACCGTCCCAGCGAGGAGTACCGCTAGCCCGGCGACACCGAGTGGCAGGAATTCCGCGATCACTGCAGCCTGCGCAAGGTCGCCCTCGGCACCTGCGACCGCCCCTATGGAACCCCTTGCCAGCACGAGAACGCCTGTGTCAGATGCCCCATGCTCCGCCTGGACCTGGCCCAGGAACCCCGGCTGCTGGAGATCGAGGCCAACACCCGCCAGCGCCTCGGGGAAGCTCAGCGGATGCAGTGGCTCGGCGAAGCCGCCGGACTGCAGGAGAGCCTGCGGCACATCGCCGGCAAGAAACAGCAGGCCGAACGTCGGCGAGCCCAAGCAGACCGAGCCGAGGATGGTGTCACTGCCCTGGGCTGACCTCGATGCCAGGACTCTGTGGTCCGGTGCGGCGCTAATCGTCGTCCGGCTCGGCCGGCAGGGTGGGCCGGGGGCCTTCGTCGGGCACAACTACCAGGCGTACGGCCATGTGCCGTGAGTCGGGTGGGTGGTCACCGGGCTCCGTCAGGTATTTGCGTAGAAGCGCCTGGTACTCCTCGACGAACGTGGCGACCTGCTCCTTCGTCATCCGCAATCCGGCGCGGTAGATCTGGTTCCAGCCTGCGGAGGAGTCGTACCCGGCGTATGCGCTCACGACCAGGTTCAGGTCATGGGTCATCTTGAGTGCGCCGATCTTCACCGCGGCCTCGCGTTCGTCGGCCGTCAACTCCAGGCCCGGTGGCGTGAAGATGTCCGTCATGAGCGACTTCCACCAGCGTTCCCGGCCGGCGGACCGCTCCTCGACCTCGGCGATCAACTTGAGGGCGGCGAGTTTACGCAGGTGGTAGCTGGTGGTGCCGGTACTCTCGCCGAGCGCTTTGGCGACGCTGGTGGAGTTCGCTTCGCCGTGCTCTCCGAGGTAGCTCAGGATGTCGCGGCGCACCGGGTTGGACAGGGCCTTGTAGAAGGCTTTGAGGTCCGGGCCGGTGAGCACTCTCTTCTCAGTGCGCTCGACCATGCGACCAGCCTACTGCAGAGACTCTCTGCAGTCATTACAGAGATTGTTTGCAGAACATCTCTGCAGTCGCTACTTTGGTTCGGGAGGGCACCAGCAGGTGCCCAGACGCTGGGGGGTTGAGATGCGGGAAGATCTGGTCGGGAGGGTGTTGCTAGCCGCTGGGGTGGCGCTGATGCCGTGGCTCGCGGTGCTGTGGACGACGCTGCCGGACCCCTATCCGGCGCAGCACTGGCGGGTCGCCTGGGTCGGCTTCGATGCGTTGGAGATCGCCGGTCTGCTGACGTCGGCGGTGCTGGTGCGGCGTAGTGACCACCGGGCGCCGCTGGCGTCGATCGCGACGGCCGTGCTGTTACTGGTCGACGCATGGTTCGACGTCATGACGGCCGGGCGCGACGTGGTCTTCTCATTGGTGCTGGCCTGCACGCTGGAGCTGCCCCTGGCGATATTGTGCGCTGTCGCCGCGCTGCGGCCGCCAGGGGTGGCTTCCGTTCAGCCAGCCGTGGCGCAAGGGGTGGCCGTCCATGTCTGACTCGCTGGATGCCGGGATGCGGGACGAGATCGACGACCAGGTCGCGGAAGCCTTCGATGCCTACCTGGCCGACCGGCTGGCTGAACCGGGTCCACTGCGCGCGTCACCGGCATTGGGGCGCAGCGCCGGGGTAGTGCTGGGCACCGTCGGGTTGGGCGCCCTCGCCACGGCGCTGGCGCCGACTGGAGGCGCCGTCGTCTGCTGGATCTGGGGGGCGATCGCGGTGATCGATCTCGTCTGGTTGCTTACCGCGCGCCGTCGTTGACGGTCCGTGGACCAAGCTCTCGCCGACCCGCCGATCGTACTCGGCCCATAGAGTCCGGTCTCCGAGCAAGGCAGAGCTGAGAGCGAAGATGTGCGCACGGGCTCTCTCTCCCGTCGCGAGCCCACCAGTGGATGGACCGGTCACCCGACGCCGTTGGTTAGTGCAGGTAGGCATCTTCGCTTCCTGCGGCCAGGAGGCGTTCTTCGAAGGCCACGTCCACGCTCGAGGGCACCCTGGTGCCCGCCCGCGACCGCAGCGTCGCGGCCTCGAGCAAGAACTATCGGTACTCGACCAACCTCCAAGTGCTGATCGACGCCAACAGCCGCCTGGTCGTGGCGATCGGTCTGCCACTGCCCGGGAGCCGCAACGACTGCCGGGCTTTCACCGAGTCCGGCGTCGATCGGGCTGTCGTGGAGCCCCGACCATCGCCGACGGCGGATACCAGGGCACCGACCTGCTCATCCCGCACCGCAAACGGCGAGGCCAGACACACCTCAGTCCGCAGCAGGAAGCGGAGAACGCCGTCCACCGCCGGGCGCGAGCCCGAGTGGAACACGGGCTGCCGGCCCAGAGGGTAACGGCGTTCACCAGGCCATGCTCGGCGTCGCCCGGCTCCACAACCTGGCCCTCACTGGATAACTCACGCCCATACGGGACAACCTCTAGGGCGTGTATCGCTTGCCCATGTGCTCCTGCCACCCAACCTGGACTGCGCCTCCTGGACCCGAACGTCTTGGTCCGGGCTGTCCGGTTCGGCGGGGAACTTCACCCTGTCGACCGGTGCCGGGCTTGCCGGCCCCGTGAGTCACAGGAACTCGCTCCGGTAGGTCGAGGCCAACTCGGCCGCGCGGCGGCGGCGCTCCGCGAGCTCGTCCTCCGACATTTGGGGCGGCGGCGCGTCCTTGCCCGCGACGACATCGCCGATGCGCAGGAAGTACTCGTCCTGGCCGGCGGGGGTGCACATGCACAGCATGCGGGCCGACGCACCCGAAGCGTTGCGGAAGTTGTGCGGCGCGTCGGCCGGGATGATGATCGTGGACCCGGCCCCTAGGGTGTGCTTCTCGCTGCGGAAAGTGAACTCGATCTCGCCCTCGAGGATCGTGAACATCTCCTCGAAGTCGTGCCGGTGAGGCGGCGGGCCGCCGCCGTCGGGGACGCGCATGTCGATCAGGCAGTACCGGCCGTTGGTCTGCTCGCCGGTGACCAGCATGGCGTACGTGTTGCCCACCAGAGAGATGTACGTCGTGCCGGGGTCGTCGGGGTCCGCCACGGTCAGCGAGCGGGACGGATCGTCGTCGGGAATCATCGGGGTTGTCTCCTTCAAAGGTCGGTCAGGTGAGGATCAGGGGCGGAGTCGTCGACCGTCGCGGCCACCTGCTGGGTGGACAGCTCGCGCGGCTCGGGCATCTGCTGCGGCCCGGTGACGGTGAACGTGGTGCGGCCGAGCGGATCGCGGAAGGGCCACCGGTCACCGCCCGTGCGCGCCGGGTCGAGCTGGAACTCGGCGGCCACGGCCATCGGGGCCAGCGCCCCGGCAATCTCCGGATCCAGGGACAGGGTCGTGGTCGTTCGCAGTGGCTGGTGCGGGCCTGGCGTCGTCGCCGTCGGCGCCAGGCCGACCAGTGCAGGATGTGCTCGACGGGTGGGGTCGGCCGGGCTGAGGTGGATGAGCTGGGAGGATCCGTTTCCGCTTTCCCGGCATCCGGCTCGCGGGCTCGCAGGACGGTCAGGCAGCCGTGGGCAGCATGGCCAGGGTCATGTGGCGGGCCATCCGGGATAGCGGCGCACCTGGTAGTCGTCCAGGCCGCACTCCTGTTTCGCGCTCTGGAAGGAGCATCCGCTCGAAGGTTCCGTCCGCCGCCCACCGGCGGAAACGCGTGTGGAGGCTGGCCCACGACCCGTATCGCTCGGGCACATCCCGCCAGGCGACCCCGGTGCGGAACTTCCACACGATCCCGTTCAGGACCGTCCGGTCGTCCAGCCGGGGCCGGCCCAGCGCAGGCCGGGGCAGCAGCGGCTGCACGAGTTCCCACTCGGCATCGGACAGTTCATGGCGACGTATCACGACTCCATGATCCACAACACAAGATCACTTTGACGACAGACCCTAGGACCGGGGGTGCGGCTGCGAGCCGTGCGATCCAGGATCGAGGTCGTGGCCTGTTGTGTCGTCGCTCT
Organism: Streptomyces dangxiongensis; assembly: GCF_003675325.1. NCBI lineage: Bacteria > Bacillati > Actinomycetota > Actinomycetes > Kitasatosporales > Streptomycetaceae > Streptomyces > Streptomyces dangxiongensis. Next base: position 8,008,027 of record NZ_CP033073.1, read on the forward strand.
CCGGGAGCTTGCGGATGCCGTCGGATGCGCACCACCATCGCCCCGGACAGCTTCCGATACTTCACTCCGGTCTCGCTCGGCGAGCTGGAGCGTGTCGTCGGCCATCGGCGCGAACCCGAGCGGACCCCACGCGGTCAGCTACTGCGCCGCGCCGGCCTTCAGTCCCAGGCGCTCGTCGGCGGTCAGGGGCCGGCGTACGGAAGGTCCAGGGACCCCTGCGCCGGACTGGCAGTCCTCGCCCTCGCCGGACGACGCGCCTGGTGGCTCCCGTCCTGGTTGCCCCCCCTCACCCGGTCCGGGCATGGGAGGGGAGACCCGATGGCGGCGGGGGCTGAGGGGAGAGCGCTCGAGGTCAGTCGTCGATCGCCTGTGTCGGGTTATCGGTCAGACTGGTGGCCAGCCACTGCTCCACGGCCGTGATGTGGACGGTCGCCGCAGCGGCGGCGAGCAGGGCGTCGCGTGACTGGAGCGCGCTGAGGATCTGCTCGTGGTCCTCGTGGGCGTTGTTCAGGGCGTGACTGGTCTGGCTGCCGCGCACGATGCGGACCCGCTGGGTGCGGGTGGAGAGCACTTGCAGCAGCATGGACAGCACGGGGTTGCCGACTGCTTCGACGATCCTGAGGTGGAAGGCGATGTCGTGGGCGACGAACTCCTCCACGGTGGCGACGGCCCGGGACCGCTTGAGGATGTTGCGCAGTTCCCGGAGGTCCTCCTCCTTGAGCAGCGAGGCGGCCAGTCCTGTCGCCTGCGGTTCGAGCAGCCGTCGTACCTGGAGCAACTGCAGAGCCGTGTGGCCCTGGGAGACGTCGGCGGCGAAGGAGAGGCTCTCCAGCAGGAGATGGGGCTCCAGACTGGAGACGTACGTGCCGTCGCCCTGCCGGGTGATCAGGATGTGCATGGCCGTCAGCGCCCGGACTGCCTCGCGCAGGGAGTTCCGGGACAGGCCGAGCTGTCCGGCGAGGATCTCCTCCTTGGGGAGCCGGGAGCCGGGCGCGAGTTCACCGGCCAGGATCATCGCCTTGATCTTGCCGATCGCCTCGTCCGTCAGTGCCACGAGGATGCCTCTCTGACTAGGGGACGCGCCGGCCGTCGGCTCCGCTGGAGCCGACGGTGGTGCGTGCCTATTCCTGCTTCTCGCCGGAGGCGAAGCGGGAGATGATCAGTGCGATGATGATGATGGCTCCGTTGAGGAACTGGTTCCACAGCGGTGGTACACCCGCCAACGTCATGACGTTGACGACGAGTTGCAGCGTCAGCACACCGGTGAGCGCGCCGAAGATCGAGCCCTTTCCGCCGTTGAGGCTGACTCCGCCGATGACGGTCGCGGCGAAGACCTGGAAAATCCAGCCGCTGCCCTGGGTGGCGGATATGGAGCCGTAGTGGCCGCTGTAGAGGATACCGGCGAACGCGGCGAGGACGCTGCCGAGGATGAGGACGATCCACACGATGCGGTCGACGCGGATGCCGGCGGTGCGGGCCGCCTCCGGGTTGCCGCCGATCGCGTACAGCGCCCGGCCGTGGCGCAGCCAGGCCAGCGCGCTGCCGCTGAGGGCGAAGAGCGCCACGCAGATCCAGATCGCGGCCGGGACACCCAGCCACGACGACTTGCCCAGGTAGGTGAAGGAGGACGGCAGTTCCACGATGGACTGGCCCTCGGACAGGGCGACCTGGAGTCCGCGCAGCATGGTGAGCATGCCGAGGGTGACGATGAAGCCGTTGAGACGCAGCTTCAGGATCAGGAAGCCGTTGACGGCCCCGATCACCACGCCCACCAGCAGACAGAGCGGTACGGCCGTCCACTCGGGGAACAGTTGGAGGCCCGTGAACCGGGCTCCGCTGGTCGGCAGGACCAGCCACACGGCGATGACGGGCGCCACGCCGATGGTGGACTCCAGGGACAGGTCCATCCGGCCGCTGATCAGGATCAACGCGGTGGCCAGCACCAGCAGGCTGAGCTCGGTGGATTGCTGAGCGACGCCGATGAGGTTGTCGACGGTCAGGAAGGCCGGCGAGACGATGAACCCGATCAGGCCGAGGACGAGGATCGCCGGGACCAGGGACAGTTCACGGAAGCGCCCGAAGTCGACCCGGCGGCGCGCGGCGTCCGCGGCGGCCGGCTCGGCCTTGCTCACTGCGGGGTCGGTGAGATCTGTGGTGGCGGACATGACTACCCTCCGTGCTCGTCTGTACCGGTTGAGGCGGATGCGGGGGACGCGGATGCGGGGACCGTGCCGCCGCTGACGCCCTCGATGACGGCGACGACGACCTCGTCCTTCCAGCCGCGGTCGAACTCGGCGACCACGCGCCCCTGGAACATGACGACGACCCGGTCACAGATCTTCAGGTCGTCCAGTTCGTCGGAGACGATCAGCGCGGCCTTGCCGCCGTCCGCTACCTGCCGGATGCGGCTCAGGAGGAACTCCTTGGACTTGACGTCCACTCCGTTGGTGGGGCGGATGGCCACCAGGACCTGCGGATCGGTGGCCAGGGCCCGGGCGACGACGACCTTCTGCTGGTTGCCGCCCGAGAGGGCGGAGACCGGGGTGGAGGCTCCCGGCGCCTTGATGTCGAGGTCCCTGATCATGCGTCCGGCGAACGCCTTGGTGCGGGCGGGCAGCACCGTGCCGAACGGACCGAGCTGATAGGTGACGGTGAGCGTCGCGTTCTCCGCCACGCTGCGGTTGTTCACCAGCCCTTGGAGGTGGCGGTCCTCGGGGACCAGACCCACTCCGACGGTGAGCGCGGACGGCACACTGCCGGTGCGCACGGTCCTGCCGCCCACCGTGATACGGCCTTCCTTGGCGCGGTGCAGACCGGCGATCGTCTCACCCACCTGCACATTGCCGCTGGCGGTGGCGCCGGCGAGCCCGACGACCTCGCCGGAGCGGACCGAGAGGGAGATGCCCTCGCAGACGCCGGGCAGGGTCAGGCCGTCGACCGCCAGCAGTTCCGGGGCATCCTTCCGCGCGCCCGGAGACCCCCCGGCAACGGTGATCGTGGAGGCCGACTCGCCGGTCATGGCCTCCACCAGTGCCTGGTGACCGAGTTCGGCGACGGGCGCGGTCAGGATGTGGGCCGCGTCACGGTAGACGGTGACGGTGGTGCAGAGGTCGTAGACCTCTTGCAGATGGTGTGAGATGAAGAGGAAGGCGACGCCCTGCCGTTGGAGGTGGCGGAGCTTGTCGAAGAGGCGGTTGATGCCGCGGGCGTCGAGTTTCGCGGTCGGCTCGTCGAGGATGATGAAGCGTGCGCCGAACGAGAGGGCCCGTGCGATCTCGACGAACTGCCGCTGCTCGACGGTGAGGTCCTTGGCCCGCGCGCTGGGGTCGACGCCCACGCCGTACTCGCCGAGCAGTTCCTCGGCGCGCCGGCGCAGTTGCTTCCAGCGGATGGGCTGCACCGTCCCGGCACTCTGCCGGTTCAGGAAGAGGTTCTCGGCGACGGTCAGGTCTCCGATGATGGTGGAGCGCTGGTAGACGCAGGCGACCCGGGAGCGCCAGGCGCCGATGTCGCCGTAGGCGGGCGCGGGCTCGCCGGAGAAGCGCAGGGTCCCGGAGTCCGGTTGCTGGAGTCCGGTGAGCATGGACACGAGCGTCGACTTCCCGGCGCCGTTGCGTCCGACCAGGGCGTGCGACTCGCCCGGGGCGACGCTGATGCGGGCGTCGCGCAGCGCGACGGTCGCGCCGAAGCGTTTGCTGATGCCGGTCGCCTCGGCCACGGGGGCCGGGGTGCCGGGGCCGGTCGCCGGGGCGGTCGCGGTGTCCGCCATGGTGGATACCGTCCTTCGTGTACGGAGGCTGGAGCCGAGCGGTGCGGGAGGCTGCCCGCGATGGGGTGCGGGAGGCTGTGCGTCCCCCCCCGACGCGGCGGGCAGCGAGTACCTGTCATCCGCCGACGTTGTTGCCCCACAGGGTCTTTTCGTCAACGTTGTCCTTGGTGACCAGCGGGGCGGGCAGCTGGTCTTCGAGGCCGTTGGGGAGCTTGATGATGGTGGAGTCGTGGTCGGTCTTGCCCGCCCTGAAGGTCTTGCCCTCGGCCGCGGCCTGGGCGTAGTACAGCGCGTACTTGGCGTAGAGGTCGGCGGGCTGGGAGACGGTGGCGTCGATCCGGCCCTTGCGGATGGCCTCGAACTCCTGCGGGATGCCGTCGTTGGAGACGATCGTGATGTGCCCCTTCTGGCCGGCCGGCTGGAGCAGGCCCTTCTGCTCCAGCAGCGCCAGGGTCGGCTGAAGGAAGACACCGCCCGCCTGCATGTAGATGCCGTTCAGATCCGGGTGCTGGGCGAGCAGCGACTGCAGCTTGGCCGAGGCCACGTCACCCTTCCAGTCGGTGGGCAGCTCGAACACCTTGATCTTCGGGAACTTCTCCTTCATGCACTCCGCGAACGCCTCCGAGCGGTCGCGCCCGTTGATGGAGTCCAGGGCGCCCTGCAACTCGGCGACCTTGCCCTTGCCGCCCCGCTGCTCGCCGAGGTACTCGCAGGCCTTGGTGCCGTACGCCCGGTTGTCGGCGCGTACGACCATGTAGACGTCGCCCTTGTCGGGCCGGGTGTCGACGCTGATCACCGGGATCTTCTTCGACGCGAGGGTGTCGAGGGTGGAGGCGAGGGCCCCGGTGTCCTGCGGAGCCATGACCACGGCCTTGGCCCCGGTGTTCTCAAACACCTGCACGTTGGCGACGAGCTTGGTGACGTCGTTCTGCGAGTTGCTGATCGGCAGCGCGTTGATGCCGTCGGACTTGACGCCCTTCTCGATGTACTGCGCGTAGGAGTTCCAGAAGTCGGAGTCGGAGCGCGGCAGGTCGATCCCGACGGTGGGCTTGTCACCGCCCGAGGCGGCCGGGTCAGTGCTTTCGCGGTTGCATGCGGCGGCGAGCGCCAGTGCCGCGAGAACAGCGGTGGCGGCTGCGGCGGTGGAGCGGGTGCGAGCGAGGTTCATGACCGTGTTCTCTCCTTGGCCGGGGGCACAGGGGCCGCAGGGCGACGGTGGGGAGGGCGTACCTGCCTGCGGGGGAAGGGCGACGTCGCCGGACGGGCAGTTGCCGATCCGGCACGGAGATGCGCGGATCATGCCCTGAGGGGTGGGTGTGAGGGGCAGCCGGGGACCGAGGAGGTGCGGAGGCGGAGCGACCGCACGGATGCGAGCCGAATGGGCGTACAGGATCGTGCAACCATTCCTCCGATGTATCCCGGACGCCGAGGACGTTACGACGGCGTTGCCGACGTTGACAAGGGTTCGCCGCCACAGATTCGCGGGACATCACGCCGTAGGGCGCCAAGGCGCTGTGCCGATCGCGCTGCTTCACGCTCACACCCTCTGCGACCTGCATAGCTCGACCCTCATGGGGGACGGTCGATGCGCTGCGGCAGCTCACGATCCGGCAACGAGCCCCCCCGGGCCCGCGGAAGCGGGGCAGGGCGAAGGCCCGGAGGACCCGTCTCCCCCTTGGGTGACCCGTGGTGTGTGCCTGCCGGTGTCGTTCTCACCAGTAAGGGTGGCCTCGCGGGTCACTCCGGATTCATGGGATGGCGACTCGCACGTCGACCTTGCGGCCTAGGGTCTGTCGTCAAAGTGATCTTGTTTTGTGGATCATGGAGTCGTGATACGTCGCCATGAACTGTCCGATGCCGAGTGGGAACTCGTGCAGCCGCTGCTGCCCCGGCCTGCGCTGGGCCGGCCCCGGCTGGACGACCGGACGGTCCTGAACGGGATCGTGTGGAAGTTCCGCACCGGGGTCGCCTGGCGGGATGTGCCCGAGCGATACGGGTCGTGGGCCAGCCTCCACACGCGTTTCCGCCGGTGGGCGGCGGACGGAACCTTCGAGCGGATGCTCCAAACCGCGCAGGCGCAAGCGGATGCCGCGGGCGACATCGAGTGGCTGGTGTCGGTCGACTCCACCATCGTCCGAGCCCACCAGCACGCCGCCGGAGCCCGAAAAGGGGGCTCCGGGGTCCGGAACTGGGCCGGTCCCGAGGCGGGCTGACCAGCAAGACTCACCTTGCCTGCGACGGCTCGGGCCGCCCGCCGGCCTTCGTGCTGACGGGCGGGAACACCAACGACTGCACCCAGTTCACCGCCGTGATGGACGCGATACGGGTGCCCCGAATCGGGCCAGGCCGGCCCCGGATCAGGCCCGATCACGTGATCGGCGACAAGGGCTACAGCTCGAAAGCCATCCGCACCTGGCTCCGCCGCCGCGGCATTGCCCACACCATTCCCGAACGGTCTGACCAGGTCGCCAACCGGGCCCGGCGCGGTAGCACTGGCGGCCGCCCTCCGGCCTTCGACCGCAGCGTCTACAAGCACCGCAACGTCGTCGAACGCTGCTTCAACCGCCTCAAGCAACGGCGCGGCATCGCCACCAGGTACGACAAGACCGCCCAGTCCTACCAAGCAGCCGTCACCCTCGCATCGCTCCTGATGTGGGCGTGAACACTTTGACGACAACTCCTAGGGCGACCATGGTGGATCTCCCTTCGTGTGTGCCTGATTGACATCGTCGAAGATATACATCCGAGGAATCCGTTGCCAGGTGCCATCTCCGCATCTAGGGTCACTGTGCCGCCATACATCCGATGAATGCAGAGGTGGATGAGCGAAGCCCGTCGGCAGGTCCGGCCCGGCGCACGGCAGGCGGCTCAGCCCTATGGCGACCAACACTCAGACGAAACCCGCACGGCAAGGGAGCCCCCAGTGAAACTGCTACGAGTCGGCGCCCCCGGCGAGGAGCGACCCGCAGTCCGTACCGACGACGGCCGGCTGCTGGACCTGTCCTCTGTGACCCGGGACATCGACGGCGACTTCCTCGCCTCCGGGGGAGTGGACCGGGCCCGCGCAGCCGTCGTGGCGGGCGGACTGCCCGAACTCGACACCGACGGCCTGCGGATCGGCGCCCCCCTGGCCCGCCCCGGCAAAATCATCTGCGTCGGGCTGAACTACCGCGACCACGCCGCCGAGACCGGCGCCGCGATCCCGCCCCGCCCGGTGGTCTTCATGAAGGACCCGGGCACGGTCGTCGGCCCGTGCGACGAGGTGCTGATCCCCCGAGGCTCGGTCAAGACCGACTGGGAGGTGGAGCTGGCGGTCGTCATCGGACGGCGGGCCCGCTACCTCGACGGCCTCGAGGCCGCGCGGGCCGTGATCGCCGGCTATGCGATCAGCCATGACGTCTCCGAACGCGAATTCCAACTGGAGTACTCCCCGCAGTGGGATCTGGGCAAGTCCTGCGAGACCTTCAACCCGCTCGGCCCGTGGCTGGTCACCGCCGACGAGGTCGGCGACCCGCAGGACCTGGGCCTGCACCTCAGCGTCAACGGGGTGAAGCGGCAGGACGGCCATACCGGCGACATGATCTTCTCGGTCGACCACATGGTGTCGTACCTGAGCCAGTACATGGTCCTGGAGCCGGGTGACGTGATCAACACCGGTACGCCCGCAGGCGTGGCCCTTGGGCTCCCCGGCTCTCCCTTCCTGCGCCCCGGCGACACCGTCGAGCTCTCCGTCGACGGCCTCGGCAGCCAGCGCCAGACCTTCACCCAAGCGTAAAAGGGAGGACCACCTTGACTACGACCTCCGCCCGGATCACCGCCGTCGACACCTACGACGTCCGCTTCCCCACCTCGCGGGAACTGGACGGCTCCGACGCGATGAACCCGGATCCCGACTACTCCGCCGCCTATGTCGTGCTGCGCACGGACGCGGCCGACGGGCACGAGGGCCACGGCTTCACCTTCACCATCGGACGCGGTAACGATGTCCAGGTCGCCGCCATCGGCGCCCTGCGGCCCCACCTCCTGGGCCGATCCGTGGAGGACCTTTGCACCGACCCGGGCTCGATCAACCGCGACCTGATCGGAGACAGCCAGCTGCGCTGGCTGGGCCCCGAGAAGGGCGTGATGCACATGGCCATCGGCGCGGTCGTCAACGCCGTGTGGGACCTGGCCGCCAAGCGCGCCGGGCAGCCCCTGTGGCGACTGCTCGCCCACGCCGACCCCGAGTGGCTGGTCTCCCAGGTCGACTTCCGCTACATCGCCGACGCCCTCAACCCTGAGGACGCCCTCAAGCTGCTGCGCGAGGGCCGCACCGGGCTCGCGGAGCGAGAGAGCGTCTTGCTGGAGCGCGGCTACCCCGGCTACACCACCTCTCCGGGCTGGCTCGGCTACTCCGACGAGAAGCTCACCCGGCTGGCCAAGCAGGCCGTCGCCGACGGCTTCACCCAGATGAAGCTCAAGGTCGGCGCCGATCTCGCCGACGACATCCGCCGCATGCGCACCGCCCGCGCCGCCGTCGGCGAGGAGATCCGCATCGCCATCGACGCCAACCAGCGCTGGGACGTCGGTGAGGCGGTCGAGTGGACCAATGCGCTCGCCGAGTTCGACCCGTACTGGATCGAGGAGCCCACCAGCCCCGACGACGTCCTCGGCCACGCCGCCGTCCGCCGGGGCGTCGCCCCCGTGAAGGTCGCCACCGGCGAACATGTGCAGAACCGCATCATCTTCAAGCAACTCCTCCAGGCCGACGCCATCGACGTGCTCCAGATCGACGCGGCCCGGGTCGGAGGGGTCAACGAGAACCTCGCGATCCTGCTGCTCGCCGCGAAGTTCGGGGTGCCGGTCTGCCCGCACGCCGGCGGAGTGGGCCTGTGCGAGCTGGTGCAGCACCTGTCGATGTTCGACTACCTGGCCCTGTCCGGCACGACCGAGAACCGCGTCATCGAGTACGTCGACCACCTCCATGAGCACTTCACCGCGCCCGTGGTGATGCGCGACGGTCACTACACCGCGCCGCTGACCCCGGGGTTCTCCGCCACCATGCACCCCGAGTCCCTTGCCGAATACCGTTACCCGGCCGGCGCCTTCTGGGCCGCCGACCTCGCCGGACGGGAGGAAGTGGCATGACGGGTCTGTCAGGGCTCAAGGCCGTCATCACCGGGGGCGCGTCCGGCATCGGGCTCGCCACGGCCCGCGCACTGGCGGCGCAGGGCGCGGCGGTCGCCGTGCTCGACCTCGACCCGGGCGGCGTCAGCGAACCGCTGCTCGGCCTCCGGGCCGACGTCAGCGACGACGCCTCCGTGCGCGCCGCCGTGGAACAGGCCGCCGCGCGGCTCGGCGGCCTGGACATCCTCGTGAACAACGCGGGCATCGGCGCGGTGGGCACCATCGAGGACAACCCGGACGAGCAGTGGCACCGGGTTCTGGACGTCAACGTCCTCGGCATGGTGCGTACCACGCGCGCCGCCCTGCCCCACCTGCGCCGCTCCGCACACGCGGCGGTCGTCAACACATGCTCGATCGCCGCCACCGCGGGCCTCCCGCAGCGCGCCCTGTACGGCGCCAGCAAGGGTGCGGTCCTCTCACTGACTCTGGCCATGGCCGCCGACCACGTCCGCGAGGGCATCCGCGTCAACTGCGTCAACCCCGGCACCGCCGACACCCCCTGGGTCTCCCGGCTGCTGGACGCGGCCGACGATCCCGAGGCAGAGCGCGCGGCCCTCAACACCCGCCAGCCCATGGGACGCCTGGTCACCGCCGACGAGGTCGCCGCCGCCATCGTCTACCTGGCGAGTCCGGCCGCGGCGTCCGTCACCGGCACCGCGCTCGCGGTGGACGGCGGCATGCAGGGACTGCGACTGCGCCCGGTGGACCGGTCGTGAGGACCACCACGCTGGGCGGCAGTACGGTACCGGTCTCGGAACTCGCGCTGGGCTGTGCCGCCCTCGGCAACCTCTTCCACCCCGTCACCGACGAGGCCGCCCACGCCACGGTGGAGGCGGCCTGGGACGCCGGCCTCCGCACCTTCGACACCGCGCCCCACTACGGTCTCGGCCTGTCGGAACGGCGGCTCGGCGCCGCGCTGCGCGACCGCCCCCGTGACACCTACACGCTCTCCACCAAGGTCGGGCGGCTTCTCGTACCGGACCCGGCCGGCAGCGTCGGCGACGACCTCGCCCATGGCTTCGCGGTCCCGGCCACCCACCGCCGCGTCTGGGACTTCAGCGCCGACGGAGTGCTGCGCTCCCTGGAGGCCAGCCTGGAACGCCTCGGCCTGGACCGGATCGACATCGCCCTGCTCCACGACCCCGACGACCACGCCGAGCAGGCGCTGCACGAGGCGTACCCGGCGCTGGAGCGGCTGCGCACCGAAGGCGTGATCGGAGCGATCGGTATCGGGATGAACCAGTCCGCCCTGCCCGCCCGGTTCCTGCGCGAGACCGACATCGACGTGGTTCTGCTGGCCGGCCGCTACACCCTCCTGGAACAGGGCTCGCTCACCGAACTGCTCCCGGAAGCAGCAGCCCGCGGCCGGAGCGTGGTCATCGGCGGGGTGTTCAACTCCGGGCTGCTGACGGCCCCCCGGCCCGGCGCCACGTACGACTACGCACCCGCTCCGCAGCCGGTCCTCGACCGGGCGCTGAGGCTGCTCGCGGTCTGCGAACGCCATGGCGTGCCGCTGCGGGCCACCGCGCTGCGCTTCCCGTTCGGCCACTCCGCGGTCGCGAGTGTCCTGACCGGGGCGCGCTCCCCCCAGGAGGTGCGCGACACGGTGGAGCAGTTGCGGCACCCCATCCCGCACGCCCTGTGGGACGAGCTGCGCGCCGAGGGGCTGCTGGACCCGGACGCCCCCGTCCCCGCAGCCGCGCCGGTCGGGAACGCCGCGCCGACCGGGGAAGCCACGCCGTCGAAGGAGCCGTCATGAGGGTTGCCCTGCACACCGAGGTCCGCGCCGACCGGATCGAGGAGTACGAGGCCGCGCACCGGGAAGTGCCTGAGGAACTCACCGCCGCCATCCGCGCCGCGGGGGTGCGTGAATGGACGATCTGGCGCAGTGGCACGGACCTGTTCCATGTGCTGGAGGTCGAGGACTACCGGGCGATGATCGCCGAACTCGACAAGTTGCCTGCCAACATCGCCTGGCAGGCCCGGATGGCCGACCTGCTCGACGTCGTCCACGACTACTCCGCGCAAGGCACGGACGCCTCGCTGCCGGTGGTGTGGAAACTGTGACCACAGCGGAAACCGTGCCCGGCATCGTGGATGCCCACCACCATGTATGGGACCTGTCCGTCCGCGACCAGGACTGGATCAGCGGAGACGAACTCGCCCCGCTACGACGTGACTTCCTTCTCGACGATCTGGCGCCCAAGGCCCACGCGGCTGGTGTCACGGCGACCGTGCTGGTGCAGACGATCACCGTGCCGGAGGAGACCCCGGAGTTCCTGGCCCTGGCCGCTCGCAGCGACCTGGTCGCCGGGGTCGTCGGCTGGACCGACCTGACCGCACCCGATGTCGCCGAAACCCTTGCGGGGCTGCGCGTGGGGCCCGGAGGCGAACACCTGGTGGGCATCCGCCACCAGGTGCAGGGCGAGCCGGACCCGCGCTGGCTCGTACGCCCCGACGTACTGCGCGGCCTTGCCGCGGTCGCCGAGGCGGGACTCGTCTACGACCTGGTGATGAAGCCCCACCAACTCGCGACGGCCGTCGAGGCCGCGGAGCGCCTGCCAGACCTCACCTTCGTCCTCGACCACCTCGGCAAGCCGCCCATCGCGTCCGGCGAACTCGCCCCCTGGGCGCAGCAGATCCGGCGCCTCGCCGCCCTCCCCAACACCGTCTGCAAACTCTCCGGCATGGTCACCGAGGCCGACTGGGGCGCGTGGACCATCGCGGCCCTCACGCCGTACGCCGACACCGTGCTCGACGCCTTCGGACCCGGGCGGCTGATGTTCGGCTCCGACTGGCCGGTCTGTCGGCTCGCCGCCACGTACGCCGAGGTGATCGCCGTCGCACGCGAGCTGACGGCCGGGCTCGGGCCGGCCGAGCGTCATGACGTCTTCACCGGTACGGCCGCGCGGACCTACGACCTGTCCGTCACCGCACGGCCGGCCACGTCCCAGGAAACCCCATGCGTATAGCCCTCTTCATCACCTGCTTCAACGACACGATGTTCCCCCGCACCGGCCGGGCGGTGACCGAACTGCTGGAGCGCCTCGGCCACACCGTGGAGTTCCCGCAGGCCCAGACCTGCTGCGGCCAGATACACTTCAACACCGGCTACCGCCCCGAGACCCTGCCCATGGTCCGTCGGTTCGCCGAGGTCTTCGCGGGCTACGACGCCGTCGTCGCCCCCTCCGGGTCCTGCGCGGGCATGGTGCGCGACCACTACCGCGTGGTGGTCGCCCAGTACGGCGACGCCGCGCTCGCCGAGGCGGTCGAGCACGTGGTCCCGACGGTGTACGAGCTGTCGCAACTCCTCGTCGACGTCCTCGGCGTCACCGATGTCGGCGCGTACTTCCCGCACCGCGTCACTTACCACCCGACCTGCCACTCGCTGCGCATGCTGCGGGTCGGCGACCGGCCGCTGAAACTGTTGCGCGCCGTGAAGGGCATCGACCTCGTCGAACTGCCCGCCGCCGAATCCTGCTGCGGCTTCGGCGGCACCTTCGCCCTGAAGAACGCGGAGGTCTCCAACGCGATGCTGGCCGACAAGATGCGTCATGTGCAGAACACCGGCGCGGAGTTCCTGTGCGCGGGCGACAACTCCTGCCTCACCCACATCGGTGGCGGCCTGTCCCGGCTCCGTACCGGCGTCGGCACGATACATCTGGCCGAGATCCTGGCCTCCACGGAAGGGGGCGCGCGGTGAGTGGCGCCGACAACGTCGTATGGCTGGGCACCCCGCCCTTTCCCGAGGCGGCGCGCACCGCGCTCGCCGACACCCGGCTGCGGGCGAACCTGCGCCGGGCGACCGGCACCATCCGGGACAAGCGGCTGGCGGTCGCCGCCGAACTGGAGGACTGGGAGGAACTGCGGGAGACGGCCGCCGCGGTCAAGCGCCACACCCTCCGCCACCTCGACCACCATCTCCTGCGCCTCGAGAAGGCGGTGACCGCCGCGGGGGGAGTGGTTCACTGGGCGTCGGACGCCGCCGAGGCCAACCGCATCGTGACCGCCCTGGTGAAGGCGACCGGCGAGGACGAGGTCGTCAAGGTCAAGTCGATGGCGACCCAGGAGATCGGCCTCAACGAGGCGCTCGCGGGTGCGGGCATCCGTGCCTATGAGACCGACCTCGCGGAACTCATCGTGCAGCTGGGCGCCGACCGTCCGTCGCACATCCTGGTGCCGGCCATCCATCGGGGCCGCTCCGAGATCCGGGAGATCTTCCGCCGGGAGATGGGGGAGTGGGGCAGGCCCGCCCCCGAGGACCTCACCGACGAGCCCCGCGATCTCGCCGAGGCGGCCCGGCTCCACCTGCGGGAGAAGTTCCTGCGGGCCAAGGTCGCCGTCTCCGGCGCCAATTTCGCGGCCGCCGACACCGGAACGGTGGCGGTGGTGGAGTCGGAGGGCAACGGGCGGATGTGCCTGACCCTGCCGGAGACCCTGATCACCGTCATGGGCATCGAGAAGATCCTGCCGTCCTTCGCCGACCTGGACGTGTTCCTCCAGCTCCTGCCCCGCTCGTCGACCGGTGAGCGGATGAACCCGTACACCTCCCTGTGGACCGGGGTCATCGAGGGCGACGGTCCCCGGAACTTCCACCTGGTGCTGCTGGACAACGGCCGCACCGCCACTCTCGCCGACGAGGTGGGCCGCCAGGCCCTCGCCTGCATCCGGTGCTCGGCGTGCCTCAATGTCTGCCCGGTGTACGAGCGCACGGGTGGCCATGCCTACGGTTCGGTCTACCCCGGGCCGATCGGCGCCGTCCTGACCCCGCAGCTGGCCGGCATCCAGAACGCGGCCTCGCTGCCCTTCGCCTCGACCCTGTGCGGCGCCTGTTACGACGCCTGCCCTGTGAAGATCAACATTCCCGAGGTGCTGGTCCACCTGCGCGCCGAGGCTGTGGAGGCCGAACGCCGGGACCGACTGCTGCCCACATTCGAGGCACTAGCCATGAAGGCCGCTGGTGCCGTCCTGGGCTCACCCCGCCGGCTGGCCACCGTACAGCGGCTGGCCGCCATGGGAGCTCGGCTGCTGGCCCGTGACGGCCGGATCGGCGCCCTGCCCGGTCCGTTCGCCCGCTGGTCCGACACCCGGGACATCCCGGCGCCGGCCCGCGAGTCCCTGCGCGCCTGGTGGCGCCGCACGCGACCGCCCAGCAGCGAAGGCAGTAGTACGACAGCAGAGGGGAAGGGACGACGATGAACGGCCGCCAGACCGTCCTGAGCGCGATCCGCGGAGCACTGTCCGGCGTGCCGGGTTCGGAGCGCCCCGACGATGTAGCGATGTCGCACGGTCGCCGCGCCGATCACGCGGGACCGGACATCGTCAGCCTGTTCGTCGAGCGTGCCGCCGAGATACCGCGCCACGGTGGTCCGTGTGCCGCCGGCCGGTGCCGCGGCGGCCGTCGGTCATGCGCTGGCCCGAACCGGAGCACGGTCCCTGGTGGTTCCGCCCGGGCTTCCTGAGGACCTGGTTCCGGAGGGGGCGTGGTCACTGCTGGCGGACGTCCCGCCGTTGACAGCCGGACAACTCGACGCGGCGGACGCCGTGGTCACCACTGTCGCCACCGCCATCGCGGTCACCGGCACCGTGACCCTCGACCATGGTCCGGGCCAGGGACGGCGGGTCCTGACCCTGCTTCCGGACCAGCACATCTGCGTGGTCCGGGCGGACCAGATCGCTTCCGACGTACCCGAGGCATGGGGCCTGCTCGACCCCTACCGCCCGCTGACGCTCATCTCCGGCCCCTCGGCCACCAGCGACATAGAACTGGACCGCGTCGAGGGCGTGCACGGGCCCAGGACCCTGGACATCGTCGTGGTGGGGGGCGCCTGAAGGCCGGCTCGTAACTGCGTCTGCTGCGGTTCGGGGAGGCCGGTGCTGGGCCGGGCGGGCGCGTATTCGGCGACGGGAGGCGTTGTGGTCGTCTCTCCAGCCTTCGAGCTGGTCCTGGTCGGCCTCGCGGCGACGCGGAACGAGGGCGCCGGTGCCGTGGTAGCCGCCGTCGGCCAGGACGGTGGCCTTGCCGACGGTGCTGTCGATGCCGGACTCGGTGAAGGCGGTGCGGTCGTTGCGGTTGCCGGGCAGCGGCCGGCCGACGACCAGCACCAGGCGGGTGTCGGCGTGCACCAGGACCTGCAGGTTCGCCGAGTACCGGTAGTTCTTGGAGGAGCCGGCCACGCTGCGGTCGCCGGCGGGCACGAGCGTGCCGTCGACGATGACGACCTCGGCCGCCTTCTGCTCGCCCCGGTCCGGGCCGGGGCGAGCAGTGAACCGTGCCGATCGATGATCCGGCCGACCGCTGCGCGACATTGATCCCATGATTTACCCCAGGCTCCTGGCGGCGATGTGTTGTGACCAGGGATTTTCCGAATTCCCTCTCCTCGCTCTGGACACGGGGTATGACTGTGCCCGTTAATACATCCGATGTCCGTGGGAGGCGCTTGAGGCCCGGCCGGATACGAGCCGCCGTCTGCGCAGTGCCGCGGACAAGCAGTCACCGGCACCCTGTGTCCCTCACCCCTCCAGGAGCCGCACGATGTCCTCCGCTCCCCTCAGCAGGCGTTCCCTCATCAAGGCCGCAGCTCTCGCCGGCGGTACCGTGGCGTTCGGTCTGCCGCAGGCCCTGTGGCCCACCACCGCCGAGGCCTACTCCGTCTCCCCGAAGCTGGACTGGTGGTACCAAGCCCGGTTCGGGATGTTCATCCACTTCGGGTCCTACTCCTACTACGGCAAGGGCGAGTGGGAGTTCAGCCAGAACCACTGGTCCAAGGCCGACTGGCAGAACAACGTGAGCAAGCGGTTCAACCCGTCCACCTTCAACGCCGCCCAGATCGCCGAGCTGGCCAAGAACGCCGGCATGAAGTACCTTGTGATCACCTCCAAGCACCACGAGGGCTATGCGATGTGGGACTCCGACATCGCGGGCTTCACCGACACCACCGGCACCAAGCAGTACAACCTGCACGACTACAGCAACTTCCAGCCCGACCTGCTGGCCCAGTTGAAGACCGAGTGCACGAACCGGGGCATCAGGTTCGGGCTCTACTACTCGATCATGGACTGGAACCATCCCTCGCAGACCTGTGTCCCCGAGCGCTGGACCGCCGACATATCCCCGACGGCCCGCACCGGCTACATCAACGACATGAAGGGCCAGTTGCAAGAGTTGCTGGACCGCTATGACCCGGCCGTCCTGTGGTTCGACGGCGACTGGTGCGATTGGTGGGCCAAATCCGACGGCCAGGACCTGTACAACTGGCTGATGCAGCGCAAGCCCGGCCTCGTCGTGAACGAACGTGTCAAGCGGGACGAGAATCTCGGCGACTTCGCCTGCCCGGAGCAGACGGTTCCCGACGGGCCGATGGACCGGCCGTGGGAGACCTGCGCCACCATGAACGGCCAGTGGGGCTACACCGACTGGGCGGAGAACCTCTACCGGCCCGTCAAGGACATCATCCGTGAGATGGTCACCGTCATCTCCCGGGACGGCAACTACCTGCTCAACATCGGCCCCAAGGGCGACGGTTCCGTGACCGCCGGATCCGTGACCGTTCTGAACGGCCTGGCCTCGTGGATGGCCACCCACGGCGACAGCATCCACGGCACCAGCGGCAGCCCCTT
This sequence comes from Streptomyces dangxiongensis, assembly GCF_003675325.1. Taxonomy (NCBI): domain Bacteria; kingdom Bacillati; phylum Actinomycetota; class Actinomycetes; order Kitasatosporales; family Streptomycetaceae; genus Streptomyces; species Streptomyces dangxiongensis. The sequence goes on from NZ_CP033073.1 coordinate 8,024,582, forward strand.
CGCCACCGAGCCGTCCTGGGGCAAGATCACCAAGAAGAACGGCAAGCTCTTCGCCCACGTCTTCAACTGGCCCACGGGCGGCACCCTCCAGATCCCGGCGGTGTACAACACGATCAACCGCGTGTACCTGATGAACAACCCCGGCACCAGCCTCAACTACTGGGCCGGTGGCGGGCAGATCAACGTCCAAGTGCCGGCCACCGCGCCCGATGCGAACGACTCCGTGGTCTGCGTGGAGGTCAACGGCATGCCCGCCGTCCTCGCCAACGGCGTCTACCGGCTGGTCTGCGCCCAGAGCGGCAAGGCTCTCGACAACGCCAACGTCGGCAACGAGGGCAGCCCGGTCATCCAGTGGACCGTCAACGGTGGCACGCCGCAGCAGTGGACGGTCACCGACCTGGGCCACGGCTACTACAAGCTGGTCTGCGTCCGCAGCGGCAAGGCCCTCGACGACAACAACAGCACCTCCGACAGCGCAGTGATGGTGCAGCGTACCGACGACGGCAGTCGTCAGCAGCAGTGGGCCGTCACCGCGCTGGGCGACGGCGCGTTCCGGCTCGTCAACCGGCACAGCGGAAAGGCGCTGGACAACTCCAACAACGCCGCGGACAACACCCAGCTCATCCAGTGGACCCCCAACGGCGGCGCCCCGCAGCGGTGGGGCATGACCAAGGTCGGCTGAGCGGCCCCGCGGTGGCGCACCCTGGCACCCTGCCCGGCGGCCCAGGTCACCACGAACGAGGGGTGCCGACCTTCGCCACCAGGACGCCGAGCAGCAGGCCGGTGACCGTACCGGTGAGGATGGCCGCGCCCGACGGCGCTGTAGCCAGGGCCACCCGTGGTCGGTGAGCAGGATGGCCGGAACGGCGGCGCGAGACCCGCTGGCGTACCCGGCGGGCAGGCTGATCTCGCCGAGGAGGAGGACGAGGACCAGCCCCATGGCGATGGCGTGGAGGGTTCGCGCCGATGGCGTTTCACTGGCCGTGCCGCGTCCGTGCCCGCAGTGGTGTGCGCGTGTGCGCGTGTGCGCGGCCACCGGGTCCGGGACGGCCCGCATGGCTGACGTCAGAGGGATCCGGCTGTTGCCGCGGGAGTCCGGAGTGGGGGCGTGAGTCGGAGGTGGGGCGAGAGCTGTGTCATGCCATTCACCGTGACAGCGCAGGGGGTTGACGATCGGCAGGGCGCAACAACGACGCAGGTCAGGCCGGTTGGGCCTGTTGATCAGCGGGTGGAGGGCTGCCTCTCCGGCCAGTCCCGGCCGTCCCGGACGGCTCGCTGGATCCGCACCAGGTCTTGACGGGGGCATGCTGCGACCCCACAGTAAGCCCGATTAATCAACTGCCCTTACAAAAAGGCGCAGTGTTCGGGGTGGGTGGGAGGAGAGATGTTTCGCAGCTTCTGCGGCGTCGTTCCGAAACGTCCGGTGCGCAGGTCATCGCACTGGCAGTGGCCGCCGCAGGCCTTCTCAGACCGCCGTGCGCCGTGCCTCGAGGACGGGCCGCCCGGGCCCTGATGACGAAGGAGGAAACAGATGATGGCCATTGGTAGGGCCGGAGCCACCCTGCCCCGAGAACGTGGCGTGGTGGCATTAGTGGTCATGGCCATGGTGGCCGCATTTCTGGTTGTGGCCGGTGCGCCCCGGGCGTCGGCGGCGACTGTGGACCTCGACGGGTGGTACGTGCTGGTCAACCACAACAGCGGCAAGGCGATGGACGACGCCAACTTCGCCACCGGTGACGGTGCCGCGGTGGTGCAGTGGACGCGCGGCGACGCAGCCAACCAGCAGTGGCGGTTCCTCGACTCGGGGGGCGGCTACTACCGCTTGCAGAACCGGCATTCCGGCAAGGTGCTCGATGACCAGGGGTGGTCGACCACGGCCGGGGCCGACATCGTGCAGTGGAGCGATCAGAACGCGACCAACCAGCAGTTCCGGCTGGCGGACTCGCCGGGCGGCTATGTGCGGCTGATCAATCGTCACAGCGGTATGGCCGCTGAACTGAAGGACGGCTCCACCGCTGACGGGAGCAGGGTCACCCAGTCCTGGGACTGGGACGGGAGCAACCAGCAATGGCAACTGGTCCGCGTCGGCAACGCCTCCACCCCGTCACTGCCGTCGACGTTCAAGTGGAGCTCCAGCGGCGTACTGGCGGGCCCGAAGCCGGACGCGAAGCACAACACCGTCGCCATCAAGGACTTCTCGGTGGTCCGCTACGACAACGAGTGGCTGGTCTACGCTTCGGCGGTCGGCCCGAACTTCGGCTACGGTCTCGAGACCTTCAAGTTCGGTGACTGGTCACAGGCCGCTTCGGCGCCACAGACGTACCTCGACGAGGTGTCGCCGATGGGACCGGGTTACCGGGCCGCGCCGCAGGTGTTCTACTTCGCCCCGCAGAAACTGTGGTACATGGTCTACCAGACCGGTCCACCCACGTACTCGACGAGCACCGACCCCAGCAACCCGGCGTCCTGGTCGGCGCCGAAGACGTTCATCGACAACGAGCCTCCGATCGTGCAGCAGTACAACGGTGGCTGGCTCGACTTCTGGGTCATCTGCGACACGACCGACTGCCATCTGTTCTTCACCAACAACAAGGGGCAGCTCTTCCGGGCGGACACCAGCCTGGCCAACTTCCCCAACGGCTTCGGCAACACCACCGTGGCCCTCTCCGACACGGCCAGCAACCTGTTCGAGGCGACCAACGTGTACAAGGTCGCCGGCACCAACCAGTACCTGCTGATCGTCGAGGCGATGGCACCGTCCAACGGACGACGCTATTTCCGGTCCTGGACCTCCACCAGTCTCACCGGAAACTGGACACCGCTGGCCGGCACCGAGTCCTCGCCTTTCGCGGGCGCCAAGAACGTCACCTTCTCCGGCACACCCTGGACCCAGGACATCAGCCACGGAGAGATGGTCCGCGCCGGCAACGACCAAACACTTCCCATCGACCCCTGCAACATGCGGTACGCCTACCAGGGCGTGGATCCCGGTGCCACCGGCGATTACAACTCGCTCCCGTGGCGGATGGGCCTCCTCACCCAGACCAACTCGACCTGCTGACCGAACCGCGCACTCCCGCCCGCGAGTCCCTCACCCACAACGCGTAGACCTGGCCGAGCGACGCCTCCGAGGGTCGTGGCAAGCCCGTGGTCGCGTTGATGGGTGACAGGCCGCGAGCAGTTCGTCCGGGCGCTCGGCTGGGCTCTCCAGCCGAGCGTTCTGCGTGGGCGGCTCAGGAGGCGGAGCCGATGACGGCCGTCCCGGAAGGGGTGGTGCGGTAGGTGACGGTCGCGCCGCTCCAGAAGTGGTAGGTGAGGGTCACCTGCGCGCCGTCCTTGATCGTGGACAGGGAGTCCGAGGTGAGGACGATGGCGCCCTGGGCGTAGTCGGGGGCGAAGGACCGGCCGGACTCTTGGTACGACGTCCAGGGCGCGGGACCGGCGTTGCGGTCGGCGGCGTACTTCGCCTCCGTCGTGGCCAGCACGTCGCCGCGAACTGGCTGGGGATGCTGACGGAGCTGGTGGTCCACGACGGGTTCTCGATCTGCGGTTGACCGGCGGCCGCCCCTACGGCACGTTCGGGCACCGGTCCGGCGAACTCCGTGCCCGCGTCCACGAACTGCTGCGCCCAGGCGTCCGGGGCGAACTTGCCGCCCTGCGACACCAGTTGGTGAGCGAACTGCACCCAGTTGCCCGCCTTGTCGCGGGCCCCGTCGGGGTGCGGCGGGGGACACGTCGGGCGGGGGCCGCCCCTCTGCCGCGGACGGAACGTGTCGCACGGCCGCCCGCGGCAACCGCCGCACCGAACCCGGCCTGCGGACGCCGCAGTCTGCAACGGCGGAGCCAACCGGAAACGGACTTTCGGCTGAGTGGCGGCGGCCTCCGAGCCCGGGCACGGGCAACGTCGCCCAGGCTGCCCGCCGGCGCGTCACACCGCCGGCTGTTCGTTGGCCCAGAGCGACGCGGCGCCGTCGGCTGGCCGGGTAGACCGTCATGGTGATGGGCCGCGCTCTCGGTCGGAACATCCGCGACGCAAGTGGCCGCGGCGTCGCCGACCACCGTCACGGTGAGCGGAGCGTTGCCCGGGCTGACACCCGACGGTGAAGGCACGAGCAGCGGAGGCGGGGGGAAACAGCCGACCGCTGATGGACGAGACCGGCACAGCAGCGAAGGGATCGGCCAGCTATCGGTGGACCCGGGCCTTGCCCGTTTTCACCTCCTCGAGACGAGCCGACGGCCCTCCAGCCGGTCCGACGACACGGTGAGGGCTGGCCGGTCGACGGCGGTAAGGACACCGGGCGTCGACCGGCCGAGCGGGCCGTTCAGCCCTGTCCGCCGGGGGGTGTCAAGGGGCCGCACAGCGTCCTCGACGGGTCCTTCACCGCGACCGGCTTCGGTCTGACCACGACGAGCCGCAGCCAGCAATCTCACCGACGTCTACCGAAGGGAGAGCGCTTCGCCGGAGCGCAGGTGTTCTCTCAGCCACTGTTCGGTGTTGCTCACGTGCAGCAGCGCGGCGGCCTGGCTGAGGGCGGCGTCGCGGGTGGACAGGGCGTTGAAGATCGCCTCGTGCTCGGCGAGGGTGCGGTCCGAGGCCTGGGCGTCGAGGAGGCCGCGCCAGATGCGGGCGCGCAGGGTGCGGCCGGAGATGCTCTCCAGAAGGGTGAGCAGGGTCTCGTTGCCGGTGGCGGAGACGACCGCGTGATGGAAGGCGGCGTCGTGTGCGGTGAGCCGCTCGGGCTCGTCGCGGGCCTCGCGCATGGCATCGAGGTGGCCCTTGATCTCGGCCAGCTGGGCGTCGTTGATCCGGGTGGCGGCCAGGGCGGTGGCGACCGGTTCCAGGAGCCGTCTTACCTCCATGAGGTCCTGCAGGGCGGCCGAGTCGCCCTGCAGCAGTTCCACCGCACCGCCCAGACCTTCCAACAGCAGGCTCGGCTGCAGGCTGGTCACGTACGTGCCGTCGCCCTGCCGGACCTCCAGGACCCGCGCGACGGCCAGCGCCTTGACCGCCTCACGGGCCAGGTTGCGGGACAGGCCTAGCTGGGCCGCAAGGTCCGGTTCGGGCGGCAGCTTCGATCCCGGCGGCAGCGCACCCGTGCGGATCAGCTCACGGATCTGCGCTATGGCCTTGTCCGTCAGAGACACTGCGAACTCCTTCCCGGACCGCACGCTGTAGGCACGTCCGACCTGATCAGCCCTCGGAGGCGGAGATCGTCCCGGAGGCCGTCGGGGACCTGCCGGCGGTGGAGTTCCACGTCTCGTATCACCTGTTCCGGGTCCCGCATACCGAGCGTAACGTTGATGATAGTGGGATGCCTGAGGGGGGAAGGCGATGGCGGCGGCCAGCAGACTCGTGCCGTGCGCGGCACGGATCTCGGCGATCGCCAGAGCGCGGGCCGCCAGATCCGAGGGCGCGTCCTGGTAGTCGTTCCTTCATGCCCTCCGCGGGGCGGTCGCGGGAGAGTAGTCCCGAGTCGAACACGCCCACGGCCACCACGCTCTCGCCGAGTGCCTGCGCGGCGGGCAGGACGTCGTCGAGGGCGGACCGGTCGAGGAGTTGGCAGCGCCCCGCGAGCATCACCACTCCGTACGGAGGCGAGGTCGGCGCCGCTCATCGGCCGAGCCGTCCGCCGTCGACGGAGAGGACGCCGGGGAGGCTGCCGTGGGTGCCGCCGTCGACGGTGACCAGAGGAGCGGAGAGCCGGTCCTCCAGCAGACTCACGGATCTGGATGATCGTGCCGTCGTGGTCGGTCTTGCCCGGCTCGAACGTCTTCCCGTCGATCGCCGCCTTGAGGTAGCACGGGGCGTACTTGGCGTACAGGTCGGCGGGCCGGGAGGCAGTCAATGCTGCCGACGGCGATGTTCTTGAGTTCCTCGGGGATGCCGTCGGTGGACACGATGAAGACGCGCTCTTTGTCCCTCGGCCCCACCAGCAGGCCCTCTACTTCCTCGCGCTTGTCCCGGAGCGGGGTTGTTACGTCAGTGCGACGGCTGACCCGGAAGATGCTCTGGCGGCGCAAGCCCAGCACCTTCTCGGGGGTCGATCCATCGCATCGATGATGTTTGTCGGTGACACGCTGGCGGAAGGCGGTGCCCGCTCGGTCGCAGCCGGGTTCGTGCGAGGTCGGACGGAGCAGGACCGCCCGGGGCGACCACCCACGTCAGCGGGTCCTCCCCGGGCGGTCCGGACGCGACGAAGCCGGTCATGGCAGGTCAGCCACCGCTGGCCGCCGTCCATGACTGGTTGGAGCCGCCCGAGCAGCCCCACAGTTGGACCGGGGAATTGTTGGTCGTGGCGTTGTCGGTGATGTCGAGGCAGAGGCCGGACAGGTCATTGGTGATGCTGCCGTCGGGGTGGAAGGTCCACTTCTGGCTGCTGGTGCCGTTGCAGTCCCATGTGATGACCTTGGTGCCGCTGCTGGTGCCGTTGCCGGCCGCGCCCAGGCACTTGCCGCCGATCTGCAACTCGCGGGCGGCGGAGTACAGGAAGTACTGGTTGTAGTTGCCGGATCCGCAGTCCCAGATGATCTGCTGGGTGCCGTTGCCGGGGTTGCCGGCGTCGTCCAGGCAGCGGCCCGAGCCCTTGCTCGCTATCCGCGTCGCGGCTCCGCCCGCGTTCTTGGTGAAGGTGACCGTGGCGTGCGCGGGGAGCGTGTAGCTGAAGGATCCGGAGCCGTTCCAGGTGACGGTGAAGTCGGTCCGTGAGGAGTTGGTGTTGTAGGCCACCGCCACCTCGCCGCCGTCGGGGTTGCGATAGGCCTGGGACCAGATGCCGCCGCCGTCGGTCGACCCGATGCGGGTGGCGCCCGGCACGACGAACTTCGAGAACTGTCCGAGCTGGTAGTAGTTGTCGTTGTAGGTGACCTTGCCGGTGGACTGGTCGATGGTGACCAGACCAGTGCAACCGTTGCACCCCTCACCCATCTTCGGGCCGCCGTTCGCGTCCAGGGCCAGATTCCACAGCAGTGCGCCACTGGCCCAATTGGACGTGGACTCCAGCGCGAGTTGCGTGGCGTTCATCGGAGCGATGCCAGGACCGGTGGAGCACTCGCTCTCGTACAGCTTCTTCCCGGGGAACGAGTTGTGGATCGTGGTCATGTTCTGGAGGTCGTTCCAGTAGCAGTGCCACGCCGTTCCGTAGACCGCGTTGTAGGTGGCGCTGTCGCCCAGGAGTGTGTTGGCGAAGGGCAGGTCCGGGTGGCTGCTGTCACCACCGAGGATCACCGTGTTCAGACCCGCCTGCGCCAGCGCCGGCGCCAGGTTGTTCTTGATGAAGTCGGACTCCTCGGCGCCCGACAGGACCATGCCCGAGTAGCTGGACGGGGCCTGGTCCGGCTCGTTCTGCGGGGTGATGCCCCAGACGTCGACACCCTTGGCCTTGTAGTCCCGCAGGAACTTCACGTAGTACTGCGCGAGCGGGCCGTAGGCAGAGGGGTTGAGACTGCCGTTGCCGCCTCCGCTGGAGCCCAGCATCGAGTTGTTCGTCTTCATCCACGCCGGCGGGCTCCAGTTGTTGGCGAAGAGCTTCATCGACGGGTTGAGCGACTGGGCCCGCTTGATGACCGGGATGACGTAGGTGTCGTCGTGTGCGGTGGAGAAGTGGCTCAGGGAGGGGTCGGCGACGCCGTTGTCGTCGTCGTAGGAATACGTCGAGGGGTTGCTCGCGGGGGTGGCGGTGTAGTCGGAGGACCCCATCGGCACGCGCATCAGCGAGAGCCCGATGCCGGTGCCCCGGCTGAACAGCGCCTTCATCACCTGGTCGCGGGTGGTGGCATCGAGCTTGTTCTGCAGCAGGTAGGTCGAGGAGTCCGTGAAGGCGGCGCCGAACCCGTCGATGCTCTGGTACGACCTGCTGTCGTCCACCGTCAGGTTCACCGGCCCGGAGGACACGGGGCCGAGGCCGACGCCCGGCTGAGGCGTCAGAGCGCTGCTCAGGTCGGACGTGGTCAGCGTGACCCCTACGGTGGCCGTCGTCGCGTCGGCGGTCCCGCTCGACACCGCCAGTAGCCCGCTTGCCGCGGTCATCGCCAGAGCGAGGGCCGGCGCTCCGACTCCGCGGTATGTGCGTCTGAGGTTCATGGAGGGCGTCCCGCTTCCGCCAGGGCCCGCTGCTGCTGTCCCCGACTGCGCGCAGCAGATTTGTCAGGGCCGCTTACAATTGGATGCCCAATGTGCAAAGGGGTAAGTGCCGCTGTCAACACTCGTGTTGGCACTCGTTGGGAAGGTCCCGATCGCGCGCGGCCTGTTCGTCGCCGAGGAGCGGGACGCCGGACTGTGACCTCTGCGGGTCGTGGCGCAGGACCGACCCGCCGAGGGCGCCGTCCGCGGGGACTGTGCCGAGGAAAAAAGGACACGCGCCCGGCAACCTTTTCGCGTTCAGTGCCCACTGAGGAGTGCACCATCGGCTTCCATCTCCGAAACGGACAGACATGAGCACAGCGAGGCAGGTCGCGCGGGAGCGCAGACGCAGGCGCAGACTGATGCTGGGGGCCACCTTGACACTGGCCGCCACGGGCGTGGTCGCCTGTCTGGTGATGGCGTTGCTGCCCGATGGCAAGGCCGACGCGAAGCCGGCCGCGAGCACATCTGTCGCCGCCGGCCGAGTGACGGCAGCCACGGCGAGCGGCTCTGGCACCCCCTCCCCGAAGGGGAAGGCTTCCCCGAGCCCGTCCCGCTCCCGGAGCGCGACCGACGCCCCGAAAGCGTCTGCGACCACCACGAAGGCGAAGGCCTCGCCCGCGAAGACCCCGCGTCCGGCGCGCACGGGGTCCACCACGGCCGCGTCGCCGGGGCGGATCCGGCCCGGCACCAGCTATCGGGGCGTCGCCACCGCCTATGAGGCCGGCGTCGGGGACGGCGCCTGCGGGTTCGGTCCGAGCCCCGACATGATGATCGCGGCGATGAACACCACCGACTACGAGTCGGCCAGAGCCTGCGGGGCGTATGTGCACGTCCGCGCGGCGAACGGCGCCTCCGTCACGGTGCGGATCACCAATGAGTGCCCGCTGCCCTGCGCGCCTGGCCAGATCGACCTCAGCCACGAGGCGTTCATCAAGCTCGGCGACCTCGGGCTCGGCCGGATCCCGATCACCTGGAGCCTGCTCAGCCCCGGCAGCCCAGGTGCCCTCTTGGTCCGCTACAAGACGGGCTCCAGCCCCTACTGGTGCGGCATCCAGGTCCTCAACCACCGCAATCCGGTCGCCGCGCTGGAGGTCCGCACCTCGGGAGGCTGGCGGCAGCTGCCCCGTACCCCCTACAACTACTTCCTGTCCGCCGACGGCAGCGGCTGCGGCGGCGCGATCAGAATCACGGACATCTACGGGCAGCGGCTGACCGTCGGTGACATCGGGATACGGCCGAACGTCATCCAGCCCACCGGTGTCCAGTTCGCCCGGCACTGACCGTGCTGTCCGACGTCGGCAGGCGCCCCCGGGCCGCCTGCCGACCTCGGCGGTACGACTTCGACGTACTGGGGTCTGCCGGCCCTGGCCGGCGAGGCGGACTTCCTTCAGTGGAGTGTGTCCCACTCGCCGAGCTCAGCTCCCCTTCGGCAACATCACCCTGCGGCTGCCCGGTCCGTTCGTCTGGAGCGAGCAGGGCTGTCCGACGGGGATGCCGCTTCACGGGCCCGTTCCGCGGCGGGCGGAGCGGATCAGCCGGTGAGAGGTTCTTCAGAATGCCTCCCGGTGCGCGCACTGCGAGGAACGGCGGACCCGCTGCCCCACCGGGTTGCCTGCGGCTTCGACGTTCCTCACCTTGACGGCGATGTCATGGGCGACGAACTCCTCGACCATGGCAGCCGACTTGGCCCACCTCGGCATGTCACCGGGTTCCTGGCGGTCGCCGGACGCCAGCAGTGCGGCGGCCGGCCCCTTCGCCCGCCCGCGGTTCCGGGAGCCTGCGTGCCTGGTCGCCCGGCAGTGCGCCCCCCGCCACAGCCGCTTTCGCCTGCCCGGCCGTCGTGGTGACCGCCGATTCCATGCTCCGGCTCCTACAGCGCTGTGCGTCGATCCCAGCGCATCCTGGATCACTGCCCTGACGAGGAACCCGGTGCCCACCAATAGGTGGGATGTTTCTTTCGTTTCCCTCGCCGAACGGTTCGCTTCCGTCCCGTTGCCGCACTCGGCGTGCGGTGCGTGATCGATCAGCAACTGTCGCCTTTTTAGGGGGCATTGACGCCGAACGGAGTCGCACATACCTTCAGCGTCGAAGCTTGTAGGGGTGTTCGGACGCTGAACAGTCTTTTCCCGTACATGGGATGTATCCCCAGGTCGATCGTGTTTTGAGTCTGCCGTCCCGCTGCTTCGTCGACCTCCTTCCTCCAACGCAATCCGCCATCATCGAACAATCCGAGGAGAACGGATGCTGATCGACAGACAGCCGCCGACCGGGCGCAACAGTCGCCGCCGGCCGCCGGCGCCGCCGTACCCCGCCGCGGGCCTACGGCGCATCCTCGCCATGGTGTGCGCACTGATCCTCGCAATGATGGGAGCTGTGCTGACCGCCGTCCCGGCTCAGGCGGCGACGGCGATCACCCTGGACGGCACATCGGCCGGGCGTACCTACGACGGTGTCGGCGCCATCAGCGGTGGTGGCGGGAACAGCAGACTGCTGATCGACTACCCGGAGCCGCAGCGCAGCCGGATCCTGGACTATCTCTTCAAACCCGGCTACGGAGCCGCCCTGCAGATCCTCAAGGCGGAGATCGGCGGGGACACCAACTCCACCAGCGGCGCGGAGCCGAGCATCGAACACACTGCCGGCACGGTCAACTGCGACAGGGGCTACGAGTGGTGGCTGATGAAGCAGGCCGTGGCGCGCAACCCGGCCATCAAGCTCTACGGCCTGGCCTGGGGCGCGCCGGGCTGGATCGGCGGTGGCAACTTCTGGTCCAAAGACATGACCGACTACCTGCTGTCCTGGCTGGGCTGCGCGAAGTCGCACGGGCTGGCCATCAGCTACCTGGGCGGCTGGAACGAGCGCGGTTACAGCACCTCGTGGTACGAGAGCCTGCGCTCCGCGCTGAACGCGAACGGCTACTCCTCGATCAAGATCGTGGGCTCGGACGGGGACTGGTCGGTCGCCGATGACATGGTGAAGGACTCCGCGTTCGCCGCGTCCGTGGACATCGTCGGGAGTCACTACCCCTGCGGCTGGCTCACCCCGCAGACCTCCTGCCCGAGCACCGCCAACGCGCTGTCCACCGGCAAGCAGTTGTGGGCCAGCGAGAACGGCTCGCAGGACTACAACGGCGGCGCCGCGGCGATGGCCCGTGCCAACAACCGCGACTACATCGACGGGAGGATGACGGCGACCATCAACTGGCCCGTGATTGGAGCCATGACGCCCAACCTGCCCTTCCCGACCGCCGGTCTGGCCGTCGCCAACCAGCCGTGGTCCGGCGCGTACTCCGTGGGCCAGAGCCTGTGGGTCACCGCCCAGACCACCCAGTTCACCTCTCCCGGCTGGCGCTACCTCGACCGCTCCACGGGATACATCGGCGGCAGCTCCGCCAACGGCAGCTACGTGACCCTGAAGTCCACCGACAACACCGACTACAGCACCGTCATCGAGACCACGCAGGCCTCCGCTGCGCAGACGCTCGACTTCACGGTGACCGGCGGCCTGTCCACGAGCACCGTCCACGTGTGGTCGACCAACGTCAACTCCACCGACCCCGCGACCGCGATGGTGCACGTCACCGACATCACCCCCACCGGGGGCGCCTACTCGCTCACCGTCCAGCCGGGGTACGTCTACTCCCTCACCACCACGACAGGGCAGGGCAAGGGCACCGCCGTCAGTCCGGCGAAGGGCTCCCTGGCACTGCCGTACACCGACTCCTACGACGGCTACGCCACCGGCTCCGAGGCGAAGTACGTCCAAGACCAGCAAGGGGCCTACGAGGTCGTCGGCTGCGGAGGCGGACGCGCCGGACAGTGCGTCCGCCAGATGTCGGCACAGGCGCCGATCACCTGGGCCTCCCTGTCGCACCCTTACGCACTCTTCGGTGACGTCGGCTGGAAGGACTACCAGGTCTCCAGCGACGTGCTGCTGGAGAACGCGGGCTTCACCGAGCTCATCGGCCGCGCCACCTGGCAGCACTCCTTCGGTCCCGAGGGCCTGGACGGCTATTACCTGCGGGTCGGCAGCACCGGTTCCTGGTCCATCCTGCGCAACGACACCGATGACAAGTTCGTGACTCTGGCCAGTGGCACGGTCGCAGCGCTGGGCACCGACTCCTGGCACAACCTGCGACTGGGCTTCTACGGCAACACGATCACCGGGTGGATCGACGGCGTGAAGGTGGGGTCGGTCAACGACAGCACCTACGGCACGGGCCAGGCCGGCTACGGCAACAGCCAGGGAGAGACGGGCCAGTTCGACAACCTGTCGATCGGCTCGACCACGAAGATCGTGGGCGTCGGCTCCGGCCGCTGCCTGGACGTGCCGGGGTTCAACCAGACCGACGGCACCCTTACGCAGATCTGGGACTGCAACGCCGGCGCCAACCAGCAGTGGACGCTGACCTCGGCCAAGGAACTGCGGGTGTACGGCCACAAGTGCCTGGACGCGAAGGGCCACGGCACCGCCGACGGTACCGCCGTGCAGATCTGGTCCTGCAACGGCGGCCCCAACCAGCAGTGGACCGTCAACTCGAACGGCAGCCTAGTGGGAGTCGAGTCCGGGCGCTGTCTCGATGTGATCAAGGGAGGCACTGCCGACAGCACCGGGCTCCAGCTCTGGTCGTGCAGCGGCGGTACCAACCAGCAGTGGACGCGGACCTTGTCCGAGCCACGCAGGGGAAGCGGCCCCCGATGACGAGAAAGACGACATATGCAGGAAGTGTCCATGAGCGGCGTCGGAACAAGGCGGCCGCCATGGGGGCCGTGGCTCTCGCCGTAGTGGGCCTTTCGCTAGTCCCGGTACATCAGGCCGGCGCCGCCACCGGACCGCAGGACGGCCATGTGTACGCGCTGACCGCAGCGCACAGCGGCAAGAACGCACAGGTCCAGTCGGCCTCGTCGGCCAACGCGGTGAACGTGGTGCAGGACGCTCCCTCCGGCGACCCTACCCAGCTGTGGCAGGCCGTCGCCCACGGAGGCGGTTCGTTCTCGCTGGTCAACATCAACAGTGGCAAGTGCGCGGACGTGTCGGGTGCGTCCACCTCGGCGGGGGCGCAGGTCGTCCAGTGGCCGTGCACCGGCGACGGCAACCAGCGCTGGACCTTCAACGGCTCCGCGATCGTTTCCGTCAACAGCGGCATGTGCCTCGATGTCTCCGGTTCCGCCACGGCCGACGGCGCACCGCTCGTCCAGTGGCCGTGCAACAGCAATGGCAACCAGCAGTGGAGCCTCACCGAACGCCCCCGGGTCGCGTCCTTCGGCCCCGGCATGGCCGCCGGCGGTGACACCTTCTCCGAGCAGACCCTGCGGATGGTCGTCCATCCCAGCGCCGCCGGTTCCGGGGTGCGGATCCGTCTGTCCAACCTGCGCAGCTCAACCGCGCTGTTGGTCGGAGCGGTCGACGCGGCCGTCCGGTCCGGCGGCGCGGCCGCGGTGCCCGGCACCCACCGCACCGTGACCTTCGGTGGATCCGGCAGTCTGACCATCGCCGCCGGGGCGGAACTGACCAGCGACGTGATCCCGATGTCGGTCACCGCGGGGCAGGACCTCCTGGTGAGCCTGTATCTGCCGGGTAGGACCGGCGCCTCCACCTTCCATCGTGACGCCTTCCAGACCTCGTACCGTTCGGCGGCAGGCTCCGGCAACCACACCGGTGACGACGCCGGAACCACCTTCACCACGTCGATGTGGAGCTGGTACTGCGTGTCCGGCGTGGACGTCGTGCCGTCCGCCGTGACCACCGGAACCGTGGTGGCGTTCGGCGACTCCATCACCGACGGGTACAACACCACGACCGACGCCAACCGGCGCTGGCCGGACCGTCTGGCGGCCCGGCTGCAGTCGGCGAGCGGCGGCCCGCGGCTCGCTGTCGCCGACGCGGGGATGTCGGGCAACATGGTGCTCCGCGCGACGGGGTGGGACCCTCAGGGCCCAGCCGCCGTGGACCGGTTCGCACACGACGCCCTCGGCCAGCCGGGCGTACGCGACGTGATCTTCATGGAAGGCATCAACGACATCAACGGCACCCCCTCCCTCACCGCCGACCGGCTGATCAACGGGTACAAGAACATCATCGCGCAGGCACACGCGGCGGGCGTGAGGATCATCGGCGGCACCATGTTGCCCAACTCCACGCAGACCAGCGGCTTGGCCGGCATCCGAGTGACAGTGAACAACTGGATCCGCACGAGTGGCGCCTTCGACGCGGCCGTCGACTTCGACGCCGTCATCCGCGACCCGGACAACCCCGCCCAGATGCTCCCCGCCTACGACAGCGGTGACCATCTGCACCCCAATGACGTTGGGATGCAGGCGATGGCGAACGCCGTCGATCTGTCCACGCTGCGGTAGGCGCGGTCAGACCCCCGGCCGGCGAACGCAAGGGCCCGCCCCCTCGAGAGGGGAGCGGGCCTGGGCAGAGGCCGGATCAGGGCGGACGGACCTGCGCCGCACGGGGTGCGCCGACCGTACGGGGTCTGCGTCCCAGGCTCAACAGGACGTGAGCAGGAAGCCCTCGTCGGTGCTCGGTGCAGGAGCAGCCGCCGGGGACTTCTTTCGTCATCCGGGCCCACGGGGGGAGGCGCCGGGAGACGGCTCAGAGGGAGGCGACCGCTGCCTCGTCGCCGGCAGGCACAGCGGCCCGCAACCGGTCCAGCCGCTCGTACAGCGCGCGGATCAGCCAAGCCCGGTTGTGCACCCGGTGCAGGCTCGGGCACGGCTGGGACAGGCGGCCGTCGGCCTCCTGGCACGCTGCCGTCGCTGGTGGTCCGCATGTGGACGGACACCGACGTGCAGGAGGGGCACACAGTGCTGGAGACCGACACCGGCACCGGCTACTCCACCGCGCTGGCTGCGAACGACTCGGCTCGGCCGCCATCACCTCGATCGAGATAGACGGCCGCCGGCTGGAGCAGGCGGCGAGCGGCTCTACGCCTGCGGGTAGACGCCGACGCTGGCGGTGGCGGACGGGCTGTACGGGTACTGGCCCGAGGCGAAGTCCGACCGGATCGTGGCCGCCTGCTCCTTCCGCGCCGTGCCCCCGGCCCTGCTCGCACAGGTGAGGCCGGGCGGGAAGATCCTTCTCACCTTGTCCGGCTGGCTCCACGGATACGCCCGCGTCCTGCTCACCGTCGCCGAGGACGGCACCGCCGAGGGGCAGCTGCTGGGCGACACCGCGCCCGGACGGAGGACGTGACGGACCTCCGCCGGGCGCCTGGTCTGCCCTGGGCTCAGCCGCCGCTTCCTTGTACGCGAGATGTGCCCAACGACCGCCGTTCACCCGCCGCCGGGGTGTCCTTCGTGGCGGCTTCTCGCCGTCATCGAGCCCGCGTGAGCTCCCTTGTGGAGCCCTGTCCAGCGGGCGGTGGCCGGCCCACCGGTGTCGGCCACCGCCCGCCGAGGCAAACTGAACACCAAGGGCCAGAGCGTCTACCGTGCTCCAGCCGGAGTTGCTCGGAAGCGCCCGGTGGGTTCTTCCACTTGTTGATCAAAGCGAACCGCTCTTCGTACGTCAGCTGTCGTGCCTTGAACGCCTCCTGGCTCCAGCGCGCCTGCGCTGGCAACAGCGTACGAGTGGGGACCGACAGGCAGCCGGTGGAACGCAATCCACGCGGAGTCCCGGAATCGCTGTGGCATCCCGGGACCTCCCGCAAGGTCGCTCAGTACTGCAGCCGCAGTTACGGGGGTCGGTGGCCTCGTCGGCGGTAGTGGCTGAGGCGGGCGCGGTGTTGATGACGGCGTCGCCAGTATGACCAGTGCAGGATATGACCGGCTTCGTGCCGGACGGCGTGGGTGAATCTGCTCAGCAGGCGGCGGATCTCGTTCACGCTCAGTCGGATCAGGTCGCTGCCGTGTCCCCCTTTTCGTGAGCGGTGGCCCGGACCGCAGCCAGGTGAGCGGCGGCCGCCATGGCCAGGGTGATGTGCCGGTACCAGGCCGCGTACTGACGGACTTGGTAGTGATCCAGACCCGCCTCGTTCTTCGCGGCCTGGAAGCACTCCTCGATCGCCCAGCGGGCCCCGGCAGCGTGGACGATCTCGGCCGGCGCAGTGTTCGCGGGCGCGTGCACCAGGTAGTAGGCCCGTTCGTCGTCGGCGAGGGACCGTCGGATCAGCAGTGCGTCTTCGAAGCCGTCGTCGCCCTCGCCGGGCAGCGGGACCAGGGCCCAGGCGTATTCACGCAGGCCGTGCGCACCGTCACCGGCGGAACGGATCTCCCAGGCATGTTCCGGCAGGATCGCCGAGACGGTGCGGGCGTTCTGCCCGCGCGGCCCGCACCGGTGCTTGCCGGAGATCGCCAGGACGTAGCTCAGGCGCTGCCCGGCCAGCCAGCGGCGCAGGACGGGGTCCTGGCCGTAGACCTCGTCCGGTCACCCAAAACGGCACCCTCGCGGCAACCGCCCGCTCCAGCATCGCGCGGGCCAGCGCGGGCTTGGTGCGGAAGACGACCTCGGCGCCGATCCTCGCATCCGCCCGGCGGGCCGGATCCTCGATCCAGGAGGTGGGCAGGTACAGCTCTCGGTCGATCAACGCCCGCCCCTTCGTGGAGGCGTAGGCCAAGAACACTCTTAGCTGACAGTTGTCGATCTTCCCGGAGGTGCCGGTGTACTGCCGCTGCACGCCGGCCGACCGGGAGCCCTTCTTGATGAAGCCGGTCTCGTCCACGGCCAACACGCCGTCCTCGGCGCCCAGATGTTCCAGCACGAAGCCGCGAACCTCGTCACGGACCGCGTCGGCGGACCAGTCGGCCTGGTTCAGCAGCCGCTGCTGCCGTCCGGGCACAGCTCACCGGCCTGCTCGGCCAGCGTCCAGCCGTTCTTGCGTTCCAAGGGTGCAAGCAGTCCGCGCAGATACTCCCTTGCCCGCCGACGTGGCTCGGACCTGCGGAAATACCCACCGATCCGAGCATGCAGTGCGTCCAGACCGGTCGCCCAGCGGTGCACCTCATCAACCGTGACGTCCCCACCCATGCCCAGCTCAACGAGCAGCCAGACCAACCGTCACAGCAACTGCGGCTGCAGTATTAGGGCTTGTTGATAGCGCGCTTGTGCGGCAATCATGGCTTGCTCAGCATCCATCGGTGGGGGAGAAGCATGGAATCGGATGGGTTGGTGTCGGTGGTCATGTCGGCACTCACGGGGTTAGCAAGCAGTGCGGGCACTGGCCTTGGCACCGCGGCTACGGAGGAGGTTCGGCGCCTGGCACGAGAGCGCCTCGGTTCCTCAGACGAGGGAAGCGCGACACTCACGCAGCTCGATGAGGCGCCGTCTGCACCTGGCCCTCAAGAGGAAGCCCGCGCACAACTCGCAACAGCGATCACCAGCGACCCGGAGTTTGTGAGAAGGCTTCGGGAGGCCCTGGAGCCGGCGCACGTCAGGGCCGGATCGGACATCAACACCATCACCATCGGAGGTGGCGTAGAGAAGAGCACGATTACTATCGGCCCCGTAACACTTCAGAACACCCCCGGAGCGCGGGCCTCGCTGACCGCCATCGTTGCCATCCTGGCCGTACTCATTGCCTTAGGTTTATACGGAGGGGTGAAATGGCTTACCGGCGAGGGGACTGATATACCGTCCTCCTTGGGTGAGTCAGGGGGGAATGGGTCGGATCCGGGGGCTCTGCCGGGCGGAGGCAAAAATACGCCGCGCAAGATGATGCCAATCACCGAGACGGGTCAGCTCGAAGCGGTCCTGCCTGGCGTAGACAGTATCTTGAATGGCTGGTCGTTAAAGACACCCGCTAACACCTTCTCGGGGAAAGCCTGCACCACCTCCTGTGCCGGGATCCTTTGGGAGAGCACGGTCACCTTCACTGACCCGAGTGCCAACAACGTTGCGGTGTTCCGTGTCCTCTCGTACCGCACGGAAAAATCGGCTGAAGCGGGCTACAAAGACTTTCTAACCGCCGCAGCTCAGCCCAGCGACGATGGTTTGAAGGGGCGACCTATGGCGATGAGCGCTGTGGGAGAGCAGACTGCTGCCTTCGCCACGGAGGGATACAACGGCAATGCAACGACCTATCAGATGGCTTCGATCAACCGCGCTGGCACGGTTGTTTCCCGTATCGTCTATGGAGGTGGCACTCGTGAACTCGACACAAACGTGCTGCTTGCCTTCACGAGGATGGTCGACGAACGAGCCCGTCAAGGCCAACGTGGTGAGACCCCAACGGCGGTAGCGTCTCTTTCATAGAGTCAGCACGGAAGAGACTGGGCCGTGTTTTAAGCCGCCGACGGCGCTCAGGCTCTAGGGCGTGTTGCGAAAGTGGATCTTGTTCGTTGATGATCATGTCTTGTGGGACGTGGGGATCTGGCGAACGGACAGTGGGCCCGGCTTGAACCGTTGCTGCCGCGGGGCATCAAGCCGGGCCGTCCGCAGGTGTGGACGCGGCGGCAGCTCATGGACGGCATACGGTGGCGAACCCGGACCGGTGCTCCCTGGCGCGATGTGCCCGAACGCTATGGGCCGTGGGACCGGGTCTATGACTTGTTCCGGCGCTGGCAGCGAGACGGGACCTGGGCAAGGATCCTCACCCAGCTCCAGGCCGAGGCGGACGCCGAGGGCCTGATCACCTGGGACGTGAACGTCGACTCCACCGTCTAGGCCGCGCAAGCGCCCGGACCGGGTGCGGGCCGACAAGGCGTACGACTCCCGTGGCAACCGCTCCTACCTGCGCAGACGCGGGATCAAGGCCACCATCCCCATCCCGGCGGACCGTGTCCGCAACCGCCTCAAGCGCGGATCACGCGGCGGGCGGCCACTGACGTTCGACAAGGACGATTACAAGCAGCGGCACGCGGTACAGCCGATCTTGAAGGGAACCCTCCCATTGGGCCTGGTCGCCGACGGCCTGGACCGCGCCGTGCAGAAGGCGTTCACCCGCCCCATCCCGAAATCCGCGGGCGCGCAGATGCGCTACCTCGTCCGTCAGCTCAAGGGCACCCGCGCGGTCGCCACCGCGCTCGGCGTCTCCCAGCGCACCGTGGAGCGCTACGTCAAGGACCAGATCCGCCGGCCCCGACCGCCTCGCTCAACGCCTGGCCGACGCCGTACGGGCCCGCTGGCAGCCCCGTATCCGCGAGCAGGCCCGCCGCCAGGCCGCCACCAGCACCGGCCTGGTCATCGACACCCGCGCCCGGTTCGGGTTCACCGCCGCGCCCGGCACCACTGACGACGCCCGCCTGCGCCACCTCACCCTCGCCCTGCCACCCGACTACGCCGCCCGCCTGTTCGACGCCCAGCAAGCCGGCGCCACCGAGCAGCAGAACTGCGCGACATCACCGCCGAAGCCCTCGCCCACGTCTACTTCCGCGACGGCGGCGCCGCGCCCAGGAGCTGATGGTGGAGTTCACCGACGTCGAGCAACTGGAGTTCGACCTGTAGCTCGGGAAAGGCGAAGTGGTCGGCTGTGCGTGCCGTTGTGACTGAGCGCTTCAGTTGGCGGATGAGCAGTTGAGTTGGCGAGCTGAGCGTGCGAATTCACCGGACCGACTCCACCGATGCCCCGCCCAGCCCGCGTACGGCTCGCGACCCGAAGTGCTCGGTCCGTCCGGGGCGCCTGGCGGGGCGGTCAGGTATCAGCCGAGCCCGACCAGTTCGGCGATCGTCCCGCCGAGGACCCGGTCGCGTACTTCGCCCGGGCTGGTGACCCGTTCCACCAGCGCCCGGGCGAGGACCGGGTCACCGTAGGGTGCGTCCGAGCCGAACAGGGTCCGGTCCGGGATCTCCTTGATAGCCAACCGGACCGCGAAGACGATGTTGGCCGTGGACAGCTCCAGGTACATGTTCGGGGTGTCCCGCACCAGTTCGAGGGCCTGCATCCAGTGCTGCCCTCCCAACTGGCTGACCACCAGCGGAACGTCATGGTATCGGCGGGCCAGTGCGGCCAGCGTTGCCAGGTCCTCCGTACGGGTTGGCGCGGATCCGTGCACGACCACGGGCAGCCGCCCCTGGTCGGCCGCCGCCTGGAGGACCGGTTCGATCAGCCCTGCCCCTCCAGGCGGTGGTGTCAGCTCCCCGATCCCGTGCAGTCCGCGCCCGACCACCTCCTGCTCCACGATCTCGGCTGTCTCCTGCAATCCCAGACCCAGCGGCACCGACAGAAAGCCGATGAACCGGTCCGGCAGTGCGGCAAGCGCGGCGTCCAGTTCCCGCCACGCCCCCCCGGTACGCCTCGACCGTGCCGGCCCGGCCTCCAAGTGCCCTCTCCAGAACGGCCATCTCCCGGCGCAGTGCGGCCAGGTCGCCGGCCCGCTCCGGGTGCGGTCGGGTGGGGAACAGGACGGCGCGGTCGACTCCGGCCTCGTCCAGCAGCCCCACGTGCGCCTCAACCGGGTCGTGGACGTGGCTGTGCGCGTCGATGATCACTGATTCGTTCCCTGTTCCCTCCGTCTTGACCGGTCGGGAATTCGGCCGGTCAGGGCACTGTTGCTCCCTGACACCGTTGGAAGGTCAAATCGAAAGGAACGGATCGGTGCTGATCGGAGAGCTGTCACGCCAAACCGGAGTGAGCGAACGGCTGCTGCGCTACTACGAGCGGACGGAACTGATCCATGCCGAACGCCGCGCCAACGGCTACCGCGAATACGACGACCAGACGGTGGAGACGGTGCGCCGCGTGCGCGCCCTGCTCGCCGTCGGCCTGCCCACCCGCATCATCCGCCAGGTCCTGCCCTGCACCCAGGACACGGCGACGCTGCGCCCCTGTCCCGGAGTCCTCACCAGCCTGCGCGACCAGTTGGATATCCTCGACCAGCGTGCCGCCGAGCTGAAGACCGCCCGTCGCCTGCTGCGCCAGACGATCGCCGCCACCGAGGACACCGAGAACACGGCCGGCCAGGCTCCAACGCCGGGCACCTGAACTCCGTCGCCTCACTGAGTGCTCGCCGGGGCAAACCGCAGCCGCCCTCTCGTCCGTCGGGTGAAGACTTCGGGCTCATCACGTCGAGCGCCCAACTCGCGAACTGAAGAGCTCAGTCACACTTCCCCGAGCGGCGCGGACGGCGTCGAGCGCCACCCCTGCCCGCGCTGCCGGGCCGAGCCCGGCCCGCCGTGCCGCTCGCGTTCCGGCGCGGTCGCCGGTACTTACCACACCGGCCGCTTCACCAAGGCGCCCCGGCTCGCCAAGCTCCTGCGCGTGCCCACCCCCGCCGACCGCGGGCCCGGCCAGCCGTGGCGCCCCGGTACCCCGGGCCCGCTCGCCCTCGCACCGGACACTCCGAGTGCCGACATCCGCATCGGGTACGCCCGATGCTCGACGCTCACCCAGGAACTCCAGTCGCAGCTCGACGCCCTCGCGGGGCACGGCATCGAGCGCGGCAAGGTGTTCTCCGAGAAGATCAGCACCCGCGTACGGGTGCGGCCCCACTTCGAGGCCGCGCTCGCGCTCGCCCGGCAGATCAAGGCCCACGCTCCCCACTGCCGCGTCATCTTCACCGTGTACGAGATGAAGCGCCTGGGCCGCGACGCCGCCGAACTCACCGCCCTCGCCGACCACCTCACCGCCCACGGCCTGGTCCTGGAGATGCTCGCCGGACCCCTGCCCGGGATGTACGACCCCAGCGGGCCTGGCCGCCTGCTGTTCGCGTTCTTCGCGGCGATGGCGGAGACCGAGCGGGAGAACATCCGGGAGTCGACCCTCGAAGGAATCGACGCGGCGGCCCGCAAGGGCAAGCACGGCGACCGGCCCGGGTGCCGGCTCTGGGTCTGACCGTTGCGGGCAGGCCGGCGGTGCCGGTGATCTGGTTCCAGATTGCGAAGCGGTTGATCATCTCGGTGCGGTGGTCGGGGGCGTTCGTGAGGTGCCGTCGAGGGCGGAAGTGGGGCGAGATGCCGCTGAAGGCGGACAGGAACCGTTGGGCTGCGCCGACGCTGCGGAAGCCCTTCATCGCGCGCTCGCGTTGCCTGGTGGGCTGGTGGCTGTTTCTCCGCCCGGTTCTTCAGGTACTTCGACTGCCGGTGCTCGACGGCGGGCATGACTTCGCGGTGGGCCGCGACGTAGGAGCGGAGCTTGTCGGTGAGCGACACCCGCGGCACCGTGCGGGTTCTTGTGAGAAGACGGCGGAAGAAGCGTCTGGCCGCGGCCTTGTCCCACCGGTTCTGTACAGGATGTCGAGGACGTTGCCGTCCTGGTCGACGGCCCGCCACAGGTACTGCAACCGCCCGTTGACCTTGATGAAGACCTCGTCCAGGTGCCACTTGTCCCCCAACTGGGGCTGCCGGCGGCGCAGCGCGTTGGCGTAGGTCTGCCCGAACTTCCCGCACCAGCGGCGGATCGTCTCGTACGAGACGACGATCCCGCGCTCGAGCATGAGCTCCTCGACTTCGCGGAACGACAGCGGGAAACGGAAGTACAGCCACACACAGTGGCAGATGACCTCGACCGGGTACCGGTGCCCCTTGTACGACAGCGACGCGCTCCCCACGGACGACCCTTCCCAGGTTGATCAACCCGAAGATCATCCCACCGGGCAGCCAACGTGACAGTGCCGTCGAGATCGATGTGCTGGCCGATGCGCCCTCAACCAGCACCACGCGCATCAGGGCTGGCAATGCCGCTCTGCGGCGGGTGCAGGAGGAGCCGAGTGGGCATTGTGCTCGGTCAACCGTCCCGCTGTGTCGCGCAGTTGGATTCTCCTGGGCCGAGGCGGCGGGCTCGGCCGGTCGGTGCGTCGCGTCGGGAGTCGGCTCCCGTTGCCCGGGACCGGATGCGGCCGGCGGCCGTGGCGGCGATGGGTTGCCCGAGCGCGATCCCGAGCAGGACAAGGACCAGTCCGCATATCTGTCGCAGAGTGAGGGTCTCTTCGGCGATGACGGTGCCGAGCAGTACGCCGGTGACCGGGTTCAGCAGCCCGATCAGGCCGACAGCGGCTGCCGGCAGGTGACGCAGGCCGGCAAACCAGGCAGCGAAGGCGACCGCGGTCGCGACGATGGTGACGTAGGCGAATCCGAGGATGGCGCCCACACCGAGGTGGGGCGGTGCTCCTTCGCGGACGACGGCCAACGGAAGCACGACCAGGCCTCCGGCAATGAGCTGCCAGGACGTCGAGGCGAGGATGTCGACCTCGGTGCTCCACCGCTTCGCGAGCACGTAGCCGAAGGAGGACGTCACCATTGCTGTGGCCGATGCGAGGACGCCGAGTGGGTTCAGGGTGACGTTGCCGGTGAGCAGCATCAGGCAAACACCTGCGATACCGATGCCGGCGCCCATCAGTGGGAGGCCGTGAGGGCGTTCCGCGTTCACGGCCCAGGCGAGCAGCATCAAGACTGTCGGTGAGGCCGCCATGATGGTGGAGGCGATGCTCGTCGGCAGTAGCTGCGCCGCGAGGTAGATCAGGGCGAAGAAGGACCCCATGTTGAGGGTGCCGAGCACCAGCGACTTCCACCACCACGCTCCGTGCGGCACCTGTCGGCACAGTGCCAGCAGCAGGGCCCCTGCGGGAAGAGCCCTGATTGCCGCACCGTAGAGCGGTTGGCCGGTGGGCAGGTATTCGTGGGTGACGAAGTAGTTCGTAGCCCAGGCGACCGGAGCGATCGCCGTCACCAGTGTCCATCGCATAGTAGCTTCCACGGAAGGAATATAGCTTCCAGGGAAGCTATAATGAAGCCGTGAACTACTACGAGGATCACGTTGCCCGCATCCAGCGCGAGTGGGCTCGC
The DNA here is from genome assembly GCF_003675325.1 of Streptomyces dangxiongensis. Lineage (NCBI taxonomy): Bacteria > Bacillati > Actinomycetota > Actinomycetes > Kitasatosporales > Streptomycetaceae > Streptomyces > Streptomyces dangxiongensis. The sequence continues at coordinate 8,048,367 of NZ_CP033073.1, forward strand.
GAGCGTCCGGATGTGGATGTGAGCCCCCAAGGCGTGATCGGCCGGCTCCATCGCCTCGCCAGCCTTCTGACCGAGCAGCTATGCCTGGTCTACCGGCGTTACGGATTGAGCGAGGGAGAGTTCGACGTCCTGGCGGCGCTCCGGCGGGCCGGGGACCCCTTCGAGCGCGCCCCGGGCGAACTGGCCACGTTCACCATGGTCACCACGGGTGCGATGACCAAACGCATCGACCGGCTCGAACGTAACGGACTGGCCACACGACGCCGGTCCGCCGAGGACGGCAGGGGACGCGTGGTCGCACTCACCCCGGCAGGACGGGAGCTGATCGACCGGGCCTTCGCCGACCACATGAGCAACGAACGCCGCATACTCGACGAGCTTGACCCCGACGAGGCCGCACGTCTCGAAACACTGCTCACCACCTGGCTGGCACGTGTCGAGCCGCCTCCCAGCGCACCGGAGTGACTCCTTTGCATGGCACTGCCGAAGCTCTTCGCCTCGACTTGCTCAGCACCCCCGTGTTTTACCCGAATCTACGGATGCACCGACCTGAAGCACGCTGATGGACCCGTGGGTTCGAGTTGAAGAGCCTTCGGTTTTCCCGAACCCACGGGGATCGCGGGGGCTTGCCGCCCTGCGCCGAATAGACGCGACATCCTCCACATGTACACCACCCGCCGCTGAGACCACACAGCAGTGGGCCGGGCAGAAGTCCTAGAAGGCCTGCCCGGCCCACTGCTGCACCTGTGTGCTACGACCACCGCATCCCGATGGCGGACAGTTGCTCCATCCGCTGTTCAGGAGCGGTTCTTCTGATCGGGTCTGTCAAACGAGCGGTGTAACTGGGTTGTTGGAGTTACTGGCGGGCTGCAGAGAGGCGGCCGTCGAAGGTGATGTCGAAGGCATTGAGTGCGGTCTTCCAGCGCATGGTCCAGCGGGCTTGTCCCTTGCCGGTGGGGTCCAGGGACATGATGGCCATGTAGACGCACTTCAACGCGGCCTGCTCGTTGGGGAAGTGCCCGCGGGCCTTGACTGCCCGCCGGATCCTGGCGTTGACGGACTCGATCGCATTCGTGGTGCAGACGATGCGGCGGATCTCGGTGTCGAAGCGGAGGAACGGCGTGAACTCCTCCCATGCGTTCTCCCAGAGCCGCACGATCGGGTATTTCTTGCCCCAGGCGTCGGCGAACTCGGCGAACCGATCAAGTGCGGCCTCCTCGGTTGCCGCGGTGTAGACGGGCTTGAGGACACGCGCGATCTTGTCCCAGTCCTGGCGGGCGGCATAACGAAAGGAGTTCCGCAGCAGGTGGACCACGCAGGTCTGGACCGTGGTGCGGGGCCAGACGGTCTCGACCGCGTCGGGCAGGCCCTTGAGTCCGTCGCGGACCAGCATCAGGACGTCGTTGACACCGCGGTTCTTGATCTCGGTGAGGATGTGCATCCAGTGCTTGGCGCCCTCGCCGCCGTCGCCGGCCCACAGCCCGAGGATGTCCCGCCGGCCCTCGACAGTGACCGCCAGGGCCACGTGAATGGGCCTGTTGGCTACCGCGCCGTCACGGATCTTCACGTGGATGGCGTCAATGAAGATCACGGGATAGACGGCGTCGAGGGGCCGGTTCTGCCATTCGGCCATGCCGTCGAGGACCTTGTCGGTGATCGTGGAGATCGTCTGGCGGGACACCTCGGCTCCATAGACCTCGGCCAGGTGGGCCTGGACCTCGCCGGTCGTCAGGCCCTTCGCCGCGAGCGAGATGACCATCTCGTCCACGCCGGACAGACGCTTCTGCCGCTTCTTGACGATCCTCGGCTCGAAGCTGCCTTCCCGGTCGCGGGGCACGGCTATCCCGACAGGGCCGACGTCGGTAAGGACGGTCTTGGCGCGGGTGCCGTTACGCGAGTTGCCGCCGTTCTTCCCGGCCGGATCGTGCTTGTCATAGCCGAGGTGGTCGGTGATCTCACCCTCCAGAGCGGACTCCAGGAGCCGCTTGGTCAGCTGCTGCAGCAGCCCGCCCTCGCCGGTCAGCTGGAGGCCTTCGGCCTGAGCCCGGCCCACCAACTCGTCAATCAGCCGATCGTCCACAGACTTCGCCGGCACCGCCTCAGACGGCGCGACGGGTTCAGCCTCGGTCATGTTGTTGCTGGTCATCGATGCATCTTCCATGATCGGGAGTTACACCGAACGTTTTACAGTCTCCCTTTAGGTAGCCGCCCGCCGGGCGACCCCGGCATCTGGGACCGGGATCAAGGCTGGAAATGGGTCAACGACCCGGAGTGGGCGGCATGGGCCGGCGCGGAGCTGCGCCGGACCTGAGCGCTCGGACGGAAAACCCGAATGAAGCCCCCGCCGATTCGGCGGGGGTATTCGCTTCCCTTTTCATGGAACTCGTAATTCCACTTTCTCGCCTGTCGCTTTTCTCGTGACATCAGTAATTACGGGAGTGACAAGTGTCAATCGAAGGTGCCACACAGTGGTTTTCGGCCGGGAAATTCGAAATAGTTTCCTTGTGCGGCCGTCCGGTCGCACAAGGAAACTGTTGAGGAGTTCTCAATGAACACCGTCTCGGTTAACTCTGCCGACATCGAGCAGGTCTTCGACTCGTTCGACGTGACCGAACTGGAGGTCCTCGAGATCTCGCAGGGCGTGGCTCTGCCGGAGATGGGCGCCTCCGGCGGTAAGGGCGGTACGTCGTCCTCCTCGTCGACCTGCTCTTCGTCCACCTGCTGACGAAGGCAGATGTCTGATCCGGTGACGCGGGCGGCGGTGTTCGCCCCCTCGGGGGTGGACACCGCCGCCCGTCCGGAACCGAGCCCGCGGCTCAGCCCCTGCGGGCGACGTGCAGCGCGGTGGCCCACAGGATACCGGCGGCCCCGAATCCCAGCAGGGCACGGGCGTTCGCCGCGTCCATGCCGCCGGCCAGCGACAGGACCGTGACCAGTGCCAGGGCCATGAGCAGCCCACCGGTCCACCAGTACTGCGGCTGCGCGAAGGACCGCGCGAGCGGGAGGAAGTGCAGCGCGACGATCAGGCACACCGCGGCGGGAACGTAGAGCCACAGATCGAGCCGGCCGAGGATCAGGATCGTCCCGACGACGGCCACGGTCTGACCGATATTCACCTGGCCGAAAACCTGGAAGCTGTTCGGCGCCCCCCGGCGCATGCGTCTCTGTCCCGGCAGCGCGCCGAACCGGATGGTGAGGGTCAAAGCCGTGACCGCCACGGCCGCCGCCAGCGCGACTATGCAGAACGATGCTGGCGCGGACACCCGAGGTATCAGGCCGGACACTCCCAGGATTTCCCACATTGACGCGAAAACGGACATTATGACCGCGCCTTGCAGGGGCCGGTTTTCGCTCAATTTTCGGCTGCCGGATTCATTGATCACCTGCTCAGCCTACCGTAGCGGTCCATCCGGAACGCAGTACAGGTGTCACGAAGCGCATGACGCTTGTCAGCAAGTAATCGGCAGTCCTTTTCTGATCGCATTCGATTCTCGAAAGATGAGTGCCCATGAGTGCCAATGCGCCAGAAGACCAGCCCGCAGGAGTCCGGCTCTTCACCAGGGCGCCGGTGACGCTGGGGTGGCTCTCCACGTCCGTGGTGCCCGTCGCCCGCTCCTTGGGCGACAGGGGGGTGCCTCTATGTCTTTCGTCAAGCGAGGCGTGGGGTTCTGGGTTCGTAGAAGGTGCCGTCGCGGAGCATTGCGAACAACACGTTGATCCGTTGTCGGGCGAGGCGGAGGAGGGCCTGTGTGTGGGTCTTTCCTCTGCTCCGGCACTTGTCGTAGTAGGTGCGGGAGGCGGGATCGTGCAGGGAGGCGAACGCGGACAGGAACATCGCGCGTTTGAGCTGCCGGTTGCCGCCGCGTGGGGCATGTTCGCCGTGGATCGAGGTGCCCGATGACTTCGTGGTCGGGGCGAGGCCGGCGTAGGAGGCCAGGTGGGCGGCGGTGGGGAAGCTGGTGCCGTCGCCGACGGTGACCAGCAGTGTGGCGGCGGTCCTGACGCCGACGCCGGGCAGCGACGTCAGGACCTTCGAAAGAGGGTGGTCCTCCAGCAGGGCTGTGATCTGGGCTTCTGTCGCCCGGCGTTGTTCGTGGACGGCGCCGAGCGAGCGGGCCAGCGAGGGGATCACGATGTCGAGCGTGCCTGTTCCCGGAACGACGACGGTCTGCTCATCGAGCGCGTCGAAGACATCGTCGATCAGCCGCTTCGCCATCCGGGGTGCCTTGGGCCGGATCAGCTCGACGAGCCGTCGGCGGCCGGCCTTTCGCAGCGCGGCCGGGGATCCGTAGCGTTCCAGCAGCCAGGTGACGGCCTGATGGTCGAGCCGGGGGCCGAGGACGCGTTCCAGCGACGGGTGGAACTGGGTGAGCAGGCGCGGATGCGGTTGCTGGTGGGGTGGCCTCGGCCGCGAGGTCCTGGTCGAATCCGACGAGCACGGTCAGTTCGGCGGTGATCTCGTCGGTCAGTTCCAGTGAGCGCAGGGTGTGCGGCATGGTGCGGGCCGCGTCGGCGATGACCGCGGCGTCCTTCGCGTCGGTCTTCGCCTCGCCGGGGTAGAGGTCAGCGATCCGCCGCATGGCGAGTCCGGGCAGGTAGGCGACCTTGCAGCCGGCATCGCGAGCGACCGTGAGCGGCAGGGCCCCGATGGAGGCGGCTGTCCACGATGACCAGGACGGTGCCGAACTTGGCCTTCAACTTGTCGAAGACGGCCCGTAACCTGGGTTCGGTGTTGGGCAGCTGCTTGTCGAAGACCCTCTTCCCGGCCGGGGTGAGCCCGAGCCCGTGATGGGCACTCTTGCCGACATCCAGGCCCAGGAAGACGCCTATCTCGTCGCTGTCGTACAAGCCATCCTCCGAGGCGGGTTCGTGCGGTGCTGGCCGGGGCGTCGGCGTCGTGCGCGCATCCACGTTATGCAGACCTGCCGCCCACCAGGTGCCGTGCATTGCGCACGGCCGGGCGGTGGTCGGGCCTCTCATCAGCGTCTCCGACGGCGCCTCTCGGGCCCGGTGGCACCACCCCCCAGGTCATCGGTTCGACAGGGGGGAACAGCCATGCCGGGCCCGGAGGCCAGCGGCCCTCTTGCAGGACCGCAAAGAAGATAACGGGGGACAACTGCCGAAGCACCCCCGCGTCGGCGGGGAGGACCCGAGGTGGCGGGCGCGTAGAGGCGGCAGCGGCGAAGCACCCCCGCGTCGGCGGGGAGGACCCGAGGTGGCGGGCGCGTAGAGGCGGCAGCGGCGAAGCACCCCCGCGTCGGCGGGGAGGACGAGCACACGGCCAACCTCGCCTACGATCCCGTCGAAGCACCCCCGCGTCGGCGGGGAGGACCCGAACGAGCTGCTCACCGACTCCCTCATCAGCGAAGCACCCCCGCGTCGGCGGGGAGGACAAAATAGGGTGGTTGCTAAAACTCCGCCACCCCGAAGCACCCCCGCGTCGGCGGGGAGGACCCTTTCTGACCTGGGGTTCAAGAAGGGCTTTGCCCGTCCTTTGCATTGGCGGGGGTTCTGCGTCGTGGGGGTCTGTCAAACGAGCGGTGTAACTGGGTTGTTGGAGTTACTGGCGGGCTGCAGAGAGGCGGCCGTCGAAGGTGATGTCGAAGGCATTGAGTGCGGTCTTCCAGCGCATGGTCCAGCGGGCTTGTCCCTTGCCGGTGGGGTCCAGGGACATGATGGCCATGTAGACGCACTTCAACGCGGCCTGCTCGTTGGGGAAGTGCCCGCGGGCCTTGACTGCCCGCCGGATCCTGGCGTTGACGGACTCGATCGCATTCGTGGTGCAGACGATGCGGCGGATCTCGGTGTCGAAGCGGAGGAACGGCGTGAACTCCTCCCATGCGTTCTCCCAGAGCCGCACGATCGCCGGGTATTTCTTGCCCCAGGCGTCGGCGAACTCGGCGAACCGATCAAGTGCGGCCTCCTCGGTTGCCGCGGTGTAGACGGGCTTGAGGACACGCGCGATCTTGTCCCAGTCCTGGCGGGCGGCATAACGAAAGGAGTTCCGCAGCAGGTGGACCACGCAGGTCTGGACCGTGGTGCGGGGCCAGACGGTCTCGACCGCGTCGGGCAGGCCCTTGAGTCCGTCGCGGACCAGCATCAGGACGTCGTTGACACCGCGGTTCTTGATCTCGGTGAGGATGTGCATCCAGTGCTTGGCGCCCTCGCCGCCGTCGCCGGCCCACAGCCCGAGGATGTCCCGCCGGCCCTCGACAGTGACCGCCAGGGCCACGTAAATGGGCCTGTTGGCTACCGCGCCGTCACGGATCTTCACGTGGATGGCGTCAATGAAGATCACGGGATAGACGGCGTCGAGGGGCCGGTTCTGCCATTCGGCCATGCCGTCGAGGACCTTGTCGGTGATCGTGGAGATCGTCTGGCGGGACACCTCGGCTCCATAGACCTCGGCCAGGTGGGCCTGGACCTCGCCGGTCGTCAGGCCCTTCGCCGCGAGCGAGATGACCATCTCGTCCACGCCGGACAGACGCTTCTGCCGCTTCTTGACGATCCTCGGCTCGAAGCTGCCTTCCCGGTCGCGGGGCACGGCTATCCCGACAGGGCCGACGTCGGTAAGGACGGTCTTGGCGCGGGTGCCGTTACGCGAGTTGCCGCCGTTCTTCCCGGCCGGATCGTGCTTGTCATAGCCGAGGTGGTCGGTGATCTCACCCTCCAGAGCGGACTCCAGGAGCCGCTTGGTCAGCTGCTGCAGCAGCCCGCCCTCGCCGGTCAGCTGGAGGCCTTCGGCCTGAGCCCGGCCCACCAACTCGTCAATCAGCCGATCGTCCACAGACTTCGCCGGCACCGCCTCAGACGGCGCGACGGGTTCAGCCTCGGTCATGTTGTTGCTGGTCATCGATGCATCTTCCGTGATCGGGAGTTACACCGAACGTTTTACAGTCCCTCCGCGGGTGACAGCGGCGGCTCCATGGCCTCCGTTAGCTGGAGCCGTTCAACGTCGAAGAGGTCAATACCCACGGGGGGCAGCGTCTCGGTCACCGGGTCATCGTAGAACTTTGACGTCGGGCCTTGACCCTGAGTGGGACCGGGCTCGTTGTGGGTTTCGCCAGTGTGTAAAAGATCGGTTGGTGTTTGTGCTGGTCAGCGCTGTTTTGCCTGGTCGGTCTGGTGAGGGTTAGCGGTTGTGGGTGGGGCGTCTGTGTTGTTCGGCGAGGTGGTCGAGTTGTAGGGCCTTGACCCTGATTCCTGGACACGGGTTATGCGGCTTGGGTCAGCGTAGTTGGTGTCGTTCGGAGGGTGTTCTCGTAGGCGGTCGGGCTGCGGTGGCCGAGGCGGGAGTGACGGCGTCGGGTGTTGTAGCGATGGAGCCAGTGGAACGCGTCGAGGCGGGCCTCGCGCTCGCTGGACCAGTGCTTTCGGCCCTGGAGCGTCTCGCGTTTGAACGTCGCGTTGAAGGACTCGGCGAGCGCGTTGTCCGCGCTGGAGCCGATCGCGCTCATCGACTGGCGGACGCCGGCCTGGCGGCAGGCGTCGGCGAAGGCCCGGCTGGTGTACTGGGCCCCGTGGTCGGTGTGCATGACCGCCCCGGCGAGGCTGCCGCGGGTACGTTCGGCGGCGGCCAGGGCGTCGGTGACGAGGTCGGTGCGCATGTGGTCCGCGATCGCCCAGCCGGCCAGGCGGCGTGAGGCGAGGTCGATGACGGTGGCCAAATACAAGAACTTCCCGCCGTCCAGCGGGAGATAGGTGATGTCGCCGACGTACTTCGTGTTCGGCTCGCTTGCCGTGAAGTCGCGGCCGATGAGGTCCGGGGCCTTCGCCGCAGCCGGGTCCGCAACAGTGGTGCGGTGTCTGCGGCGCAAGCGCACGCCCGCCAGACCGGCGCCCCGCATCACCCGCGCGATCCGCTTGTGGTTGACGCGTTCGCCCGCTTCGCGGAGCTCGGCCGTGATCCTGGGGACGCCATAGGTGCCGTCCGACTCGCGGTGCACGGCCCGTATCCGGGCAGCGAGGCGAGCGTCCGCTGCCTGCCGGGCGGCCCGATCCACGGCCGTTCGCCCGCCAGTGGTAGAAGCTGGAGCGGGCGATGCCCACGATGGTGCACAGCCGCTTCACGCCGTAACGGCGCTGATGGTCGGCGACGAACTGGAAGCGGTTCACCAGCGCGTCTCCCCGGCGAAATACTTGGCCGCCTTCCGCAGGATCTCGCGCTCTTCCTCCAGCTCACGGACCTTTTTGCGCAGAGCGACGTTCTCCGCTTCCAGCGGCGTGGGCGGCTCGGCCGGCGCCTCCGCCCGTCGCCCCCGGGGCCGGCTCGCTCCGGCCGCTCGGACCCAGTTCCGCAAGGTTTCGGGATTGATCCCCAGATCGGCGGCGACCTGCCTGATCGTCGCCTCGGGCCGTGACCGGTACAGCGCGACCGCGTCCGCCTTGAACTGCGGCGGATAGTTCTTCATGACCACGAGATATCCGTTCTCAGATCCTCAGGATCCAGTGTCTCGTGTGTCCAGGATCAAGGGTCAAGGCCCGGGGGCGTAGGGGAGCGTGCTGCGACACTGCCGGTCACCGTCAGGGATCCCCCGCTCCGGGTCCCCGTCGGGCCTGCGCCGCCGGACGTCCGTGACGAAGAACTGCAGAAGGGCCGGCCGACTGGCCGGGCCCTTCGTCGTCCCTACGCGGTGCGTCGACCCAGGGTCGGCGGCCGGTCGCTCGTGTTGACGAACAACCGGCGGACGGTCTCCGGGTGCCAGCGCTCCCCGCGCTTGGGCCGGATGTCCTCCGCCTCGAGTACGGCGGCGATCTCGCGGAACGACAGCTGTTCCTCGTCCCGGAGCTGGCGGGCGCGGGCGCGGGCGCGGGCGCGGGCGCGGCCGGCCTGCTCCATCTCCTCCTCGGTCAGCTCCTTCTTGTGGGCCTGCCGGCCGTAGGGCGGGGCGCCGTAGGCGTACTGGCCCTTCTTCCCCTTGATGCGGCGGCCGCGGCGGTGCTTGGCCACGGTCATGCCGCGGTCCAGCTGGGCGAACACGCTCATCATCTGGCGCATGGCGGTGCGCATCGGGTCCTCGGGGTCGTCGGGCAGGATTTCGCCCTGATCGGCTATGAACGCGCGGCTGCCGTGCTTCCCCACTGCGCCGGGGCTGCCTCCTGCACCACCAGTTTGCGGGCCAGACGGTCAAGGTTCGGCGCCACGATGCCCTGGGCCTTCTTCTCCTCGACCCACAGCAGGGCGATGGCCAGCTCGGCCGCTCGTCCCCCCTCCCACACCACCTGGTGAACGCACGTCAGACGCACACGAACAAGTGTTACGGAGAGTAAGGAAACCAATCACCCTAGGTTGATGCATCTTCATCAATGTCCCGGGAGGCGCCCCCGGGGCTAGGAGTTGTCGTCAAAGTGTTCACGCCCACATCAGGAGCGATGCGAGGGTGACGGCTGCTTGGTAGGACTGGGCGGTCTTGTCGTACCTGGTGGCGATGCCGCGCCATTGCTTGAGGCGGTTGAAGCAGCGTTCGACGACGTTGCGGTGCTTGTAGACGCTGCGGTCGAAGGCCGGAGGGCGGCCGCCAGTGCTACCGCGCCGGGCCCGGTTGGCGACCTGGTCAGACCGTTCGGGAATGGTGTGGGCAATGCCGCGGCGGCGGAGCCAGGTGCGGATGGCTTTCGAGCTGTAGCCCTTGTCGCCGATCACGTGATCGGGCCTGATCCGGGGCCGGCCTGGCCCGATTCGGGGCACCCGTATCGCGTCCATCACGGCGGTGAACTGGGTGCAGTCGTTGGTGTTCCCGCCCGTCAGCACGAAGGCCGGCGGGCGGCCCGAGCCGTCGCAGGCAAGGTGAGTCTTGCTGGTCAGCCCGCCTCGGGACCGGCCCAGTTCCGGACCCCGGAGCCCCCTTTTCGGGCTCCGGCGGCGTGCTGGTGGGCTCGGACGATGGTGGAGTCGACCGACACCAGCCACTCGATGTCGCCCGCGGCATCCGCTTGCGCCTGCGCGGTTTGGAGCATCCGCTCGAAGGTTCCGTCCGCCGCCCACCGGCGGAAACGCGTGTGGAGGCTGGCCCACGACCCGTATCGCTCGGGCACATCCCGCCAGGCGACCCCGGTGCGGAACTTCCACACGATCCCGTTCAGGACCGTCCGGTCGTCCAGCCGGGGCCGGCCCAGCGCAGGCCGGGGCAGCAGCGGCTGCACGAGTTCCCACTCGGCATCGGACAGTTCATGGCGACGTATCACGACTCCATGATCCACAAAACAAGATCACTTTGACGACAGACCCTAGTACTCCAGTCAGAAATCGTTGCCTGAGCTGGTTCTTCTTCGGTAGTGGCAGCGGCGGGCTGTGGCTTGGTGTCGTCTGCGCCAGAGGGACCAGTTCAGGGCATGTGCAACGGGTCCGAGGCGGGGTGTGGGGCGGGGCAGCAGAGCGTCCAGGAGTCGGCGGACTTCTGCCACGGTGAAGTGGATGGTGCTGGTGGGCTCGTTTCTGCGGCCCCCCTTTCGGTGGTCTGGGCTGCGACGGCGGCCAGGAACGCGTGGGCGAGCATGGCAAGTGTGATGTGCCGGTACCAGCCCGGGTAGCGGCGAACTTCGTACTGGTCGAGGCCGCATTCGTTCTTCGCTGCCTGGTGTGAAGTGTCTTCTTGGTGCCAGGGGCCGCACGTCGCTTCTCTGCCACCACCGGATTCCTTGACCATGTGCCCTGACCTGGTGAGATCCTAGTTCGGCCTACTGGCGTCTAGTGGCACCAGTTGCTGGCAGATAGTGGCACCAGCCAGAACAGATTTGCGGCACTTCCCCAGACGACTTCGCTTGTTAGGACGCGCGTTTCCAGGGGTGGGGTCAGGGCGTACTCCATCAACTGACGATCACGGTGAGGGCCCGCTTGATGGTGAGGGCTGGGCGTGTTTGTCGAGCTATGCGGTGTGTGTAGGGGCAGCGGCCGTGTTGGGGGAGACGTGGCTGCGAGCGGTGTGCTGTGCGGCGGTTCAGGGCGTGGTCGGCCGGGACATCGGATGCCCGTTCCTTATCGATCGGCACGGCAGGCAGCACCATCGTGGCGAGTCCGCCGCAGGCCGGCCCGTGTGTGCATTTGGGTATGGCGCTACTTGCCCCTGAGGTCATCGATCCGACGCTGTTCCCACCAGTCTTGGATCATGTCGAGGCGCTTGACGGACGGTTCGATACGGCTCAGGGCTCGGTCCAGGTTGAGGAACGGCACCATCAGGCCGGTGAGTGACGAGGTCTTGGACTTCAACCCCTCTGCCTGCCTCGTCCAGGAGGCCAGGTGTTTGGCTGTGTCGCTGAGGCCGGTCAGCATACGCGCCATGTCGTCATCCGGCGGGGCCACGGCCGTTTCACCGGAGCTTTTGGAGCCGAGGAGTTGTTGGGCGGTAGCGACGGCTGTGGAGACAGCCTGGACTCGCTTCGCAGCGTGGTCGTGGAACCGGCGGGCCATCGATGTGAGATCGATGTCGACGCCTTCGGCCAGGCGGCCCCGAAGCTGGTGTGGCGTCACGATGGGGGCGGGGTCCGATGAAGCCATGACCCAGGCGATCGGTTTGTGTCGGCTGAGGAGTTCGTCCGCCAACACCCGGTAGGCCAGTACGAGGTCTGCGATCAGGTCGGGTTCCAGGGTGTCGCGGTGGTAGGCCGCGTTGCGGTATTCGTGCAGCCGGTCGAGTACGTCGCGTTCGTGGTCCGTCAGCACGCCCCGCTGCCTCAGGAACTTGGTCTTCTGGTCCAGATGGTTGTCCATCTTTGCCCGTCGGTCCGGGCCTACATGCTGGTCGATCAGCTGACTCAGCTGTCCGTCGAGCTGCCCGCCGCTGTCACGGAACTTCCACATCTCTTCGATGGTGCTGTCGGGGATTTGGAAGGCCAGTTGGGCGTTGACCTCACGGCCGATGATCACCTCGACTAGATGGTCCAGGAGGATGAGGGCAAGGCGATCGTGTGCTTGGTCGCCTGCCTCGGCACATCGCCGGATCTCGGCTATTTCGACCGCGAGCCAGTTCCACTGTTCGGAGTCCTGCGAGGCCGGGCGGTCCCAATCGGAAGCGAAAGGCTGCATGAGAGGCATGACTGCACCCTTTCATCCTCCCTCCGGGCGACCACCAGGTGAGATAGACAGCCACTGAGGCGACCCACCGCCCAAGGGCGATCGGTGCGGCGCCACCCGAGGCCCGCACCAGTGACCTTCGCGCTTACTGGTCCGCTCGGATTCCCACGCTGTGGTTGCTCAGCGCCCAGCCGCGACCGTGAGGAACGGGGCGTAGGAGGCGCTTGACGCTGCGGTCATTGGGGAAGTCCAGTGGCGCCGAGGAAACGCTGTTGGTTGCCGCAGATGTGCCGGCGGCTTGTTCGGGTGTCAGCGCCCAGCAGGTGGCGAGGCGGGCGACGACGTCGGAGGTCTGCCGGTCGAGCGGGGTGCCTGTTGTGACGGGCGAACGGGCCATCGGTCTCAAGGAGGACACGGTCGGGCGGCAAATCCCACGGAGTGGGGCCTGAGGCCGGGCCGCGGCCGCCGCAACAGGCGCCGGCCAGCGTTGCCCACTACAACGGCGACGGGCACCACTTCAGCCGGGCGGCCCTCGGACGCCGTCCCGTGACCTCGGTTTCGAACCGAGGTCGCGGCATGGAGTGAGCCTCTGCCCCGTCGAGGTCTGAAGAGGTTAGGCGAACCCATACTTCCTGGCGGCCCGCTCGGCCCGAACCCGCGGTCCCTTCATCTGCATTTGAGCGAACTGCTCGCTGACTCCGTAGGTGTTGGCCACACGCTCGTTGTCCCAGCCGCGGTAGGCCATGCGCTGTGCTGCGATGAGCGGAACCAGTAGTTCGCCGGCCATGAAGGTGGCCTGCTTCTCTTGCACGGGGTCGAACTGGCGATTGTGGTCCTCGCCGAGCACCACACCGTCGAAGGAGTGCTCCAGCAGGTGGTGCCCGAGCTCGTGGGCGATGTTGGAGCGACGCCTGACGAGCTTGTGGGACTCGTTCTCCACTATCACTCGCGCACTGCCGAGAGGCACCAGAGCGGCAGACCAGGACGAGGAGCTCTGCACGGTGAAGTGGCTGAGAGCCTCGTCTCGCAACTCGAACCTCAGCAGACCCTCGAGGGTGTACACCTTGATTCCGTGCTCCTCGGCGAGGGCGTAGGGATCGAGGGGGTCGAGGGGACCCAAACTCAGCCCGGCGCGTTCCTCCTGCGCGACCTCACGCATCAGCGCCTGCGTCCAGCGCAACTCAGTGGCTCCGGGATTCACGCTCGGCGCGGAACCGCCGGGCCGCGGCGCTGATCACCTCTTCGAGGTACGCAACGTCGTCGCCGCTGAGATCGCTGCGCGCCCGCAGTAGGGGAACGAGTGACGCCACCAGCTCAGGCTCTTCCCGGACGGATCCGTCACGGGTTGTTACGTAGAAGGTCTCCGCTGGCATGCGCAGCCACGTCGTCATGGCTGCGAATGCGGTGACGTCCGGCTTCAGCCCGTTGGCCATACGGGAGATGGTCGAGGCGCTCACCCCGAGGTCCTTGGCGAGCTGTCGCCATGACAGCCCCTTTTCGATGCGTGCCGCATCCAGCGCCCCATGCAGGGCCTGCACGTCCACGGTCGGACTCTCACTCATGCCTGTCCCCGATTTTCGTCACTGCTCGACTTTTCGATCACCCCTGGTACAGTGTAACTGCTCGACATTTCGAGCAGTGATGCACTTTCGCGTCACCGTGTGCGCGACAGGAACGCCATGACGCAGGACCGCGGGCCCAAGCCCGTCACGATCATCGTCAACACCCGCTCCCACACCTGGGAGACCAAGGAGATCACCTACGAGCAGGCCGTCGCCCTGGCCTACCCCGGCCAGCAGCCGAACGAGCAGGACACCTACACAGTTCAGTACAGCCGCGGCCGCGACGGACACGGATCGGGCAGCCTCACGGCCGGCCACAGCGTCCGGGTGAAGGAGGGGATGATCTTCGATGTCTACCGTACTTCTCGCTCGTGACCCGGACCTGTCCCGCCTCCTCGACGATGGCTACGACGTCGTCCTCCACGCCGGCCACATCATCGTCCGGCACATCCCCTATGCCACCGAGAACCGCACCGTCGACCACGGTTTCCTCGCCTACCCCATGACCGTCAGCGGAGACCACCTGGTCTCCGGCACTGATCACCGCATCTGGTTCGGCGGCTCCACTCCCTGCGATGAGCACGGCCGCCGTCTAACCCTCGTCAATCCGGAGACCCGGGTAATCGCCGAGGGCATGCAGGCGAACTTCATGCTCTCGGCCAAACCCGGTCCCGATGGCTACCCCGACGAGTACACGAAGATCACCGCGTACGCCAGGATCATCGCCGCCCAGGCGCAAGCCCTCGACTTCACGGCCACTCCCACCCCCGGCGCGGCGTGGCAGGAGATCGTCGACGACAGTCCCTTCGCCTACCGTGACACCGCCACCTCCCGCGCCGGTATCGCGGCCGTCAACCGCCGCTTCCGAGGCCACCGCATTGTGATCGTCGGCCTCGGCGGCAGCGGAACCTACATCCTCGACCAGATCGCCAAGACCGAGGTCGACTCGATCCTCCTCATCGACGGCGACACCTTCGACAACCACAACGCCTTCCGCGCCCCCGGCGCCCCCACTCTCGACACCCTGCGCGAACGCCCCAACAAGGCCGCCCACTTTGCCTTGGTCTACTCCAACATGCACCGAGGGGTATCCGCGTGTGCGCAGTACCTCGACGAGGACAACCTCGACCTCCTCGAAAGCGCGACATTCGTGTTCCTCGCCTCCGACGACGCCGCAAGCAAACCGGTGATCATCGACTGGCTCGAAGCCCACGAAGTACCGTTCATCGACGTCGGCATGGGCATCGAAGAGATCGACGGCCGCCTGAGCGGACTCCTGCGCGTCACCACCAGCCTCCCGGGCCGCCGAGACACAGCCCGTCACCGCATCCCCCAGCCGGCGCCCGAAGGCGACGCCTACGCACGCAACATCCAGACCGCCGACTTGAACGCACTCAACGCCGTCCTGGCCGTGATCCGCTGGAAACGCTCCATCGGCGTCTACGCCGACGCCACCGACGAGAGCCACACCACGTACTCGCTGATCACCAACGAGATCACCAACGAGGACCTGCCGTGACCGCACAAGACACCCTGCGCCCGGTCTTCACCGATACCTTCCCCGAAACGATGGACGCGGGAGTGCTGTACGTCTCGATCCCCTACCGCACCTGCAGCCACCTCTGCTGCTGCGGTTGCGGCCACGAAGTCATCACACCACTCTCCCCGGCACAGTGGTCGATTACCTACGACGGCCAAAACGTGTCCCTCACCCCCTCGATCGGCAACTGGGCGCTGCCTTGCCGCTCGCACTACTGGATTGATGACGGCCGCATCCGATGGAGCCGGCACTACTCGACAGCAGAAGTCGCCCAGAACAGGGATCGTGACCGCCATCTGTTGTCCCAATACACCGAAGAGCACAGGCCAAGGCCGCTGACCAGTCTGCGTCGCCACCTGCGGTCGTGGCTCCGGTAGGCCGATGAGCGCGGGGACTCGGCCCGCGTACGCACCCCTGGACCCTAAGCCAGGGAGCATCAACGCCTGCGCGACCCGCACCGGGATGACGTCAGCACGACGATCGGCATGAATTTCGGCAACTACACCCTCGGACCCCTGTTTTCGGGCCGCGACAACTACGACGACCTCCCACCCCGGCCACCGGGAAGCCACTGCTGTCGTCCTCGGCGTGGTGTACGCACTGGGCTGGCGCCCCGACCCGTTCGATGAGGTGGAACGCCGCATCACCTCAGCAGCTTCCCGGCGGGGTCGCACCTCCGGCGGCCGGATCGACTGCTACGGCAAGAAGTGCGGCTGGATCGGCTTCCACACCATGGCGGGCATGCTCGCCGACCGCGGCCAGCCACCCGAGGACCTCGAAATAGACATCGACCCGATCTTCCCCCAGTCCCCGGTCTCGGATCCGGTCGCGCTCGGCACCTGGACGCCGCGGGCACCAGTCGACGACATCGAGTGGCTGCGCCAGGGAATGGCTACCCCGCATCACGAGCAGACACCGAGAGCTGTCCGGTCGCCGAGCGATCAAGAGGTCAGCGGACACCGCGCGAAGCAGCATCCAATGCGGCGGAACCTGTGCGCTCCATCGCGCCGTCACCATCCGCAGCGAGGAAAACCCGGCCCTGCCGAATGCTCGTCAGGACCGGGCTGCTGCAAAGCGTGCTCTATGCCTGCGTCAGTGCCGGGCGAGGTTCAGTGCGAAACTGACGACTGCCCGCGCAGCGCCCGACAGCACCGCGGCCGTCAGGGTCAACCACGCCGGACATTGCTTCTTGAACAACTGCATCGCGACTCCCGAGGGAAGTAGAAAGGAAACATCCACCCCTCAGGCGAGACCCGCCGACCCGCCGGCCTGACGGCCAAGGCGACGGTGCCCGCCCGACGGCAGACCGAACGGGACCACCGGATGCTGCCCAGGTAGCTGGAGTGTCTGACCGATCCAGGCCCGGGCTGCCTGCCCGGCATCAGGCCGGAACGGCGTCCACTTGTTCGATCATCGTTTTGAAGCTGCGCAGCACCGACACGTACTGCGAGGTGGGAAGCCGTCGCAATTCCTCATTGCACATGCCCATCACGTAGCCATCGGACGGCTCGTGCTCGGACTTGCGCGGCTGCGGAAGCGTAGAGGCTGGCGGCACCTGGCCGGGGCTCGTTGCATAGACCCTGCCGTGCCGGTCGGGATGGATGATCAGCCCCTCGATCAGCCACTCCACGACATACAGGCCACGGCGGGGGTGGCCGGGCAGGCCCAACTGAAGATGCTGGGCCAGCGCCTCGGCCTCCACGGGTCCCTGTGCCAGAGCAGTCCGGGCGGCATCGGTGGCCCAGTGGCCCTCAAACAGGTGGTGAAGCATCACCCGGGCACGCGTCTCGTCAGCGGGCCACACCTCGGCCAGCGCAACGCCTTCCTCGGTAGCGGCGTAGCGGCCGCGAGCGCCGGTAACGATGCCCAAGGTGTCGAAGAAGCGCAGGCTCTCGGTGACTGTGTCGCCGCTCAGACCGACCTCCTTGGCGACGTGCGTGCTCTTGATCACGAGACGCTCCGGGCCACTGAGCCGAACGGCACCAAGGAACACTTCGCGCTGATGGCGCAAGCTGGCCCGGCCGGTCGGCAACACGCGTCCATCGATGCCTGTGACGGTCGTCATCAACGAGCCCCCCTCGCACAGGCCGACGCTGGAAGCGATAGGGCGCCAGCAGAATATACGAACATGTGTACCGCTTTTCGAAATGGGTGGGTGACCCATCCGCGCGGTCCGCGCGTGCTCGCTATAGTGAGTACGCGCGGAGCCGATCGGTGGGTTGTTTGGTGACTTCAGCTGATTTGTGCGCGCATCACAGCACCGTCGGGGCCAACCGGCGGTGCTTTGCGCTGCTCGAGAACCGTCCGGGTCAGGCACTCCCCTCGTGTGACTTAGCGGTTGGGGAAAGGCTGTATACGCCCTGCCGTGGCCGCACCACATCGCCCATTTTCACCAGCCGGCTCAACTCGGGGCTGACGTTGGAGGAGTTGGTCGAGGGGCGTGACTGGCGGACGTGCTCGATGATCTCACCCGTTGTCGCTTCCCCGCGCGGCCGCAGGAATTCCCGGATCAGATCGACCACAGGCATCGGTGGAGTGGAGGCGTTCGCGTCAGCCGTGGTCGACGGGAACAGCACATCCTGCGATGCCAGGGGTGAGCCCACCACCTTGCTCAAACGGCTCTCCACGCTCTGGAGAACTTCTCGCGAGGCCTCCGCCCGCAGCTGAGCGTCCTCGAGCGACTCCTGCGCTTCCTGGACCCGCTTCGCTGCGGCCCGCACTGCCTCTTCGTCCTCAGCCACCAAGCTCCGCAAATGTCTGGCGCTGTTGAGCAGGAAGCTTTGATGAGCCACCCTTCCCCCTTCCTCAACCTGTGCCGTGACCTTAGCGCTACGCGGACGCGAGCAGAGACCGCAGTGAGAGAGAAGCCGCGAACTCTGCCCGCCGATGTGGGTTAAGAACGCCGCAGGTACCGCTGTTACGGCCTTACTTCCACGCATTCCGCCGCGGCAACATCGGTGGCACATCGATAGAGTGATAAGCCGGTTCTCGGTTGACAGAAGCGGCCTCCGGCTAACCCACACCTCACGCCGGTACCCCGGCGTCGTGTCCAGATGTGGCAGGGCCGCGTCATCTGGCGAAGCCCCGCGGGACCACCTACTGGGCTTGCACAGTTGCAGTGGTGCCGCCTCTCCGGCTGGGGCCCCGCACCGTCGGCAGTGGGGTGCCCACACAGTTGCCCAGGGCGGAGCCGTAAGGGACACGACAGATCTTCGTGAACCTTCCTCCCATTTTGCTGCCGGGCGCGCACGACGGTGGGCGCCGTCGCAACCGACGTTTCTGGAGGCAGGGCTTGGTACGGTCAGCGACAGGCCCACCCCACATGCTTGCTCTCCCTGCCGACGCGTACAGCGCGATAGTCGCCTCGGCAGCGGCCATAGCTGCATGGGCCATTGCCATCCGAGACGCCAAGCGGGCTCGCGAGGAGAGCATGACGCACAGGTCGCCCAAGCGCGGCTCATCACCGGCCGGTTGAGCGGAAAGACCATGCCGTGATCCGCAATGACAGCCTGCATTGCATCCCGCCAGGCCTGGCTGGGACGCCCTCGCCGCACCACTGTGTGACGCTGCCGCTCGGGGCGTTGTTCCGGAGAAGACTTCAGCGGATGATTGAGGCCCCTCGCCTACCGAACCGCGCAGCGGAAGCAGTGGTAACTGCCCCTCCCACTCCGACATGTCGGCCCGCGCCCGATGTCCGGAGTGCAATGAACATCCTCAGCTACCGTCGGCCGAGGCTCGACGCCGGACCCATTGTCAGTGGCGACGGCTAGCCTCCACCCTCATGAGTCTTGCGCGCCGACCGGCTAGCGAACTTCCCGGCGACCCGGCCCAGTTGCGGCTCGTCTACAGCCACGGGCACCCCGCCGTGCCTTACGAGGATGAGGACACCCTCGAGCACTGGGGTGTCTCCATCCGCGCCTACCACGATGAGGAGGAGGAATGCGCTGGCGGTTGCACCGAAGCCTGTCAGCAGCTTATCGACGACGGCAGCGAGGTCGGCTGGCTGCGTCTGTGGCGGCTGCGTGACTACACCGGTGTGGACCGCTGGATGGTCGCGGACGCCCAGTCGGGAGACCTGGAGAGCATCGCCTCCGCCATCCTTCACGACGGCGAGTATTCCGATGCCTTCCAGGAGACCATCGACTGTCCGGTGGGGGATCTGCTCATCGTGGACCGGGTGTTCCTGACCCGTCCCTGGCGCGGCTTCGGCCTGGGCCCGGTGTTCGCCGCCGAGGCCATCCGCCGCCTGTCCGGTGGCTGCTGCGCGGTCGCGGCTGAGCCCGGCATGGCCGAATGGCCCGAAAACCGGGACGAGGTGAGTGACGCCTACCGTGCTACCGCGAAGGCCAAAATCGCCGCCCTGTGGGAGTCGATCGGCTTCCACGCCTTCCACGGCGGGGTGCAGCTGCTCGACACCAGCCTGCAGGAGCCCATCGACCTGCACCGTGCGCGCCGCCAGGACTTGGAGGACCTCTCCGCTGCCTACCGGGCCCACCTCGAGGATCGGCCCGCTCTCCCTGAGCCAGCCGTGACCCCGCCCGCCCCGCTGGCCGCTTCCGTGCCGGCCGCTCCCCGTCAGCCGCCCCCGCTCGCCCCGGAGGCAGAGGCGGAGCCCAGCGACGGACTGGCTGCCGCCGCGAGCCTGTCCGACCTTCGGCGGGAGTGCGAGTCCTCCGGCTGGAGCCACAGTGACCGCGCCACCGCCCTGGCCGTCGCTGCACAGGCCACCCACGACACCGACCTGCGCCAACTGGCCGCCCGCATCGCGCACATGCACTTCGGCCTGCGCAACGCCTGGACCGACGCCCTCACCTTCCCCGGTCGCCGCTTCAATGTGCATCTCTTCCGGGAAAACCCCGCCGCCCTCGGGCCGCTGGCCGACCTGTGGATCTACGGCAGCAACCTCAACGGCCGTTACCGGGGGCGCTCCCATGCTGTGGGCGGGGACTGCCAGCACGCCCACCCCCTCACCCCGGACACCGAACGAATGACCCTGGCCGAACTCCTCGACCTGACGACTTTCTGCGAATGGAACGGCCCCAGCTGCTCCTTCTGCCACGGATGGTCCGGCCAACGCCTGACGCCCGACCAGTACACCCACTACCTCACCGTCCGTGCCGGCCTCTCGCGTTAATCGTGATGCTCACGGAACCGGCCACGGGTTCTGGTCCCGCGCTGCTCCCGAACCGGCGGGTCAGTGCCCACCTGCTGCCCGCAGACAGTCGAAACAGATGCAGTCGGCGAGGGCACTGCCCGAAGTGGCGCCCTCTTCTGACGGGCGCAACGCCCCGGCGGGCCAAGCGGATGCCACCGGCAGCACCGGAGCCCTACGCCAGACAGGAACCCGCACCGTGAATATCACCGTCTTCACCACCGACCTCCACATCGCCGGCCACGACTTACCCGGTATCTCCGTTACCCTGACGTCGTCCCGGCGTCCGCCCCGTCCTCCCTTCCGGCGCCTAGATATCGACATCGCCACTGTCATCGAACTGCTCGCGCTGGTCGAGGGCGGCGCTGCCAGTGCCGGCGCGGTGCGCGACATGCTCGAAGCCGTCGTGGACGAGGTTGAGGAGGCCGACGAAGAAGACCGGCGCGAGGACGAGGCGCTGCGCCAGCTCAGATCTACGCCGGTCCCTAAGGCCCCGGCCAGGACACCTCAGTACGACACCCGGTCCGTGTACGTCGTCTCATCTGAGGCCGAAGCGAAGATAGTCAAGATCGGTGTGTCCAAGAACGTGCCCGGACGTCTGAGATCGCTGCAGTCCGGATCCGGATCTCCGCTAGCGGTGCGGTGGACCTCAACCGGAGGCGGCCTCCTGGAGAGCCGCCTGCACGACCGCTTCGCAACCAGAGCGCTGGGGGGTGAGTGGTTCGACTTCACAGACGTCGCAGACCCCGTCGCAATGATTGCGAAAGCCGCGCGAGGCCTGCTGAAGAACGCCACAATCGTCGAGTTTCCGACGTGAATGAAGGCAGGAAACTGCCATCAAGTCCGGCCTGTTCGGCCGCGGGAGCACCCACCGCGCGGGTACCCTCAGCCATCGGCGCCGCACCTCGCGACCGCATCCCCCGATGCGTCCCCCGTGAGGCCTGTAGCGGCAGGCTGCTGGACGCCTGTGCGGGGCGCGGCGAACCCGCTCGGCATCAGATGTTCACCGTGCTCTGGCCGGGAAGCGGCTGAGGATCGAGGCTGCTCCAGTCGACCTCCCCGTGTAACGAGCGGGAAACTGCTGCGGCTGAAGCTTTGGAGGCAGGCGTATCGCGGCCTTGGTGAGGGTGCCCTGGCAAGATACTGATCGCATGGTCAACTACTCGACGCACGCGGCTACTTCCGCCGACGCTCCTGGCATTGTCCGGCTCTTGGCTCAGATCCCCACTTGGCAGGAAAGCAATGTCTCCCGGTGGAGAGAAGACCTGGAGCAGTACGAGCAATACGGACTGCGCGCCCGGCGAGGGGGGTGGTTGATCGAATCCGGTGGTGCTGCCATCACCGTGCTCACCGTCGAGTGGAAGAGTCCGCGGACGATCGCTGGTCGGATCTGGCCGGTGTATCTGGAGTACTTGGTCACCGACGAAAAGCATCGCAGCAGTGGTCACGGCTCGCGGCTCGTGCGGTACGCGGTCCAGGAGTTGGCCCGTCGCGATTGCCGGGGCGTCTACCTGAAGGTCTTCAAAGGGGACGACGGATGGAGCGGCGCTCTGAGGTTCTGGGAGGGCCACGGTTGGACAGCACACTCCCGCCTCGCCACCGACACACATGTCCTCATGACCAAGGAAATCGTTCCCGCCCATCCCGCTTCAGGGTCCTCCGCCATAGGCCGGTAGGCGAGTCGGCGCATACGGTGGTCACAGGCTAGTGAAGGCGTCCTGGAGCAGGGGAGACGCAGTGCCCCCGCGACAGTTCCCCCGCAACAGGCTGGGGCAAAGGCTCTTTGACCTGAGCGCTCACTGCACGGTCACCGCCCATGACTCGATACACGCCCTAGCCGTCCCTCCTACGCAGGCGGTAGCGATCAGCCGCCCAAGCGCAGCGGCTCCTGCCCGTGCGGCGGCGGCCGCAAGTACAAGCGCTGCGTACACCGGTGGGAGCCGTCCGAGCAGCCCGCTACCACCAGATGCCGAGCAGTAAAGGGCCGTCTGAACGGGCAGCAGGCGCCTCCTGGTCCGGCTGTGGAGCAGTAGTCCAGAACGCTAGTGGTTGGCGGACGGCAGCAGGACGGTGGCGCCGTGGTCGGCCAGGGCCTGGCGAGCCTCTGTGATCATGCAGTCCAGCCTTGGCTTCAGCTCAGCCAACTCCGGGGGAGGGGGCACCTCCTCGCCTGCCATGCCGAACTCAGCTGCCATGTCGCTCTCCTCGATCGAAATGACACGAGCGTGCATGGTGGCGAGCAACTCCATGACACCTTCGGCCGCTGCGACGACCGCTTCGGGGCCCTCCAGCGAGACCTGGGCGCGCACGTGCTCCAGCCGCCGGCTGAACTCCTCATCCTCTAGCACCAGCAGCAACCGACCATAGCCGTCTGGATGGCCGCCGCTCCACGCCTCATACGACTTGGTGCGCAGCTCATGCACCGCGGCGATGAAGTCGCCGTAGACTCGCCGCCGTGGTTCCATCACCTGCAACAGATGGGCCGACTGCAGTTGGCCCGCTAGAAGTATGTGCTGGGACTGGGTCTGCTCGCGTTGGGCCTGACGGCTCCAACTCGCGCTCAACAACGCCGGCACACCTGCCAACACCCCACCTGCCACGGCGCCCACCACACCGGCCCACTGCTCATTCATGCCGGCCATCATCGCTCAGGGGCCCCGCCCGGCCCGGACCAGGTCCCGCCGGAGTTATCCGGCAGGTCTGGAGGGGCACCGACGCGGGCCCCGCGGGCTGCGGACCGGGCAACGATCTGCTCGGTGCGCCCGCGCAGCGCACTCTTCGCGAGGCCGGCCGAGCTGTTGGCCCGCAGCCGATCTCACAGCCAGTCTCATCGCCAGCGGCTTCGCAGCCCCGCCTCGGCGGCACGTGTGCCGCCCGCTGCGTGTGCTTTGAGGTGCTCCACACTGATTTGCCGAGCCAGCAAACGTGATGTATCCCGGCGCGCGGAGGCTGTGGGCCAAGGCGCCGACTGCGCCACTTCAGACTCGTTAAATGTGCCTACCTCAAGGCGGGCCGGGCTCTACACCAATTTTGGAGCATGATGTCGCAGTTTGTGTGCGCGTACTGTGGTGCCGAGGTGCCCACGACCCCCGGGTACGAGATGACTGCTGCGGTGCGGCACGCCAGGGACGCTGGCCACCCGGATGCCGGGCTCCGGCTCTCCCGGCTGGTTCGGAAGCGGGCAGCGTCGAGGCGGCGCCAGCGGTGGGACGCCCTCCCCCTGCACGTGCGCGGCGCCGTCGCGTTGACGGTTCTTCTCCTTGCTGCGGTGCTCGCCGGATGGGTCACGGACCAGATGAAGGACGACCAGCCGGGCCACTCTTACGAGCCGTGCACGGGCGGCTTCCCCATACGACGCTGCTGAGCGTATGCGCGAGGGCGGTGCCGGACTACGTCCGACCCCGCCCGTGAGCGTCGTCCAGTAGGGCCGGCTCAGTCCACCTGATCAAAAAGCGAGGGCTGAAGCG
The DNA here is from genome assembly GCF_003675325.1 of Streptomyces dangxiongensis. Classification (NCBI taxonomy): domain Bacteria; kingdom Bacillati; phylum Actinomycetota; class Actinomycetes; order Kitasatosporales; family Streptomycetaceae; genus Streptomyces; species Streptomyces dangxiongensis. The sequence goes on from NZ_CP033073.1 coordinate 8,072,098, forward strand.
CGGGGGAGGCGGCGCGCGGCCGGGGGGAGGAGGCGGGCGGGGTCCGGGGGAGGCAGCGGGGTGCCGTGCTGGCCGCCGGTCAGCGCGTGGCAGCACGCTTCTCTCAACGTGGCAAGGTCGTGCCGTGCGCCGAGCAGGCCCAGGAAGTCCTCGACGCTCCAGTCGATGAGCGCGCCTTGGCGTGAGAGGTAGAGCGCGACGGTGGAGATGGAATGGGTGTTGCTGTAGTCGAGGAGCAGGTACCCGGCCAACTGGTAGATCTCGGAGCGGCCCATGCGTTCCGGGCGGATGGTCGCCTTGCAGTCGATGAGTGTCCCATCGAGGATGAAGTCGGCGTCTGCTCCACCGACCTGCAGGCTGCCGTCGAAGACAGGGCCGCAGATCCGCGCGCTGGCGTCTAGGAGACGCAGGGCCTCGAAGGGGCCTGGGTGCGCGGCGAGTTGCATCTGCTGGCGGATGTCGTCGACGACGTAGTCCGCCACGGCATCGACGAGGTCGTCCAAGGTGGAACCGGGAGCGCACAGGCCGAGAGTGTTGCCGCGCATCCAGCCGCAGTGCCGGAAGATCGCCTCGAAGCTGGAAGCGACATGGCACAGCCGGATGAGCCGCTCCTCTTCCGCTGGTGCAAGGGACAGGGGCTGCCCGGTGTCGCTCTCGTATCGGGCCAGTTCCTCGAGCATCGCATCGCCGGCCTGCTGTACGGCACGGATGACGTCCCGGCTGGGCCAGCCGTCGTCGTCGAGGACCGCCCGCACGATGCCTTCCTTGATGGGGATGCCGGTCGGCGCACCCAGGGAGATGCGCAGGCGGTGGTCGATGGTGTGGCCGAGCATCCGGTATTCGGGCTTGAGACCGGCTTCTGCCCGGGGCAGCAGCGGGGCGGGGAAGCGGGCTAAGCGCTCACGGTAGTCGGTCAGGACGTCCTTGGTGCCGGGAAGCTGCTCCGCCAGAAAGCGTGAGATAGGGGAGCGCGGGTCCTTGAGATGGGAGGTGAGACTCATGCGGGCATCCTGGAGGACGGCTCTGACAACGCCCCCGCGCCGAAACCTTCCTGCGGTTTTTCCTTGAAGGCTTATCAAGCCACCCCTGGGTTCCGCACTCCCAGGCATGTTCCCCTGACCAGCGAATATGAAAGATCAACTATTCAACAAGACGTCGAAGCAGTAAAAACAAGTCAATCACCGGGTGCAATGGCGAGGCGCGCGAGGAAGTCGGCCGTTCGTTGTCAGACCCGAACGCTAGTGTTCCTGTTGTCCTGCGTCGACTCGCACCGGCTGACGTGCGCATGCCTAAAGCGGCGGGGTTCTGCATTATGTACTCGCGAGTAGGGGAGGCGGAGAGCAGAAGTCCCGCTTCTCTCTAGTGGCTCAAAGCAGATCCGAATTATGGGATGGGCCCGGCTATTTGATTCCTCGGAACCTATGGCACGGCTTGAAGTGGCCGGAATCATGCACTACTTCGCGGGCTGCACTGGCTGACCGGATCGCCGATCGATGCCTCGCGTCGATGGGTTCGACGCCTGACGGGCTGGGTCGTTGAGCCGGCCCCGAGGGGGCGAAATGTTCGAAAAGTGCCATCGTCTCGATGTCGGCCTGAACTCGTTCCGTCGGACTCCCGCTCTCCTAAGGTGCCGTGCATCGGAGCCCATCCGGCTCACGCGTCCCCCACACGCCCACCCGGCACTCACGTTGGGGCCAGCAGCGCGCTGGAGCACAGCGAATGCGATGCCTCCCCGAACGAGGGAGCCCCTGCCAAGTGCACAGCGCACCACTTCGACATCACGTAAGCCCTTGGAGATAGAACACGTATGGGATTCGGACGGTTAGGGGCCCAGGGCGTGCCCGGGGCTGTAGCCCTCAACACCACACTCGATGAGATCGCCCAGGTCACCAGCCGTTGGATAACACCGACACAACGGCTGCGACGCAACCTGCTCTACCTCACCCGCTCCCGAAACGGCTACACCTTTATGCAGGACTGCGGCATCCGGATGGACCGGCGGATGATCACTGCCTGGCTCGCCGAGGAACGCATCCCAAGCCCCGAGCAGCAGCGGCGCCTGGAGGACGCGTTCCGCCTGTTGCGCCGCCGCAACATGGCGCCCAGCATGACGCGCCGGCTCAACGCCAGGGGCGGGACCCGCGTGGAGATCTACCCCGTCGACCAGAGCGACGTCGATGACAAGCACCGGCGCACCGCCCGGTGGCGGCACAAGAACATCTACCGCTGGGACCCCATCATCGCAGCCTGGTCGCGCAGCGACCTGCGCGAACTGACCCACCGGTGGCACGACGTCATCACCGACCTCGACTCCGACTGGCGCATGTACGAGCACGTGACCCACCTCGGCTTCTGGGCCTGAACCCTCCCTCGCCGCCGCAGCACCGAACCCCTGATCGACCCGCGCCAAAGGAACGCCTCCATGAAGCCCCCGGACCCCGAGGACCTCACCGAAGAAGACCTGGCCCGCCGCCGGCACGCACAACGGGAACTCATGGGTCCCGCCGTACGCTCCCTACTGCAGCTCTCGCAGCGCGGAGAGCTGACCACCGCTCATGTCGAACTGTCCGCCCACACCCTCGGCGTTCACGTCACGACTGTGTGGCGCAAGCTGGCCCGCGCCCGGCTCGGTGAACCCCTGCACCGCAGCCGGGACCGTTTCGAGATCACCGACGCCATCCGCACGCTGCTCGCCTACCACCGGGGCAACGTCAAAGCCGTCCACAGAGAACTCGCGCAGGAAGCCGAGACATCCGGCGCCACCCCGGTGAGCCTGTCCACACTGCACCGCGCCATCAAACGCGACCTGCCGCCAGGTGACCGAGCCGGCCTCAAGAACGGGCTCCCCGCCTCCCGCGGCCACGACCCGCATCTGCGCCGCCCGCCCACCGCCCGCAACGAGGAGTGGGAAGGCGACCACAAGCAAGCCCCCGTCTGGGTGTGGGCCAACGACCGGCTGGTCAAACCCTGGGTGACCTGGTTCTGCGACTGCCACACCGGCATGATCATGGGCTGGGCCGTCACCCCTCACTTCCCGCACCGCGGGTCCATCCTGGCCGCCCTCAGATCCTGCATCCTGCACGACGACGGCTACGGCCCGGCAGGCGGCCTGCCCACCCGGATCCGCATCGACCGCGGCAAAGACTTCCTCTCCCGCGCCGTCCAGGACGCACTCGGCGCCTTCGCCGTCCAGGTCGACGTCCTGCCTCCCTACACCCCCCACCTCAAAGGCAGCATCGAAAACCTCAACCGCGCCGCCACCAGCATGTTCTTCTCCACCCTGCCCCGCTACACCCACGCCCAGAAACTCGACTCCCGCCACCACTCGGGGGACAAGGACCCAGCCCTGACCTTCGAAGGATTCGTCGAGCTCTTCGCGCAGTGGGTCAAGACCCGCAACGCCGACCACACGATGGCCGGCTACGGCGACCTCACCCCGCTGCAATGGTGGAACAGCGAGAACACCCCGCTGCGCGAAGTCAGCGCCAAGGACCTTCACGCCTTCCTCCTGGAAGGCGACCGCTCCACCCGCGTCATCAACGGCCACGGCATCCGGTTCAAGGGGCGCGACTACATGGCCGGCTGGATGACCGGCCGCTCCGGCACCCGCGTCCACATCCGCTTCCAGCCCCACCACCTCGACCAGATCGAAATCTTCGACGCCGACAACCGCCGGCATCTGGGCACCGCCCACCTGGCCGACCAGGCCACCGACGAGCAAATCGAGCAGGTCTATCAAGCCCGCGCCGAACGCTCCCGCCGCGTGCGCCGCGACCTGCGCCGGGCCGAAACCCTGCGCCGCCGCCGCTTCAAAGCACACACCACCACCGGACCGGCCCAGGCCGACACCGCGATGACCCGCAAAGAGGCCGCCAAGGAACTGGGCGCCTGGAGCTCCGGCCGGACCGCTGACGATCTGCCCTCCGACTACATGCCCCGCCGCATCACCCCGCCCGGCGGCTGGGCCGTCCCCGGCACATCCACCCCCACCGAGGAAGAGACATGACCACCCCGCGCACCGCCCCCGACCCACCCCAAGCCCCCACACCGCCCTCGGCCAGGAGGAGCGCCGGCGAGGCCACCTCCTGCACGGCTGCCTGGGCGACCACCCACCCCCGCTGCACCGTCCGCATCCGCTCCGAGGATGCCGGCACCGCCGACCTCGACGACCACGACACCGGCCGGCCACCGGGCACTACCCACGCCCAGCCCGCCCACCCCGCACCCGACAGCACCCCCACCGCCCCGACCACCTTGAAGGACACCCACATGACCGGCACCGACACCACGCAGACGACACCCCGCCCCGACCGGGACGACGTCGTCGGCGAACCCGACTTCTACCTCAACCTCGCCGACGCCCGCATCGTGGCCACCGAAGCCCTTCTTGAAGCCAGCGAGAACATCGCCGACACCATCGAAGCCCGCGCCATGTCCTGCATCTACGGCGACGCCGGCCTCGGCAAAACCTTCTCCGTCCTGGCCGCACTCAAGGAAATCTCCGCCGAACGCGTCCTGCTCCTGCAGTTCCGCTCCCGCCCCACCCCCCGCGACATCCGCCAGGAACTGTTCACCGAACTCCGCCTCGAAGGCGAACCCCCCTCCCACCCCAGCGAGTTCGACCGCCTGCTCAAGCGAACCCTCGCCCGCAAGCCCTACGTCCTCGTCTGCGACGAAGCCCAGCAGTTCAGCCGCGAATGCTTCGAGTTCGTCCGCCACCTGTGGGACACCGGCCAGGGCAAGAACCGCCCCGCCGTCCTCTTCGTCGGCGGCGAAGAAGCCTACAAGACCCTCTACAGCGAACCCTCCCTCGCCTCCCGCATCTACATCTGGCAGGAATTCGCACCCATGGAGGCCGACGAGGTCCAGAAGAACATTCCCCTTTTCCACCCCGTCTGGGCCAGCGCATCACCCGAACTCATCGACTACGTCTACGAAGAAGGCGCCGGCGGCACCTTCCGCGTCTGGTCCAAGATCACCTATCACGTCCTCGAAGGCATGAAGCGCCGCGGCCTGGAGAAGGTCGACGAATCCATCGCCCGCTGGGCGATCCGCCGGGCCCTGCCCCACCGCCGCCGCGCCCGCCGCCCCCAGCAGGACGCCGGATGACCAGTACACAACCCACCGCACCGGCTCCTCACTACCTCAGCCTGCCCGACGCCCGCACTGTCACCACCCAGGCCGTGCGGGCCGCCGCCCACGCCCTCGACAAGGTACTGCGCGAGCAGAGCATGATGTGCCTGACCGCCGACCCCGGCGTCGGCAAGACCTTCACTCTGCACACCCTGTGCGAGCAACGCCCCACCCTGCCCGCACTGCGGTTACTGCAACGCCCCCAGGCACGCCCCGACGACCTCCGTCACAGCCTCCACCACGCCCTCAACCTGCCCGGCGACCCGCCCCAGGACGCCGGCATCTGCGACGACTACCTGCGCCACGCCCTCGCACACACGCCCCGCCTCCTCGCCGTGGACGAAGCCCACCAACTGTCCACCTCCTGCATCGAATACCTGCGCTACCTCCATGACGACCCCACCCCGCAGGTCACCATCCTGCTCCTGGCCAGCCGTCCCCGCCTCAAAGCCCTGCGCTCACAACCCACCCTGCTCAGCCGCGTCACTACCTGGCACCACATGGAACCCCTCGACCCAGATGAAGTCCTCACCGTCCTGCCCGCCTTCCACCCGCTGTGGCACAACACGCCAAACCGCACCCTCACCCACCTGGACGAGATGTGGGCGCACGGCAATCTTCGCCGCTGGGCCGCCCTGACTCATCAGCTCCAAGCCCACCGGCGCCGCCACCCCGACCACCCACCCGACCCGGACGCCCTCCTGCGCCGTCTGCACCACCGACTGGCCCTCACAACATGACCTCAACGCCCCACAGCGCTGCACCCGACGACACCCTCCAAAAGTGGACCCCCAGTTGGTCCCCGGACCACACCGACTCCGGCCTGCCGCCCATCACGTTGATCACCGACACCCACGACCAGCCCCCCTACACCACCACCGCACTCGCCGCCCACCAACCTGGGCTCGGCCGCATTGCCGTCCACCCCACACCCCTGGCCACCGCGCCCGCCTACCTCGCCCACGACCTGATCCGCGCGCTCGGCAAACATCTCCCGCCCCCACACATCGACCCGCCCTGGTGGACCGGCAACGCCGACGAGTCCTGGCGCATTGCGGCCGCGTGGACCCAAGCCCTCAACATCAGCCACTACGTCATCTGCCGCGCCCACCGCATCACCGGCCGCCACCTCGAGCACCTCATGGCCCTGCGCGAACTCACCCGCATCCGCCTCACGCTCGTCGTCAGCGGTCCAACATCGGCTGCCCTGGCCACCATCCTCAACACCGTCGCCCACCACCAGATCGACACCCTCGAAGATGCCCGCCAGCACCTGAACCAAGACACCTCATCTCGGCCTCCCGCCAGCTACCCCTGGTGGCACAGCGCCCCATTTCCCGGCCCTCACGACGAACCCTGGTACGAGCTGCCCCCACGCCCCCGACACCCCGCCGGAACGCCCGACGAAATCACCACCAGCTCCCGCGGCACGCCCACCCGGCTCCATGCCACCGACAGCCGGCCGCCTGCCATTGCTCTGCCAGCACACACCCACCCAGACACCCCCAGCGGCCCCCACCACGAGATCGTGGCTCAGCGCATCCACACCCGCATCGCCCACCCCATACACGCCGCAGCCGTCGCGATCCGAGCCCTGGCCGGCTATGGCACCGACCAGCTGTCCCAGCTCACCACTGCCACCCCAGAACACCCACGAGCGGACCTCCCCACCGAACTGCCAAACTGGGCGCGCCTCCTTCTGGACGCCGCCTGCATTCACACCGACCTGCAGGCATACATCCGCCATGATCTGCCCGCCCACCTGTCGGGCGCGGACAGGCCGTTCCGGCTGGGGTCCTGGGACAGAAACGACATCGCCCATGCCACCGAAACCTGCCACCTCATTGCAGCCCGCGCCCGCCGTGCACGCCAACGGTCCTGAGAGAAGCGTGTGAGTAGTAGCCTCCCCATCGGAGGCCTTACCTCAAGAGGACCCCGTGCGTCCTGTGCGGGAAGCCGGCCCAGCCAGAGCGTGGTGGCATCAGAGGCTGGCTCCACAGCTGTGCCGGATCCGCCGCCACAAGGTGGTCGGTTTCAGGCCGCGTTCGACGCGCAGCAGAAAGCCGGTTGGATTGGCTGCCGCAGCCTGGTCTGATTGTCGTCGTGCGCCGGTGACGAGGCCGAAGGCGGCTACGGCGGTCGTTCCGGCTGCCCCGGCCATGGTGCCCATCATGCTGCTGGCGAGAGCGCCGGCTGTACTGAACAGGGCAACTGAGCTGGGCATTTCGAACTTGGCGCTGATCGCCGTGGTGATGGTCTGCAGGCCGATGCCGTTCATCACCTTGCGTAGATCGTCAACCTTCGTCTCGAAGTCGTGGTGTACTGCTTGCCGCAGATACAGTTCCAGCGCCTGTCGGCTGGGGATGTCACCCACGTTCTCCTGCAGCTTCTGCGCGGTCTGCCGGACCGCATCGCTGTAGGCGACGAACTCCGACTGATACTTCGTGCGCAGCTCCACGATCTTGTCCACGGGCACCGTGGCCAGCCGGGCGGGCAGCACGTACTGCAAGGACAGAACCCCGACTCGACTGGTCAGATCAAGCATCTCGGTAGAGCCCAAGGGCCCACCCAGCAGAACTGCCGCCATGCGATCAGCGTCCCACTGGCCCGCTGCAGTGTGTGCGGCCACTTGGTCCGTCAGCGGGATGAAGGCCGTACGTCGTGCGACTTCGGCCGTCAGAGCGCACTTGTACACCCACGCCACAGCCGGATCCAATCCGATCCATTCTGTGCCGGACTGCCCGCTTACAGAGTTACGGATCGCCGGCACGGCCAGACCGCTGTCCCCCAAGGCCTGGCGCAGGGAAGCCGTCATCTCGCCGGGGTAAAGGCCGGCAAGACCCTGGCCGCCAAACTGCCTGCTGTTACCAGAGTGGGTAAGGTGCGCTGAGAACCCGGGAGGTGAAGGCTCGGCGTTCACCCCACCAGCCCGGTACGGTCCGACGCCAAAGGCGCCCGCCAGTTCATCCCCGTGAGCGTTCACTGTGGCAAGCAAGTGTGCAGACGCGGCTTCGACAGCGTCAGCGGGGTCGAAGTTCTCTACAAAACCCAAGCCATCTTGAAGCGCCTGGACCTCGCTGGGATCAGACACCCGGAAACCGCGGGGAACGACACGGGCGAGCCGCGGCATGTACAGCGCTGCAGCCTTGATCCAAGCCGGGTCACGGAAGTGAACGTAGGGGTAGTACAGACCGATGGCCACCATCCTCAACTCCCTGGTCGATGCACCAGCCCCCACTGGCGCGACCAGCGTCATACTAGGGGCTAGAGCGACTGAGCGGGACGACGGAGGCGAGTCCATGGACTGCAGCCGAGCCCTCGAATCTTGAGCTGTACCGGACGTGCGTACAGTGACCGGCGTTGCACTACGCCAAGGAGAACACCCCTTCTCTCCACGCTTTTCCGCTCCGGCGTCTCTGCCCTCGCTGCTGTCCCGGAGCTGCTGGAGCAACTGCTCTACCACTGGCAGCCGGATCGACTTCGTGTTTCGCCTCTGCAGCTACATCACCTACACACGCAGCGAGTTCGGCGACTTCGTGGATGCTCTGCCCTTAAGAGGACTGGGCGCCGACCTAACGATCGCCGAACGTCTGATCGACCCCGACACGACCTAGCGAGGCCTACTCGCTCGCTCAGCACACGCCGTCCGCGCCAGCAGTGCTCGCGGCGGCTCACCAAGAAGCGTTTGACCTCGATCCGCTACGCCGCTATTTTGCATATGCCAACTCAGTTATCAGAGTACGCATGAAGGGTGGGTGAGATGCTGCTGACCACCGGGCAGGCCGCGGAAGAAATCGGCTGCGCAATCACCACCCTGCGACGCCTCGTACAGGCAGGACTGCTGCCGGGCCTGTCGCGCCGTGGCGTACGCGTGATGATTCCGCTCGAAACCGTCCAGGCTCTGCGGGAGCGCAGTCATGCCCCGCTGCATCAACTGGAAGCCCCGGAAGTTGCTGTGCTGAGGGTCGATACAGCCCAGCCAGCACACGAGCCCGGTCGCGACTGGCTCGGATTCGCTTCATCCCTTACCCCCGAGGACCTGCTCAAAGCACTGCGCGGCTGGTGGCGATGCGACGCCGCGAGCGTCGCAGCCGGGGGAGTGCTGCCGGTGACGCTGTCCGGCTACGTCGTTGCCGTCCTTACAGGCTTGGAGCGATGGGAGAAGAACACCAAGGGCCGTCATGCTTTTCCCGACGCCCGACTGGCCGGCTACGTCACTGACCTGGCCACCCCGAAAACCGTGATCACCTCCGGCCCGGACGGCGACCGCCGGCTCGCCAAGCTGCTGCTGGGCACCCGGCTCGCCTCCCACTCGGGCGGAGCAGTCGCCTACGTCACCACGCATACCGCAGGCTGACCGAACAAGGACGCCCGATGGACGCACAGAGCTACAACGCCGCGCTCTCCGAACTGCGCACCGTGCGGGACGCGATCAAGAAAGCCCGAGCGGAACTGTCGAAGCTGGAGGCTGACCGGGACAAGCGCATCACTCAGCTGGCTTCCTACGGCAAGGCAAAGGCGGAGCGGATCGCCCCGGCCGCCGGACTGAGCGTGACCGACGTCGTCGCAGTCGCCCCCGCCCTGGCACCCGACAGCCTCGCCGTCACAGCCGACAAGCCACAGCCCCAGGGCCCCGCCCCCGAAACACTCGCCGCCGGGCCCGTTGACGAGACTGCCAAGCCGCAGGCGGCGATCGCCACTGCGGCGAGCACCGCCCTCCCGCGGCTCACCACCGCACCAGACCCTGTCGAACCCGTCAACCCGACTTCACCGCCGCCGGCTTCCACAGCACGCAGCCTTCCGTCGATCCCCAAAGACACCACCGGCGATGCCTGGTTCACCCACACACCGGGCCTGGCCTCCACCCGGCCCAACTTCACCCAGCAGGCCCGTTCCACCGTCTTCCTCGACACCACCACCGGCGTCCTGGTCCACCGCCAGCAGACCCACCACCTCGACCTCGGCGCCGCCACGGCCGCGGACCTCCTCACCGCCGTCTTCCACGCCGTCCCTGAGGGTGTGGAGCGGATCTACGTCACCGCCGGTGATCCCTGGCACCGCGAAGCCGACCGCTACCCCTACCTCCGTGACGCCGTCGCCGCCTGGCTCAACGCACCGGCCCCAGGCTGGCGTACCGACACCGGCCGCGGCAAAGACCGGATGGCCGGGCACTTCGTCCACGCCCGTAACCCCGTCGGCCGCTACCAGCGCGAGAACAATGACCAGCATGTCGAGATCCGCTCGGTGGGGGAGTGGTTCGACACCGACGGCGACGACCCCGCCGTCATCCGCGACGCCTTCGTCCTGCTGTGGCAGGCCCTGCGCCGCCACTGGAGCGACGCCGTCATCATGGGCTCCCCCTCCCAGACCGGCCGCGACCTGTGGACGCGCACCATCCCCACCCGCGGCCAGTACGCCGACGGCTTCCCCGTCCTGTCCGAGGAGCTCCGCGGCCTGCTGCACGCCACCGCAGGTCAGGGCCGCAACGAACTGATCACCCCACCCCGCGTCCCCGAGCAGCTGCCCCGGCTCGTCGAGTACGACCGCACCTTCGCCTACGCCAAACACACATGGAAATCCCCCGTCGGAACCCCACGCCGCATCACCGCTACCACCTTCGCCGCGTGGAGTGAGAAGGAACAGATGCGGGCCCTGTACGGGTGCGGGCACTGGCAGGTCCGCGTGACCGTCCCCACCACCTGGAACCACGTCGGCCTGCTGCCGGCGCCCGCTCCCGGCGACCGCGCGTGGCACTACCCCGCCCAGCCCGGAACCACCTTCACCACCTGGGCAGGCGGCCCCGAGATCCACACCGCCCTGACCAACCCCATCCAGCCGTGGAAGATCGAGATCCTGGACGGCATCCTGTGGGACGACGGCAAGCCCCTCGACGACTGGGCCAGGAAACTCAAGGAGACCTGGGCGAACCTCTCCGCCCAGGCCCACTTCCAGGGGGATGCCCAGCAGGCCCGCGCAGCTCACCTCGCCTCCCGCGCGGTGCGCTCCATCCTGCTGTACGGCATCGGCGCCTTCGCCCAGCGCCCCCGCATGGTCACCGGCACCACCCCCCGCACCGCCGAACGCGACGTCCCCGCGGACGCCGAAATCATCGCCTTCGACGACGAACGCATCACCTGGCAGAAGCCCACCGGGTTCAGCCGCGACCCCAACGCCCATCCCGAATGGGCCGCCGCGATCTGGTCCGGCGCCCGGGCCGCCCTGCTCACCCAGCGCCACCGCGACGACAACGCCTACGCGGGTGCCCTGCACACCCCGCCCGGCAGCGTCATCGCCTTCCGCACCGACGCCCTCTACCTCACCGAGGCCCAGGACTGGCCCTACCACCACCAGCCCGGCGACTACCTCCTGCGCGGCCACCTCACCGGCCCCCTGGCTGCCCCCACCAGCGAGGAGGAGCTCCTCAGCCTGCGGGACGCCGGACGTACCGCCCTCACCACGAACCAGGAGTCCTGATGCCGCCCCGACGCCGACGCCAGGCCACCGGCCGCACAGCCTTGAACGAGGCGGCCCGCCTGGCCGACCGGCTCCAACAGGCCGGGTACACCAAACGCGACATCGCCCGCATCATCGACCGGGACCCCTCTTTGGTGTCGCAGTTCTACACCAGGAACAAGGGAGCGGCCTTCGTCCCCGCCCTGCGCGAGGTCCTCACCGCTGTCGAGGCCGGCGGCATCACCGACCTGCCCGAACTCCGCGCCATCGCAACCCGTCACATCACGCGCCGCACCACCGCCTCCGGCGCCCGAGCCCGCGTGCGCGGCAAAGCCGTCCTGATCACCCCTACCGGCACCGGCACCGGGCGCGTCGGTGCCCAGGCCATCGCTTCCGGCTCCGCCCGCCTGCGGCCCCTGATCGCCGAAGCCGCCCGCCGCGGTCTGCGCCTGGCGTTCACCGTCCGCCTGGCCAGGACCGGCTACCTGCACCCCTCCGGCAGCCGCACCGACTCACCAGGGATCCGCCGGGATGTGATCCAACGCGCCGACCACACCGAAGAACGCTCCTACGGCTCCGCCCGGACCCGCGGGTTCGACGCAGCCGATTTCGCCCGCCGGGTCGACGCCGCGGGCGGTGACGTCACCGCCGCCGTCCACCAGTGGCTCACCGAAACCGGTCGCATCCAGCCCGATGCCCGTATTCTCCACCTCGAGGTCCGTACCTGGCAGCCTCCAGCCTCCCGATGACCGGCGCTCAGCCGCCGGCCTGAACCGCTCCCGGCCACCCGGCCGACCCCCCGAGTGTTGTGCGAAGGCCGGGCACGCAGGCGCGTGCACGGTGCGCTCTCAGCCCAGTGCGCAGCATGGGCGTATCTGTCTTCGCTTCGACGAGGGCCTCGGCCAGCCTGTCGTAAGGTGCGGTCATGACCGGACAGGCCTGTGGGGGCTCCGCCTCGATCGCCCTTGCTGTGCGAGGAGACGGACATGCGGCAGCAGCCCTCGGGGCTCTTGCTCTCGGCAGTCACCTCGACAGTGCAGCGGTGCCCGCGGTCTTGGCCGCGGCCATCGACGAGCACGGTGGCTGTGTCCCGCTGCCCTACGGTCAAGGACAGTGCCGCATCGCCAGGGTCGGGGAAACCATCGCGGGGATGCTGTATGCCACTCCGCCCATACGCTGGCTGCGCGCACATCCGCCGGCTCAGCGCAACGGCCTGATCCACTCACTCACCGAGATCGAGCTTCTCGCCGTCGCAGAGCCTTACCGCCACCACGGCATCGGTACGGCTCTGCTGGAGGAAACCGAGCACGCCGCACGCGCTGACGGGACCCGCCTGGCTCTCGCCAAGGTCCGTATCGGTGCCTTCCCGGTCATGCGCTGGTATCGCAGACGCGGATACACCGTCGCAGCCCAGGGTGAACCCGTTGTCTTCCGCACCCGACTCGGTGGACTCACCTCCTGTGACGACGGATCCGACGGTTACCAACTCGCCGTCAAGGCACTCCAGC